>JBBIVO010000025.1:11626-21998 GCA_037439685.1 Candidatus Bathyarchaeota archaeon | reverse complement strand
ACGGTGATCCTCACGGCGGCCGGCTCCATCCTCACATACCTCTATCTGCCCAACCTTTTCTGGAGTCTATGGCTCAGAATGAGAAGGGGATGGAGGGTTAAGCGGAGTTGATAGATGAGGAAGCTAGGTTGGCGGCTGTAACGCTGATCTTGGCAACGGGGGTATTAATAGCCTCCCAAACCCTCAGGCCTTGGGGGGGAACCGAGCAATTCTCCGAACTTGGAGTTCTGGGCCCAGAGATGGAGATCGGGGACTACCCAATGAGCGTCCACGTAAACGAATCCTTTAGACTCCACCTCTACCTAGGGAACCACGAGGGTCGGGTGATGTACTATGTAACGCTGATAAAGCTTGGTGAAAAGTCAACTTCCATAGACGAAAGGAACCCCGCAGAGGGGGAGGTCATAGCCGAATATGAGACCATCTTACCCCATGGTCACAGCGAGACCATCCCCCTCGACCTTACCATTCCAAAGCCGACGGAGAACTCTAAGCTGATCTTCGAGTTATGGATCCTAGAGGAGGGAAGATTAAGATATCATGGGAGGTGGCTACAGCTCTGGATAAATGTTACAGCCCCGAAGACCCCATAGAGGTGGATAAGGTGGCAGAGGAGATATTGAGCCTCCTAGGAGATAGAGAGGTCACCCTAGAAGAGCTTGTAGAGGAGGTATCCAGGAAAGGCTTGAGGAGGTATGAGGCGGCTAGAGCGGTCTACAGGCTGAGGATGGAGGGGAAGTTGAAGATAATGGATCCATCTCCTCCGGAGAGCCTCCTCAGGTTCCTACTCAGCTCGAGATCAGCCTGGTTCTGGGCCCTCCTCCTCACGGTCATCACCACCGATATCTCGATATATGCCTCCTCTTGGACTCCCCAGCTCCTCCTCTTCAGGTATATCTTTGGCCCGATCTGCATCCTCTACCTCCCAGGGGCCTCCCTAATGGAACTGCTCTACCCGAGGGGGGGTGGCCATACCCAGCTGGAGAGGCTCGCCCTATCCATAGGCCTAAGCCTAGCCCTTATCCCATCGGTCGGCCTCCTCCTAAACTACACGCCTTTGGGCATAAGCCTCGACCCGATAGTGGCCTCACTCACAATCCTCACCACTGCCCTAGCCCTGGGCGCCGTGGCTAGGAAGTACACCAACCACCTGCTGGTCCACAGGGGTTAAGGTTGGAGAGCCTCGGCCTCTCAAGGTCTCCCTAGCATTCCCCCTTTGAACTCTGACATCTCGACGACGGCCGTGTGATCCTCATAGCGGGGCTGAGGAGGTATGCCCTACGAGGAGAAGATGAACGTCAAGACCCCCCTCAACAGGTTGACCTCGGCCAGCCCTAATCTCATAGACACCCATATCTTAATGGCCTTCCCAGAGGAGCCTCAAGAGGAATAAATGAATAATTGTGTTTATTCCTATTCTCATATAGGTGAAGATTCTCAGCAAGCTTCTTATCCTATATTTTATTTTTTTCTTTATATATGGGTATAGAATTATAGGGCAAGATATCCTCATCTTCGCTGTCGAAGGAGGTGAAGGGCCTATGATGGGATTATTAAGCAGATCACCTAGAGGCCTTTCACCAGCATTAAGAGGTTATTTATATTTAAAACCGTTGATCTTATTGAAGCCACGTTGGAGAGAAGGCTATCTACAGGCTATCCCCTCCTCGATGTGATTCTTGATGGAGGCTTCAGGTTTGGAGAGGTCTCCCTCATATATGGAGAGGCGGCCACGGGGAAGACGATCCTCGCGCTCGCCTGCACCTTGGGATACCTTCGGAGGGATGTGAAGGGGAAGGCCTTCTATATCGATGCGGATCATGGTCTCTCTACCCGCCGTCTAATCCAGATGGCCCGGGGTGATGGGGGCCTCCTCCAAAGGTTGATAATCGTGAGGCCGAACAGCTTCAGGGAGCAGACCGAGATGGTTGAGGGGCTTTCGATGCTCCTCCCGGGGAGGCCCACTCCCGTGGTCGTCGACTCGATCACGGGCCTATATCGCCTTGATGCGGGTGACCCGGAGGAGACCTTCAGGGCCAACAAAGAGCTTAACAGGCAGTTGGGCTTCCTATCAGAGATGGCCAGGGGGTTTGGGGCGGCGGTCCTCCTGACAGGCCAGGTCCATGGCGTACCAGGAACCGGTGCCTCCCAGGTGGAGCTCGTCGCTGAGAGGCTCCTCAAGTACTGGTCCGATATGATAATCAGGCTGGAGAAGACCCAGGTCTATGGGGTTCGCCAAGCGACCCTCGAGAAGCCCCATCATCAGGGGAGGACGTGCAGGTTTGCCATTGGGGAGACCGGCCTCATAGAGGCTGAATTGGCTTGTTGACGCCTGAGGCACTCTGGATCGCCGAGACCATATATCTATACCTTCCAGCCTATGTGGCCAACGCGGCCCCCGTCCTATTTGGGGGAGGAGCCCCCCTGGATGGGGGGAGGGCCTGGAGGGATGGCCGACCCCTCCTCGGCGGCCACAAGACCATCCGGGGCCTCTTCTCAGGCTTACTGGCGGGCTCGGCGGTTGGGGTTATGCAGATGCAGCCGCTTAGGGGGATCCTAATGGCCTTTGGGGCGGTCCTAGGAGACCTGGCCGTCTCTTTTCTGAAGAGGAGGATCGGATTGAGGCCTGGCGCCCCCCTCCCCATAGCCGATCAGCTAGGCTTCATCGCCGCGGCCGTAGCCCTCTCCCACCTCGCCCCTCCCCCCCAGGAGGTCGAGAGGGTGGCCGCGATCCTCATCTTCACCATCCCCATCCATCTCCTCACCAACATCTTCGCATGGCTTTTAGGGCTCAAGAGGGAGCCTTGGTAGCTAGAGGATGCTGGTTTCAGGAGCCCTCCCAGGCTCTATAACGCGGCCGCAGAAGTTTAGGACGAAGGCTTCGGGGAAGGCCCTCAAGATCATCGCCGTCGCCTTGAATCCTGTGCAGTGGCATGGGGAGAGGAGGGAGGGCCTGAACCCCCTAAGGGCCTCCAGAGTCCTCTCAATGTAGGCGTCGGGCCTTCGTAGGAGGTGCATCCCCCCTATGAGGCCGTGGATCCCCTCCAAGCCCCAGATCCTCCTGGCTTGGAATAGGGTGTTCACTATGCCCGCGTGGGCGCAGCCTGTCAAGAGGATGGGGCCAACCCCCTCCACATCCGCCAGGAGGGCTTGATCGTCCAGGATCCTGTCCTCCACCTCCACGCCGTCGACGACGATGGTCCTCCTCCCCCCTTCGAGGGGAGGCGAGATGTCCTCGAAGGAGCCTCTAGGTATCTCCCCAGTGGTCCAGCATCCCGGTGAAACCTCTAAAGGCTCGGCTGAGAGGACCACCTCTCCCCCAGCCCGTTCTATGTGTTCAAGCCCCTCCTCCTCGGGAACCCCGCCCCTCTCCCTTTTCCCTTGAGGGTCGAGATAGAATCTCTGGAGGAAGGTGTGGGGATGGGCGTAGACCTTCACTCCGCCGGTCGAGGATACGATCTCCACCGTTGAACTCGTGTGGTCAGCGTGCCCGTGGCTTAGGACTATGCCCTCAACATCCTCGAGGTCCACCTTCAACCTCTCGATGTTAAGCATCAAAGATCTCTTGTCTCCACCTGTATCGAAGAGAAGCTTGTGGCTCTCCCCCCTTCCGTCGACCGTCTCGACGAGGAAGGATAGGCCCCAATGGCCTTGAAGATTAGGTGACATGACCAGGTTATCCGCGAGGATGTATATCTTGAGGAGCTTCAACCTCTCCGTCTGGATTCACCTCTTTAACAGTGACCCTTTATGGTAGATAAAATTTCGAGGCCTTTCAGGCTCTGTTATGCGGTCGCCTCAAAATTTTAGAGGGATGACCTGAAGAAGCCCCTTAGGCGGTCTTCTAGGGGCTTTCCCAACGTGTAGACGTTATGCTCAACTTCTGGGAAGAGCTCTAGGGCTGCCTCTCCACCCAGCCCTTTCAACGCGTTCCAGAGGGGGATCGCATGATCCTCTGGTGGGATGTTATGATCCCTTGCGCCGTGATAGATCGCCGTCCTGGGCATAGGGGCGGGCGGGGTGAGCCTCCTGAGCCTGGAGAGGGGGTCGTAGGGCCTTATCCTCTCAATAGCCTCCCCATCAGATGTCTCCTCAGGTAGGCCGTAGGCCCTCAGGCACGGGGCCTTGAACCTCCTCCCCATTATCACCGCCTCCAGGCTGGCCACGGCCTGCATCACAGCGACAGCCTTAACCCTCCCCGAGAGAGGCCCGATCACCATGTTCCATATCAGGGCTCCGCCAAGCCCTCCACCCATCAACCCCACCCTGCCCATGTCCAGCCCCGGGACTGTGGAAAGGGCATTGAAGAGGGCCATATCGGCCTCTACGGCGGAGGGGTTCCCCCAGTGGTCTCCGCAGGCGTGGGAGCCGGCGATGGCGCAGTCTCCCCCCTCCATGACTGCCCTCAGCAGGGAGATCTTATTCTCCTCCTCGAGCCAGTCCGCGGAGCCCTCCCTTACATATCCCCGAGCCCCGTGGTGATGGATGACAACCGGGGTTTCTCCTTCGGCGGAGAAGGTGTGGGGCGTCCAAAGATAGCACCACTCCCCTCCCGCCCTAAAGAAGATCCTCTGCTCTCCATCTTCAAGCCTTAAGTCAGGCATGTCTTCACAGCCTCCATTCGCAGATAGACCTAAATAACCGTTCCTGTGAGTTGCCTAATTTTCTCGGGGTTATCATGGTGTTGGGATCGCGCCTTCTCTTATCATAGATTGGGGGCCGTTGACCATCCTATTCCCGTTTGAGAGGGCGTATATCCAGCTTCCCCTGGATGAGGCTCCATCTCCCCCTTTGGAGATCCTTAAATCTCCCAGCCTCCTTCATCCATCTCCTTTATGAAGGATGTTAGAAGCTCGACGAGGGCCTTCATCATCATCTCTCCCTTCTCAGCAGATGCCCTCGTAGGGTCACCGGTTACGCCGTAGGGCGTCAACTCGTCGAACCTCCACTTCACCTGTACATGTATGGGCAGCTTCGGGGTTATGCCCCTCGCATATTCCATCTCGACGAGTTCGGGGGCGATGGCTAGGGCCATGGATGTTTCCCCCTCCCCGCCGTGTCCAAGCCCTCCCCAGGACTCGAAGGTCCCCTCTGGGAGAAGCCTAACCGCCGTCTCCCACCAGGCCTCGAGCACGGCTATCCTCATCTCAGGGTTTTCGGCTCTGAACTCCCTGGCCGCTGCGTCTATGGCGGGTATGTTCCCGTCATGCCCGTTGATTATGAGCAGCCTCTTTATCCCATGACCCAACAGGGATTGGAAGATCTCCCTTAGAACCCTCATCAGGGTCTCCGTCGTTAGGGAGATGGCCATGGGGAAGGAGGCGTAGTGCCTGCTCATACCGTAGGGGAGGGTGGGGAGGAGGAGCAGCCCCTCCACCCTCTCGGCCACCGCCTCTGCCAGGGCCTCTGCGACCAGGGTATCGGTCCCGTGTGGAAGGTGCTCTCCGTGGTACTCGGTGGAGCCTATGGGGAGAACCGCCTTCTCAAACCCTCCTGCCTTGAAAGCCCTGCCCGTAAGCCTTAGCAACGACCTCTCGGACACTCGCACCACGAGAGAAGCTTATCTAAATATGAGATATAAGGTGGCTGGTGGAGGTGGCAGCATGGAGGGGTCGATGGATGAGGAGGGTGGTCCAATAGACCTCTCCGCCCTGGATATAGACCAGCTCCTAGGCATCCTTATAGGGGTCCTCGCCGCAAAGGCCTGGCAGTATATGGGGCTCCGCCTCATCCCTGGGAGGAGGGAGGTTGAGAAGGATATGAGGAAGGCTGCCATAGCGATAGACTGTGCGGCCTTCATGGCCGATAGGCTCGCACCTCGCCTTCAAGAGGCGGAGGCGAGGAGGCTTAGGGCCATGATAGCCGACCTCCAGATAAACTATGCCAAAAATGCGTAGCATAAAGGGTGGCCTTAGAAGGTCTCAAACCCATTGGGGCATCTGATGGGCGTTATTCAGGCCTCTCCCCCTCGCCGAATCGTCCCAGGAGCCTCTTGACCCTCTCCCTCAGGGCCTCCCTTGGGAGCAGGCCTACAGTCCTGTCTACGAGCCTCCCATCCCTGAAGTATAGGAGGGTTGGGATGGCCATGATCCCGTATCTTCTAGGCGTCTCGGGGTTCTCATCCACATTCAGCTTTCCGAAGGCGACCTCTCCGTGGTCCTCCGCCAGTCGGTCTATTATCGGGCTTAGGGCTCTGCATGGGGGGCACCAGGATGCCCAGCAGTCGATGATGGCCCACCTGTTCTCCCTCACGAAGCCCTCTAGGGTCGAATCGGTTAGTATCACCGGGTTATTTTTCCCTTCATGTCGGCTCATGTGGATCATCTTGCTGGCGGATATGATATAAATCTGTCTCCTCGCCAGCCGGATGCTGCCTTAGAGAAAGCCTTAATGTAACTGTTTATAGCCCTCAGCACCTCTTGAGGTACCTCTCAAGCTCCCATCCCGTTATCTTCTCTATGGTGGCCTTCCAGCGCCCTCCAACGTGGGAGAGGTACCCTTCGAACTCCTTGATCTTGGCCTCAACCAGCCTCTTCGAGTACTCGCCTAAGGCTCCGGAGACCACCTCATCTCGGGTGAAGGCCTCAGCAGCCTCCCCAAGGCTCCCCGGCAGCCTCTCTATCCCCATCCTCTCCAGCTCCGCGTCACTCAGGCTATACACGTTCTGGGAGATCGGCTCCCCGGGATCCAGCCTCCTCCTCATCCCATCCAATCCAGCCTTCAGGATGGCCAGGGAGGCGAGGTAGGGGTTGCAGGAGGCGTCGGGATGTCTATACTCTATCCTCGCCGCCCTCCTCGAGCCCCGAGGGTAGAGGGGTATCCTAACTATGCTCGAGCGGTTTCCAAACCCCCAGCAGATGTATATTGGCGCCTCGTGGTGGGGGACCAGCCTCTTGTAGGAGTTGACGGTTGGGGCGACGATCATGGAGAGGCCCCTCGCGTGGGAGATTATCCCGCCCATATAGTGGAGGGCCTCCTCTGAGAGCCCCTTCTCAGGGTCGTGGAAGAGGTTCTCCCCAGACTCGAGGTCGTAGAGGCTCTGGTGGATGTGGCACCCACTCCCGTTATATCCCCAGAAGGGCTTAGGCATGAATGTGGCGATGCTCCCATACCTCTGGGCCACGGTCTTCACCGCGAGCTTGTATAGGATGACGTTGTCCGCCGTCCTAAGGGCGTCTGAGAACCTGAAGTTTATCTCCTGCTGCCCCGGAGCGGCCTCGTGATGCGCCTTGTCGAGCTGGAAGCCGGCAGCCTCGAGGCACATCATCGTCTCCATCTTCATCTCCTCAGTCGTGTCGAGAGGGGGGATGGCGAAGTATCCGCCCTGGCCGTATGGGGCTATGGAGCCATCCCTCTCGGTCACATAGAAGAACTCGACCTCAGGCCCCGTGTAGAACCCGTAGCCCTCCCTCTCGAGCTCCTCAACGGCCTCCTTCAAGAGGCCCCTTGAGTCCCCCTTGAATGGTGAGCCGTCTGGGTTTGAGATGTAGCAGAACATGATGGCCACCCCAGGCGCCTCCCACATCGGGGCCACAAAGGTCGAGGGGTCGGGGTGGGCCACGAGGTCGCTGCTCTCTATGTCGACGAACCCCATGGATGAACCGTCGAAGCCCGCCCCATCCCTCAGGGCCTCCTCGAGCTCATACTCTGGGATCAACATGGCCCTCGGCTGCCCCTGGAGGTCGACGACCACCAGCCTTATGTATCTGATGTCATGCCTCTTCACGAGCTCCCTGATGGGGCTGATGGCCTCCTCAGCTTCATCCCATCTGGGCATATCCTCGTTTAAATATCTCGCATATATTAAGATTTTGGGGAAAAACATATATTTTTGTGAGCTTAAAGTGGGATTAAACTTGACAAATGTTTAGGTGAGAGCGTGTTCTCCCTCGATGATGTGGACAGAAGGGTCTTGAGGGAGCTCCTCAGGGACTCGAAGCGCTCCTTCAGGGAGCTTGCCAGAAGCCTGGGAGTATCCACGGCCACCGTCATCAGCAGGATCCAGAGGCTTGAATCCTCGGGGGTCATATCCAACTACACCGTCCAGGTCGACCATGAGAGGCTTGGATATGAGCTCACCGTGATCACTGAGATAACCGTCTCAAAGGGAAAGCTCCTGGAGGTAGAGGAGGAGATCTCCAAGATCCCGAATGTCTGCGCGGTCTACGACGTGACGGGGCTGACGGATGCCATGGTGATCGCCAAGTTCAAGAGTAGGAGGAGCCTAAGCGACTTCACCAAGAGGCTCCTCTCCATGCCCTATGTGGAGAGGACCAACACCCATGTGGTCCTGACGACGATCAAGGAGGACTTCCGCATGACAGACGCCATATAGGGTGGAGATGGAGGGCTTCCGTCTCCATTGGAGGAGGCCTTTTATTTTGGGGAGATGAGTGGCTGGGCCACCCTTCTCAAGGCCCTTCCTGGGAGGGCGCCTGTATGCCTGTAGCCGTCGATGACCAACGTCCCGTTAACTATCACGTAGGGGATCCCTGAGGCGAACCTGTGGGGTTCCGTGAACGTCGCCTCGTCCTTAACCCCCTCCGGGTCGAAGATGGCTATGTCCGCCTTCATCCCCTCCCTCACCAGGCCCCTGTCGCGGAGGCCTAGGCGCTGGGCGGGGTATGATGTCATCCTCCTGACCGCCTCCTGGATGGTTAGCACCCCCTCCCTGACGTAGTGGCCTAGGACGCGTGGGAAGGTTCCATAGTATCTGGGGTGGGGCTTCCCCACTCCCAAGATACCCCTTGGAGATACGGCTCTCCCATCCGATCCCACCATCATGTATGGGCTCCCCATAACCCTCCTCACATCCTCCTCCGAGAGGCCGTGGGCCACTATGTTCACCTGCCCCTCCTCGGATAGGAGGAGGTCGAAGACGGCCTCTATGGACTCCTTTCCCTCCATCTTGGCCACCTCCATTATGGTCTTCCCCTCATAGTGGGGGTGGTTCTTCGCGAAGGCCACAGCTACGGCGTCCCAGTTCCTCTCCAGCCTCCCCTCCTCCTCAGCTATCCTCCTCCTGCACTCCGGGTCCTTGAGCCTCTCGAGGAGCTTCTCGGTCCCCCCCTCGTGGGCCCAGTCCGGTAGATAGGCGGCAAGGCCCGTGCTCGAGGCGGTGTATGGGTACTGGTCGAAGGTGACGTCCACCCCCCTCCCCCTCGCCTCCTCTATGAGCCTCAGGGCCTCCGCCGTCTTCCCCCAGTTCCTCCTCCCGGAGGCCTTTAGGTGGGCTATCTCGACCGGGACTTCGGCGCGCTCCCCTATCTCGATGGCCTCCCTCAAGGCCTCGAAGAGGGTGTCCCCCTCCCCTCGGATGTGGGTGAAGTAGACTCCTCCATACTCGGCCAGGGCCTTGGCCAGCTCTATTATCTCCTCCGTCTCCGCGTAGCAGCTTGGAGGATATATCAGCCCTGTTGACATGCCCCAGGCCCCATCCTCCATCGCCTCCTTCACGAGTCGCCTCATCTCCGTGAGCTCTCCCTCGGTTGGTGGCCTCCTCTCGAATCCCATAACGTTCTGCCTTACGGTTCCATGGCCGACCAGCGGGGCGATGTTTAGGGAGACCCCCTCCCGGTCTATGAGGTTCATGTAATCCTCCATCGACTCCCAGTCGAAGCTGAACTCCTCGCCGAGCTGGGCGCGCATATACCTCTCCCTGTGGGCTCTCACCTCGGAGTTCATGGGGGCAGCCGAGGAGCCGCAGTTCCCCACCACCTCCGTCGTCACCCCCTGGGTGACCTTGCTCTCAGCCCTCCTATCCACGAGGACGGTGAAGTCGGAGTGGCTGTGGATATCGATGAAGCCTGGGGCGACCATCAGGCCCTTGGCGTCTATCCTCCTGTCGGCCCTGGCCCCCCTAAGCCTTCCCACCGCCTCTATCCTACCCCCTACGATGCCCACATCTGCCCATAGCCAGGGGTTACCGGTCCCGTCTAGAACCCTTCCCCCCTCTATTATGATATCAAACATTAGGCGACCTCCAAGCATTGAATATCCGGCCTAAATTAATAAAGGATACCTCCGATGAGGGTGAGCCATTCCCTCCAAATCTCCATGGGCCTCATGTTGGGATGGGAGGCCGGCCTCTTATAGGGGTTAAACCATCAGATAGAAGGGGTGAGTGGGGTTGGGAGGGGCCTTATTTTAGGCCTAAAATCTATACGCTAAGTGGCCAGTGGAGGGGTGATGAGGCCAGCCCTCACATGACCTCTGTCTCGGCCTTCTCCAAAGCCGAGACCCCTAACAGGTAGTTCTCGTAGATGGCCTTGGCAGCCCTTATTATCTTCTCCTTCTCATCATCCGTCAGGTCCTCCCACATGTTCGGCCCTAGCCTCTCCCCAACCCTTAATGGTATGCTGACGTTCACTGG
>JBBIVO010000025.1:0-11607 GCA_037439685.1 Candidatus Bathyarchaeota archaeon | reverse complement strand
GAAGCCTGTTCGAGACCGATATGCTGTAGCTCTCTCCCCGATCCTGGATTATCGACCTCACGATGTCTCTGAAGGCCGATGCCGGCCCATACTCCGTCCCCCCTATCACGTCAACGATCCTCTTCGATATCCCTCGGACATAGTCGATGACGGAATCCCTGTCAAGCCTCTTACCCGTCTCCTTGAGGTACTCATCTATGGGCCTGCCCTCCACCCTCACCGTGGACCATAGGGCGTGGGCCTCAGCCCCATGCTCCCCTCCCACGAACCCCTCCACGGAGGATACGGGTACCTCGAGGTCCATGGCGAGCTTAGCCCTGAATCTCAGGGTGTCGGGGTGGTCTCCGGTTCCTACAACGAACTCGGCCTTTGAGACCTTCTTGAATAGGGTCGCCATCGCGTCCACCGGGTTGGTGACTATCACGAACTTGGCCCCCGGATTCCTGGGGGGCATCACCTCCGCTACATAGTGGATTATCCTCGCGTTCTCGGTCACCAGCTCCCTCCTGCTCATCTGGACGCCTGGGGTTCTGGGCTTGCCTGGGCAGACCACTATCAGGTCAGCGCCTGAGACCCCTTCATCCTCCTCGTAGGCGTTTATCTCGACGTCGTAGCCCATGCTGGCAGCCGCATGCCTAAGCTCCTCCCCGAAGGCCCATGAGAGGCCCGGCTTTATGTCGACGAGGGAGAGCTCATCCGCGAGCCCCTCAGCCATCAGGATGTAAGCGGTTGGGCGCCCTATCCTGCCATTGCCCACAACGGCTATGTGAGCCCCCATCTCACCCATCTAATGGTATCTCAAGGGATTAAGGGTTTCCATCCCGAGAGCCTAAAGGGCATGGTATATATCCTGTCTTTACCCAATGGATCATGGGATGGCCTCAAAGCCATATCACTATGTCAGGTTCACATGGTTTAGAAGGGTAGACCTCAACATGGTGGCAGAGGAGCTTGGGAGGTTCTCCGTGGAGCGCAGATCCCTACCAAGCTCTGAGACCGAGTTCTCCCTCTTCAAGGATGAGAGGGAAGGGTTGAAGGTGAAGGCAGACACCCTCGCAGCCTTCCTATCCCCCACAAAGGCGGTACTATACCAGAGGGAGGCCGCCCCCCTCACCCCCAGGGATCTGGAGCTCAGGAGGCTCATACTCCGGCACTATCCGAGGAGCAGGCCCACACCCCTCCCATGGTCCTTCAGCATAGAGCCGAGGTTCGAGGTGGCCCAAGGAGGACAACCCTGAACATCGTAATCAAGGCGGGGAATGGCGTCCCAAGGGTCCTATTCGCGGCTAAAATAAGATGTAGAAGAAGACATCGGCCTCCTCAAGAGCTTGAGTCTTGGAGGACCCCTTGGAGGATCAGAGGTCATCTCATCCAGTTTATATAGTCTACACGACCATATAATCAACATCTCTTTTATGACTGAAGGCACCTTTTGCGTTTCAGGAGGCTTTAAAAAAGGTGGTCGATTCCCTTATGACCTCGGGAAGGCTTCGATAGCCGTTGGCACTTAAACTCTCGTTTCATGGGCTATAGGCGATTATTGCGGCTATCCAAATGACGCCTCTACATGTAGTTTGAATAGGCTGAAATAAAATGGGAAATATGATGGGTTTTCACTCGATCTGGGCTTATTATGGCCTCCTCTTCATAAAGTCTCGGGCTATCCCTACTATTAACAGGATTATGGCGACCGGGATGAGGTAGTACGCTGGGGGTGTGAAGTAGAGGAACCTCAACCTGCCTATCAGTAGGGAGATCCTCGCCATGACGGTGACGCCGAAGGATGCCCCGAAGGCCGCCATCAGGAAGTAGATCCCGACCTTTGACACTCCTCTTAGGGGCCCCTTATGCTCCATGGTCGCATAGAAGTAGAATAGTGCGCATATTACCCCTATGGCGACAATGGCATCATTTATATTGGTGATTATTGTTGTTGCTCTAACCTGCTCGAGGAACTGTGTCTTTATCGCTCTTCCAATGAAGACCCCCATCTCCCCCCCAAGGACTATGGCCGTGGGGTACCTATAGACCCAGAAGTACTCCCTGGTGAAGAAGAATAGGTAGATGAGACCTATGAGGATCGTGAGGTACCAGTACCATAATCCCTTGGCAAGCCAGGGCTCTAGTAGACGCCAGGCAGACTCGGCTATTATCAGGGCCCCGTATCCTGCGGCGGCTCCGACGAAGGCGTGTTCAGCTATCCTGAAGGCCAGGTTCTCCCTCCAGAGGTAGCTGAAGAGGGCGATGGTCATGGCTCCCGCGGAGAGAACGGTTAGGGTCTCAACGATGCTCAAGGTCGCCTCCCTCCCCTCCTCCTGCTGGCGATGTAGCCGATGTTTCCTATGATGACCATTATCACTATGGCCAGGTGGCCGAGGGACTGGGCGTCCATCCCGGCAACGGCATCCCCAGGCCTCTTCACCAGCACCTCATACTCCGCCGAGCCCTTCAAACCCGTCAGGAAGCCTACGACCTTGTCGGGGTAGTAGGGGTATATCCTGCTCGCGAGGACGGCGGCGACCCCCCCTCCCACTGGGACGCCGTAGGGGTCGGTGAGCTGCCTGACAACCCAGTCCACCGCGCTCGCTCCATAGTATATGGCGAGCTTGAGGTCCTTGGCGTTCATGTTGGGTAGATCCTTGAAGAACTCCATATCCTTCAGCTCTTTTCCGTAGGCGTCGCGGGTTGTGTATAGGAGGTTCGCGGCTAGGGCGGTCAACCCCACCTCATACTGGGGGATGAACCCCAGGTTCACATACCTCTTACCATAGTCTGGGTGGTCCATCTCCTTACCCAAGACCTTTATAAAGGCGTCTGAGATGAAGGGGACGGCGTCGGTCCTGGCGGCGAAGAAGATGACCCTCAGACCCCGGTTGACGGCGTGCTGGAAGAGGGCCAGCATCCCTGGTTGGCATTCAGCCGCCGCGGCCGGGCTCTGGTCAGCTATCATGAGGATGACGCTCCCTGGAGCAAGCGTATCCACATACCTGTATAGGCCGAGGGTCTCGCTGCTCATGGTTCCCAAGGGGATCCCGATAGGCCTGAGGAGGGGTAGGCTGATGACGATTATGACGAGGAGGTAGACGTATCTTGGATCCAGCTCCTGTAGCCTCTCATAGACGGATTTTCCTTCACTCGCCACGGCCCATCCAGCTCCTCTCATAGCCGAGGATTATCCTTATGTAGAGCGCGATGGTCGCGATTATGGCGGACATGATTATCACCCTCGCACCTGCCTTGTTGGCCACATCCATGATCCACGTGGTTATGGGCTTGAATCCTACCCATATGGCCTCCCCTATCGGGGCGTTCCCAAGCATCACTATGAGGCCTGCGGCCAGTAGTATCGTGGCCTCTAGGCTTCTAGCCCTGAAGGCCCTATAGGCCGCTGAGGCTATGAAGAAGGCCAGTATGGAGTATATGGTGGCGTCTCCAGGCGAGACTATTCCTTTGAATATGCTCTGAACGATATATTCGACGGAGGGCTTCTCGCCGAAGAATGTAAACCTGTAGAAGCCCCAGACTATGGTGGCCCACATGCAGATCAGGAGGACTGAGCTCTCTATGACGTTCCTCCTCCTCTGGATCCTCCTCACATGGATCCTTGAGAGGAGGGTGACCGAGAGCATCACGGCGAAGGATCCTATTATTGAGACCACAGACCTAACGGAGCCCGCATAGGCGTTGTATGTTGGGTCTAGGAGGAGGGTATCCCCAACCATGAAGAAGGCTAGGGCAGCCAGGATCATTATGGGAATATGCCTCCTCAGAACAATTGACACGCCACATCCCTCCTATAGTCCCAGCCAGGTGGTCAGCGTCTTCCAACCCAGCGCGTAGAGCAATGCCCCGACCCCCATGAGGGCCAGCCCTATCAGCCTGATGTAGTCCTGGCCCAGTATCGAACCCACCTGCCTAGGCTCCTTAGAGATGTAGGCCCCTGCGGTGATAAGCTCCTCGCTTATGAGGGTGTAATCGCAGGTGGTCACGAAGAAGGGTATCTGATAGGAGTTCGTGGTTCCAGCTATCTGCATCGCCCCAGCCCTGTAACCAGCCTCAGCGAAGATGAGGGACTCAGCGGCGAAGTATCCTAGGAGCAGGTTTGCCGCAGCCCTCTCCCTCAGGACCAGCCCCATAACCCCAGTCGCAAAGGCGAACTGCCGGTCCGAGAGCCACATGATATCCTCAGGCCTAAACTCCTCGGGTTTACCGGCCTCGAGGTAGGCCTCCTTTATCAGGTCCAAAGCCACCGGCTGGACCGTCGGGGCTGAGAAGGTGAAGAGGAACCGGACCCCCAGCTCCGCACATCTCCTAGCCACATACCTCGCTATACTCAAGCCAGCTATGACCTGTTCATTGTATATCCCTCCGAGGCCCACCGTGTAGTGCACTGGGCGACCAAGCTCCGCAGCCCTGCCTATACATTCATCGAGGGCGTCCACTCCAGGCAGCCTCCTAATCCTGGGCTTTAGAACACTCTTAACCGTCAGGTAGATGCCCAACCCCACGATGGCTAGGCTAACTATGAACATTATTAGAGCCCCATTGAACCCTGCTCTCACACTTAACCCTATGGCCTCTGCAGCGAACATCATTTTCCAACATTAAAAATTATTATAATCAATATAAAATTTACGGGGTTCTTAAATATCCTGGAGCATTATATAACTGGATGTTCGTGGAGGAGAGGTTCTACTCTAGGCTTGGGAAGACCTTTAAGCCAGGGATCTTGACAGAGGTGGTCCTAGCCGCCTTCGAGCTCATGAGACAGGGGAAGAGGCTCATCTCCCTCACGGGGGGGAGCTATGATCCTCCATCCCTACCCATTGGGCAGGTGAAGGAGATCCTTGAGGAGGCGCCGGTGGAGGCCTGGAGGGAGATGCTCCAGTATGGGAGCAACATG
This sequence comes from Candidatus Bathyarchaeota archaeon, assembly GCA_037439685.1. GTDB lineage: Archaea > Thermoproteota > Bathyarchaeia > TCS64 > TCS64 > JAGTRB01. The sequence goes on along the minus strand of JBBIVO010000025.1, from coordinate 6,704 downwards.
GGAAGCACGGCACTCAGGGAGGGGCTTGCGAGGTTCATGGAGGGGGCTGGCATAAGGGCGGATCCTAGAGCGGAGATAATGGTGACAACAGGCTCCCAGCAGGCCCTCGACCTGGCCTCAAGGCTGTTCCTAGACCCCGGAGACATAATCATAGTGGACTCTCCAACGTACCTCCAAGCCCTCGCGGCCTTCAAACAGTTCGACCCCGAGTTCCTATCCATCCCCGTAGACGGGGAGGGGATGCGGACAGACCTCCTTGAGGAGGAGCTGAGGCGCCTAGGCCATGAGGGTAGGAGGCCCAAGATCCTATACGCAGTGCCCTCCTTCCATAACCCCACCACGACGGTTCTATCGATGGAGAGGAGGAGGAGGTTGCTCGAGCTGGCTGAGGAGCACGACTTCCTCATCCTAGAGGATAACCCCTACGGGTACATCTCCTTCGAGGGGGCGATGCCCACCCCGATAAAGGCGATGGACAGGTCTGGGAGGGTCCTATATATGAGCACCTTCTCCAAGATAGTCTCCCCAGGCCTAAGGATAGGATGGGTCGCGGCCAGGAGGGAGTTCATAGTCAAGATGGCTGAGGCGAAGAGCAACATAGACATATGCTCTGACGGCCTGAGCCAGTATGTGGCATCGGAGCTCCTGAGGAGGGGCCTCGCCGAGAGGCAGATCGGCCACATAACAAAAGTCTACAGGAGGAAGAGGGACCTGATGCTCGAAACCATGGAGGCGGGCTTCCCAGAAGGGGCGGAGTGGACCAAGCCCGGGGGAGGCCTATTCATATGGGTTAAGATGCCCGAAGGCATAGACACGGACGAGGTGCTGAAGGAGGCCCTCAAAAATGGGGTTGCCTACATCCCAGGCTCGAACTTCTTCCTAGATCCATCCATAAGGAACTATCTCCGCCTAAACTACAGCTACCCCTCAGAGGAGGATATCGTGGAAGGGATAACCCTCCTGGGAAGGATCTTCAAAGGCAGGCTTTAACCTCTAAAAACCCTACTTCAAGATCCTATTTTTAAATCATTTTCAAGATAACATTTAACTATTTATAATGTGGCGATTATATTTAAGAGGGTTTTAGATGTTAATATTCCACCGGGACCTTCTGCATTAGGTTGAAGAGCCTCATGAAGGCCTTCCCATACCTTATGATCCTGCTCGTGCTCCCCTTGAATCTAAGCTGCTGGGTCATTATCGCATTGGCGGCATCTATCTCCCCCTTGTTGACCTGAACCCATACCTCATAAGGCCCCTCTAGGACGAAGTCCGTCGCCTCGCCCGGCGTGAGGCTCCTCACCTCCACCACCCTCCCATCATCAAACCTCACATATACGGCTGGGAGGTCGGCCTTGTCGGTGACCCTGAAGGTGAAGGATGCTGTCAAGCCCTTAGCCCTTATCCCGAACTCCTGGTCCCCGTTAGCGACCGCCTCAACCTGCCTCCAGTACTCAAGATCTAAAAACCTCATATTGTTCCCTCAGACGATCACCCTATATGGATTTAAAAGGATTACTGGAGTTCTCGGAGGCTCTGTTAAACCTCATGCTGGGAAGCCCACCGACGCTTAAGGCCTTAGAGCCTCCACAAGCTCCTAAGACATCATCTAGAATAGTCTATAAATTTGAGGGAGGGTGAATCTAAATCATGATTCTCATCTCACGCCTCACATAATCGAGTAACATTTTAAAAATGAAATTTATTAGAACTCTTTTTTTGGACACCTTATCTTTTCCAAGAGTTCCCCGGCTTTTGAAGAATCTATTTTCAGCGTATATAGTTGGCGCCGAGTTCTGAGCTTGATCTTCGTAACGTCTCCCAGCCTCTTTATACGACATTCTGACGCCTTTTCAGCCAATGCCAGGAACTCTTCAGGGTCTAGGATCTCCTTAGGCACCCTCACACCACGGGCATCCTCAAGGGGTTCAGGGCTTTATTAGCCTTTCCCCCTCCTAAACCTCGGAGCAGAGCCACATCTTAGAAGCCTAAATAAAAGGGAGTGGATGATCGAATCCCGCATCCCTCAGCGGCGGGATGTCCTAAAACAAACCTTGTTCAAAAACCGATGGCTATGGATGATGAGGTTGGGAGAGATGCTCCCTTATTCTTCTGTATGCCTCTTCGGGTTCGATGATCTCCATCACAAGCCTCTCGAAGGGGCATAGAGCTGAGCCATCGCGGTTCAAGATATATGGGGTTTCCTTCCTGAAGGAGTGCTTCAAGCCGTGTTTGAGGAACACCCCTCTCGCATGGGAGCTGATCAGGAGCGCATGGGCCTCCGAGGCCTTGAAATATAGGATTAGGAGGGCGGCAGCCTTTCCAACTACCTTGTCTGCCACTATGCTTCCATGCAGCCTCTCAAGGCCGAGGAGTTCCACTGCCCTGAGGAGGGGTATAACCCCGCCTTCATGGCTTGAGTAGATGGCCTCCCCATCCTTATAGATCAAGAGGCTTAGGTTTCTCCTCTCCAGCTCCTCGATCAGCCCGTCCAATGCCCTCAACCGTATAGAGAGCAGCTCCACCCCTTTTAATATTGAGGCCTCGGCGGGTCTTGAGCCCTCTAATGGGCTGAGTGGAAGGAGAGAGGGATTTAAGTTCAGCCTCCTCTAGTTATCGGTATGCACGAGTGGGCTCTCGCTGAGGGTGTGATCTCCACAGCCTCCAGGATCGCCCTGGAGGAGGGGATAGATGAGGTCACGGAGATCGTAGTGAGGGTTGGGGAGCTCCAACAGGTAGAACGGGAGGTTCTGCTCTTCGCCTTGGAGCAGCAGAGAACCCCTGCCACCAGGAAGGCCAGGTTCATCATAGAGCCCTCTCCGGCGAGGATGAGGTGCAGGGTCTGCGGGGAGGAGTGGACCTTTAGGCGAGAGTCCCTTGATGGGGAGGCGGCTGAGGCGATCCACTTCCTGCCGGAGATGGTGTACGTCTACATCAGGTGCCCCAGATGTGGAAGTCCCGACTTCGAGGTCTATGAGGGGAGGGGGGTCTGGCTCGCATCTGTGAGGGGGGTTAGGAGGATTGGCTGACCCGCGCCTCGCCCTCATAGGCCGACGCCTCTCAGGGGTGGAGAACATAGTGGCCGTCACGAGCGGCAAGGGAGGCGTCGGGAAGAGCGTTCTAGCATCAACCCTATCCCTTAAGCTGAGGGAGAGGGGAAGGAGCGTCGGCCTCCTAGACTTGGACTTCACAAGCCCCTCCACCCACACAATCCTCGGGGCTAGGGGTCTCCAGCCCGAGGAGGATAGGGGGATAATACCTCCAAGGCTTCACGGCCTGAGCTACATGTCAGTGACCTTTTACTCCTCCGAAAGGCCGGTCCTCCTCAGAGGGTTTGATGTCTCCAACGCCATCATCGAGCTCTTGGCCATAACCAGGTGGGGGGAGCTCGACTACCTGATAATAGATATGCCCCCAGGGATAGGGGATGAAACCATGGACCTCCTCAGGCTGGTCAAGGATGCCTCCTCCCTCCTAGTCTCAACCCCATCCATCCTCGCCCTAGAGACCGTTAAAAAGCTCCTAAGCCTCCTCCTTGGCCTCAGAGCCACCATCATCGGCGTTGTGGAGAACATGGCTCCACACCCCTCCAAGAGATTTAAAGAGGAACTCGAGGCTTTGGGGGTTCCATACCTGAGGGCGATAGGACACGACCCAGGGCTTGAGGAGGCCCTGGGAGATGTGGAGAGGATGATGAGAACCAGATTCGCTATGGAGGTTGGGATGCTAGCCGAAGAGGTTGAAAAGAGGCTCAACAGGGGCTGAGGGCTCGCTCGAACCTTCTCAGCAGACCCCAAGGCTCTCTGCTAGTCGAAACCACTCGCAGAATAACTTACCATAGGTCCGGTGGAGCTCCAACTCGAAGGCTCCTCCGCCCCCATTCAAAGAAGGTATTCTTTATCGAGGTCTTCCATATGATATTGAAGTGAATGATTAGAACAAATTGTTTGAGAGCATCAATAAAGCGGTGTTGATCAATGAGTTAAATAAAATGTGAGATTGATTGTGGAGTATGTAGGAAAACTGAAGCCTGTCGAACTAAGGATTCACCCCTTCTTCGCGAGTTCCTCTATAATTTGGGCTGCTCTGATGGTGTTGAAGGCCCCGCAGGTGCACTGTCTGCTCATCCTGATAGCCGCCTCCATTGGGGTGATCCTCCCCTCCCTAACCATCCCTATGAGGTGCTCCACGATCCTTCTGGATATCATGTGGTGGCCGCACATGGTTGTTATAAGCCTCACATCGTCCGGTGCAACCCTCTCCACCCTCCCCATGAATCCTAGGGCGAGGTTCGACGTGTGGGGGTGTTCCCCAACCTCCGCCTTCCTCATGATATCCTTCACCTCATCCGTTAATCCGCTTATCACCACGGATATCCCCAGGTCGGCCTCCTTCAACGCCCTCAGGGCCTCTATCACCGCCTCCTTATCGTCGAATACCGCTTGGACTATGGCGGCGTCGGTGACATTTTTTATAACCTCCTTTAGGGGCACCCCCCTGGCCAGGTTTCCCACCTCCATGCTCCCCATGTTTACCGGCCCGAACCTGGAGAGGATCCTCATCATCTCCCTAAGCTTTGGGGCGCAGCCCCTCTTGTTGAAGCCCTTTGCTCCGGTTATCACGAAGATGTAGTCGTTCTTCAGCGACTCGGCGCTTCCCTCCCTGTAAAGGGTGTGGGTCATCCCTTCATCCCCCTCAGGGTCCTGGGCGCCCCAGGCCCATGTTATGCTTCCCGTTGGGGTAGATCCTGACCCCGGGAAAATCCTTCAAGAGGGGTAATAGCTCCGGCTCTCCATCCCTCCACCTGGAGATGAGGCCTACCGAGAAGACGGTCTCCACCTCCTTTGAGACCGCCATGAGGGCCTTGAGTATCTCGGGGACCTTCTCCTTCGGCGTTTTGAACTCTATTATGGCTGAGAGGGCCCTGAGCGCCCTTATCTCGCCAGGTGATATTCCCCAGGGGTTCTTCTCCGTGAACCTCCCCGTTCCCTTGTCTATGAGCATGGTGACGGGGTTGAGGTCTAGGAACTCGACCCCATGCCTCGCGAGGGCCATAGCGACCTTCTCCACATCTGTGAACCTGGTCGAGACCCCAGGCCTCCCCATCTCCACACCCCACCCCGCCTCACCCAGCTTAATGTTATTGGTGATGTCGTTGGTCTTCATCTCCTCAGTCCCCCTCCCGGGCACCTCGGTCTCCTTGAAGGTGGCGAGGGGGTCGCTGAAGAGCTTTCTAAGGAGCCTAGGGGGCTTCAGGTCCGGCTGCCTTAGGGCGTCTACGGGACACTCGGCCCTTATGCAGGTTCCGCACTCGACGCAGAGGTCCTGGTCTACGAAGGCGTGATCGCTGACCGTGATGGCCTCCACGGGGCAGTATAGGGCGCACTTGCCACAGGCCACGCAGAGCTCTTTAACCACATATACCAATTAGAGGAGACCTCCGGATCCGAGACCCTTGACATCATTATTTATCTCTTTGGCCCTCCTCTCTTCTACAGCCTTCTCTATGATCTCCGCCGCCCTCACCGTGTTGAATATGTTGCATGTGCACTGCTTCCCGAGCTCGACGGCCGCCTCCTCAGGCGTGAGGGCTCCAGCCTCCACCCTCTCGATCATCGTTTCGGCCAGCCTCCTAGATATCATCGCGTGGCCGCACATCGTGCAGAGCTCAAGGATCGGCTCAGGGGGGAGAAGCTCCACCTTCCCCCATGTTCCAAGGCTCATATTCACCGTGTGGGGCTTGAGGCCCGCCCTCCTACATGCCTCGAAGACCTCATCGAATATCCCGCTCACGACGATGCTCAGCCCGAGGTCAGCCTCCTTAAGCTCCCTAAGGACATCCGTCACCGCCTCCCTATCCATGTAGACGGCATGGCCCACCCCTCCCTCGATCTCCCCACATCCCACAACCTCCCCCAAGGAGGAGGCGTGGTGGATGCCGCTGTCCATCTCTGGGGTCCACCCCCTCAGATACCTGAGCCTCCTGCCCCCAGCCCTAGCCGCGATGGCCACGGGTTCATATCTCCCACATATCTCCAGAAACCTCCTCACCCTCTCTTCGAGGGGACCTCCATAGCCTCTCTGGGCCCCTGAGGTGGGCTCTATCATGGAGAGGATCACGAAATCCCTCGAGAGGGACTCCCTCGACCCCCTCCTGTGGTTGGTGTGGGTCATGCCAAGGGCCTCCCCAGACCCACGTTTGTCTTCCCGTTTATCCTGGGCTGGAAGCCCGCCTCTACCATCCTCTCCCTGAAAGGTATCTCGAAGCCCCTGCAGCGGCCTATTATGCAGAGGCTGAAGACCGTCTCGAGCTCCCTCGATAGCCCCTCCAGGAGCCTTAGGATCTCCAGGCCCCTATCCTCCGGGACCTTGAACTCTATTATGGCTGAGAGGGCCCTCTCCCTCCTGACCTCCGGATACCTCAGCCTTCCGGTCTCCAAGTCTATAAGTGAAGTGACGGGGTTTAACCTCTCGAACTCCACCCTCCCGGCCAAGGCCATGGTGACCTTCTCCACCTCCTCAAAGCTGGTTGAGACCCCAGGCCTTCCCATCTCGACGGCGAAGCCCACCTCCCCCTCCCTGAACCTCCCAGTCACATCGTTCGTCTTCATCTCCGAGGTGCCCCGCCCCATTATGCCCGTGGATGGGTGGGGGAGGAGGGGATCGCTGAACTGGGCCCTGAGGATCCTAGGCCAATCAAGCCG
>JBBIVO010000024.1:0-22050 GCA_037439685.1 Candidatus Bathyarchaeota archaeon | reverse complement strand
ATCAGCGCTGGTGTGAAGATCTCGAGCAGGGCGGCGGAGACGACCAGGAGAAGGGCCGCCTTGAACTGCCAATATCTAACTAGGTAGCCTAGGGCTCGGGAAAGGCTCTTCAAGGTTCCCCTCTGCCCCTCCAATCTACGGCTCATCTTCCCCCCCCTCGTCTGGGCCCTTAAGGAGCTCTCTTAGCTCCCAAAGCATCCTCATATAGTCTTGGTCGCCGGATAGCCTAAGCATCGTCAAGAGCCTGGCCATCGAGAAGTAGAGATGCCTATCCACCTTCACTGGGCTGGTCTGCCTCTCTATTATCTCCTCCAAGGCCTTATGCTCCTTCACGTAGCATCCCCCCATAAGCTCGAGGATCCTCTCCCTCTCCTCCTCGGGGTATGTGTAGCCCATCTCCCTAAGCCCATCCAGCATCCTCCTCAGCACCTCCCTGCTCCAGGGGAAGACCTCCATCTCTCCAAGCGTCTCCGTAAGGGAGTATGATATGATGAAGACCTTCGCGGTGCTCCTGTAATAGCTTTGGACGAGGTTCCTCCTCCTCTCAACCCTAGCCTCCTCAACCAGACCGGCATCTTGGAGGAGCTTAAGGTGATGGGCTATGCTCGAGTGGCTCTTCCCCAGGGCCTCGGCTAGATCGGTTGCCGAGAACTCCCTGTGCCTCAGGCAGTGGAGGATCCTGCGCCTCGTCTCATCCGCGAAGAGTTTAGCGACCTCGGGATCCTTGATTATGACGACGTCTCTCAAGACTCTACAAAACTCTGTAGCGTTACATAAAAATGTTGCTGTTCCACGTCGGGCTTTCCAGATAGGGTTTATTGTGGTGGGCTCCTCAACCCATCTAGGGCTGTCAGGTGGAGTTGAGGGTCCCACCAAGGCCATATGGGCTCTTCAGGGAGTTAAGGGTTTTCGAATAGAACAGGAAGGCCTTCGAGGTTAAGGTCTTCGTGGTCGACTATATGGAGGGTTCCACGTATAGGGCCACTGCCAGGAAGGTGGCGAGGCTCCTGGAGCCGATCTCCAAGTCGGCCGTGTGGCCTGGGTGAGGCGGTTCCGTCCAGGGTCCGCCTCGCAGATTGTAGGAGGCTTATGGCTGTTGACGAGAAGGCCTTAGAGAACAGGAAGCGGAGGCTCTGGGTCTTGCAGCGTGGATGCTGAGAGGGGGAGGCCATCTAGAGGCCTCCAGGCACTTCTATTCCTCTGGAAGGCCCTGAGGCTCTGTAGGGGCAGGCCGATGATCCTCGTGGATATAGGCCATGGCCTCCATGGGCCCTGGAGGCCCTCCGCCTGCCCTACATGCAGGTGACCCATGGGAGGAGGAATAGGGTTGAGGCCCTCTTCTCCAGCCTCAAGGCCCGCACCCGCCGCTTCAGCCACAAGATAAACCCCAGGAGCGTCGAGGAGGGTTTGAGGTGCTGGAGCATCTTCCTGAAGGGCTTCCAGTACTGGAGGGAGGCCATCATTTGTTGCTTATCTGGACAAAGCCCAGGTCGAGCCCGGAGAACCTAAATCCTCCATCCCAGATAATCGGTATGCCCCCGTCGACGCGAGGTCGGAGACGATGAGGCAGCTCTCCATGGAGGTCCACAGCTGTAGGAGGTGCCGCCTCTGAGAGGGGAGGAGGAACACGGTTCTTGGGGGTGGGGAGCCTATACGCAGGTGTCTTCCCCCGTGGGGGAGGCGCCCGGTAGGAGGGAGGATGAGGCTGGGAGGCAGGGGCAGCCGGCCAGCCATTGAACGATCTCCTTCTAGGCATCGGGCTGAGCAGGGGCGAACTCCATACAGGAAAACGGGTGAAATGCCTTCCTCCTGCGAATAGGCCTCCAAGGGTTGAGGGGGTGGAGGCCTGCACCCCTACCTAAAGAGGCAGCTCAGCCAAGGGCCGCCGTGTTGCTTATGGAGACGGCGACCCTCCACCTCATAAGTTTCGGTTGAGCCCAGGCCCATCGGGGAGATCCATGGAAAACCCTTGAGGGTTGTGGCCCTATGGAGCGAGGTCATCCTATTCACCTCCTATCCCCCCGCCCTCTACAGGAGGGAGATCGGAGGGATGCTCAGGAGGGGCTTCGAAGCCCTCAGAAGGGTTTTAGATGGCCTCAAGCCTCGAATGGCTGGAGGGCCCTTATCCTCTTAACTATGTTTGGGTGGGTGGAGAATAGCTCGGAGAGTCTGTCGAGCCATGTGACCCTCCTGCTGAGGATGCTCCTCACCAACTCGCTGTCTGAACCCCCTCTTCTAGCCCACCCTAGAGCCAAGGCGTCTTGGCCAGCTCTATCCGGGTCCGAGATGAATAGGGTCTTGAAGCCGCTGATGCCTAGGGAGCCTCCGGTAAACGATTGAACCCTGAGGGTCGAGGAGACTATCTTGGCAAGCCCCTCCGACAGCTTTCTGGCCCCGTCCTCGACGACCGAGACGCTGTGCTGGTCCGCGTAGTACTCCCTCAGCCTGCTCAGGCTGAGGGAGAAGAGGAGGAGGACGAAGTATATGAGTATCGAGACACCTCCCAGTATGGCAAGCCCCCCACCATCTCTCCTATCCCTTCCGCCTTGATAATAGCTGGAGAGGAGCATCGACCTGGCTATTAGATAGAAGAGGGAGGGGAGGAAGGAGACGAACATCATCACCTGGACATCTCTGTGCTTGAGGTGGCCAAGCTCGTGGCCTACAACCGCCTCAACCTCCTCATCCTCAAGGGAGCCTAGGAGGCCCCTCGTAACGGCCACCATGCCCCCCGTGAGGGGGGAGCCATATGCGAAGGCGTTGGGCACAGGCATCTCAGCCAGCATCAGCCTGGGAGGCCTCATCCCAGACCTATGGGAGAGCTCTTGGACCATCCTGTGCAGCCTAGGGTTCTCTCTCTCCTCAAGGGGCCGAACCCTGTAGAGCATGTTGACCATATATGGGGCCATCAGCCATTGGATTATGTTGAAGGCCGCGACCAGGACCGCTAGGGAGATGAGGCTGAGGGAGTTCATAAGCGATAAGACCAGCGCGAATCCCATGGTCGTGATGCCTATTATCAGGGCCAGGGTTCCAACCATAGATACCCTCAGCCTCCATAGGTTCATCTTTCAGACCTCAGAAATGGGTTCAAGAATCCCAATATTTAAACCATGCTTCGAGGTCTTCGGAGACCCCGTCACATCCTCTCAGGCGCATCTATTCCTAGGAGGGAGAGGGCGTTTCTGAGGACCGCCCTGACGGCGTCGACGAGCATGAGCCTCGCCCCGGCCAGCCCTTCGGGCTCGGCCCTTATAACCGGGAGGGATGAGTAGAAGGCGTTGAACCTGTCGGCTAGGATGCTGGCATATGATGAGATCTCGCTGGGCCTAAGGCCCTCGGATGCCTCCTGGAAGACCTCTGGAAACTGGGCTATCAAGAGGACCAGCTCCCTCTCCCTTGGGTCGGTGAGCAGGGCGTAATCTGGCTCCGGCCGGCTCGAGGCCCTTCTAAGTATGTTGGAGGCCCTGGCGTGGGAGTACTGGATGAATGGGGCGCTGTTCGTCTCGAAGTTCAGCGCCTTACCCCAGTCGAAGACCACCACCTTCATGGGGTCTAGGCTTATCAGGGTGTACTTCACGGCTCCGTAGCCGACCATCCTAGCTATGCGCCTCATCTCATCCTCTGATAGGTGTGGAGACCTCTTCGAGACCTCCTCATAGGCTATGGATACAGCCCTCTCCAGCAGCTCTCGCAGGGTGACATACCTCCCGAGGCGGCCGCTCATCTTGACCTCCGGAAGCCTGACGAACTCGTAGGCATAGTGGATCTGCCTATCCGCCAGCTCGAGCTCTCCCATGGCCGCTAGGGCTATCCTGAGCTGGAGCTGGGCAAGGGTCTGGTCGCACCCTATGACGTTTATGACCCTATCGGCTCTTCCGAACTTCTGCAGCGAGTATGCTATGTCCCTGGGGGTGTATAGGGTTGTCCCATCCGCCCTCATAAGCACGAGCCTGGGTATCTCATAGGAGGGGTTTATCCCCCACCTCTCCTTCAGCCCGAGGCTCCTAGCCGCCGCCTCGCAATCGAGTATCAGGGCCCCTCCCTCGTAGGAGGCGTATGGGGTTCTCCTGAGGGCTTCTATGGCCTCCTCCACGGCTCCGCTCCAGACCAGGTCTCCCTCATAGTCCCAACGATCAAACCTTATATCCAGCTCCCCTAGGACCTCCTCGAAGCCCTTTACGCAGTGCTCCACAAGCCTCCTCACATCCTCCTTCGCCTCCGGCTCTCCCCTCTCATACTCGGTGTTGAGCCTCATGATGCTACTCTCGGGGTCTGGGTCCATCCTCATCCTCTCATCCAGCTCGTCGAATAGTGGGCTCCTCTCCCTGAGCTCGTTGGCCGCAGAGGCGTACTTGTCGAGCTCCTTGTTGATCCTCCAAACCCCCTCGTCGTCCCCCTCCATCTTCGCCCTCTCAAGCTCCCCTTTCAGCCTTCTAACCTCCTTCAGGACGTTAACTATGGCGTATATCTCCCCGAACCATTCATCCGCCTTCCCAGAGGGCTCAGGCCTTCCAAGCAGCCTCCAGCCATAGGTTGCGGTTGCAACCTGCCTACCCATGTCGTCGACGTAGAAGTGGACCTCGACGATGTTCCCCCTCCCCCTCTGGATCCTGGCTAGGGAGTCTCCAAGGACAGAGTTTCGGGCGGTTCCTATGTGGAGGGGGCGGATGGGGTTAGCGCTGGTGTGCTCCACGATAACCCTCTCAGGAGCCTCTGTCTTCAGGAGGCCATACTCCTCGTCGCCAGTCGCAGCCTCTAGAACGAGCTTGGAGAAGCTTCCAGTGTCGGCGTGGAAGTTGATATACCCGTTCCTCTCCTCCGCCGAGGCCACCAGCCTTCTGGGGGCGGCGAGGATCTCCGCAACCATGACCTTTGCGAGGTCTTGAGGCTTTAGGCCGAGCCTTGGGCCGAGCTGGAAGCAGAGGGAGGATGAGAGCTCCCCCAGCTCTATGCTGGGGGGCCTCGACAGCCTCTCCTCCGGGAGCTCAACCTTCGGATATAGTCCCTTTAACGAGTCCTCTAGGAGCCTCCGGCACTCGACCCTAAGCTGTGAGAGGGGGTGAGACATCCACTCCACACATCCTTTAAACCTGGCGTTTCGGTGGGGCTTGACGAGGAGATTACACCCCCCTCACTGAAAAATCTTTCCTTTAAAGGACAAATCTCCGCAAAATGGCTCTATGAAAGAAAATCATCACTTTAAGAAGGATATATTAAACTATGGAAGACTTCGTTTTCAAATACATGCTTTTATGTAAAGCGCCCCCATCCCACCGATCTCAGCATAATAAATTCAATCCTGCGAGTTTAAAGGCTCCACTACCTCTTCATGAGGCGGCTGGTTTAACCCGGTGACCGACAGGCCTTTTAGGTTGATGGTGAAGAATGATGGGCTGGAGATTATGGAGATAAGCTTAGAGGCTCTGAAGGGCTATCTATCAAGCCTCTTCGGAGGCGAGGCCAGCATCGTAAGCTTAACCCCCTTGGGGGTGACTGGGCTAAAGCCAGAAGAGGCCCTCAAGGGTTATGGCTATGGAACAGCCCTCTCCATAGGATTCGAGGTTGATGGGGCTTATAGGAGGGTTGTCTTCAACACGGTGAAGCCGGGCGGGTTCGGCCATGAGGGGATGGCAGATAGGGCGGCGATCCTCATCTGGCAGAGGGAGGCCTTTAACACCCTTCCAAGGCATGTCAAGGCCTTAGACCTCGGCGTCATAACGAAGGAGGGCTCTCTAAGATCCCTCGAGGAACCCCTGGAGTTCTTCCTCCTGACGGAGATGGCCGAGGGGCAAGAGTACTTTCGGGACCTGGAGAGGATAATGGCTTCCGATGAGCTATCGGCCCTAGACATCGAGAGGTGTAAGGCCCTGGCTGGATATCTGGCTGAGGTTCACTCCGTTAAGGGTGGAGACCCAGGCCTCTATGTGAGGAGGATCAGGGAGCTCATAGGCCACAGCGAGTGCATCTTCGGCCTCACCGACAGCTACCCGACAGGCTTAGAGTACATCGGGCCCAGGATGCTCTCCGCCATCGAGAAGAGGTGCATAGACTGGAGGTGGAGGCTTAAGCCCTTAACCCACCGCCTCTCAAGGGTTCACGGCGACTTCCACCCATGGAACATCATCTTCACAGAGGATGCGGAGTTCAAGGTCCTGGATAGGAGCCGAGGAGAGTGGGGGGAGCCGGCTGACGACGTAGCTGCCCTGACCATAAACTACCTCTTCTACGCCCTCCAGCATGCGGGAGAGCTTGAAGGGCCCTTCAAGGCCCTCTGGGAGGCCTTCTTCGAAGATTACCTTGAAGCCACTCGAGACCTTGAGCTCCTCGAGGTCCTTCAGCCCTTCTTCTGCTGGAGGGCATTGGTCATAGCCTCCCCCGTCTGGTACCCCAACCTTCCTCTAGATGTTAGAAGGAAGCTTCTTAACTTCGCCTTGAACATCTTAGACGTCTCAAGATTCGATCCCCACGAGGTCGATGGCTTACTGGAGGCTCAGAATTGAGGGGGGAGGGGTGGGCCATCTGGATAACCGGGCTTCCGGCATCCGGCAAGTCGACCCTGGCGAGGATGCTAAGGGAGAAACTTGAGGCCATGGGGGTCCATGCACAGATCCTGGAGTCCGACGTCGTCAGGAGGGTATTGACGCCGAGGCCCACATACTCCCCAGAGGAGAGGGAGGTCTTCTATAGCTCCCTCGTCTACATAGGGGTCCTTCTGACCCAGAATGGTGTCAACGTCATCTTCGACGCCACCGCCCACCTGAGGAGGTGGAGAAGGGCTGCGAGGGGCCTGATAGAGAGGTTCCTGCAGGTCTACATAAGGTGCCCACTGGAGGTCTGCAGGGAGAGGGATAAGAAGCAGATATATAGGAGGGCGGAGATGGGCGAGGCGAGATACGTGCCGGGCATCCAGGAGGAGTATGAGGAGCCCTGGGACGCGGACCTGGAGATCGACTGCGTCAAGGAGTCTCCCGAGGCGGCGGCGGAGAGGATCATAGAGGCCATGAAGGAGAATGGCCTCATATAGGATGCCAAGCTTCGGCTCGGACCCTCCACAGGTTAACTGGGCCAAACTTGAATCTGCCATAAAGCCCTAGAGGCCGTGGAAACGGGAACGAGGAGAGTCCGGGGCCTCAACGGGTCTCCCCGAGAGGATGGGGATTGACCGGGACCATTCAAGAACATCGGGGATGATGAATCGAAGAGATTTAACGAGATCTTACCATTCACACTGGAGTTTGACGTCCATGAACGAGGGGGATATCTGAGGCCTATCTGCCTTTGAACCGTGATTAAGCGATTTTTATAGGGGAGTCCATCAATCTGATTCCGGAAGTATCGTCTAAGATGTTCACATCGAGCCCGAAGGGTGGATGGATCCCCATCCTATTTGAAGCTGCGGAGAGCGTGAGGAGGTCCGTTCTCGGCGTGCTGAGGGAGAAGAAGGGCTTGGGAGTGGAGGATCTCAAGAGGGCGATAGACCTCTCGGCCCACGAGGCCGTCAGGGAGGCCCTCAACCGTATGGGGGCATCGGCGAAGGTGGTGAGCGAGGAGGGGGAGTACACCCTCGGCGGAGGAGAGGCCCACCTCATCGTAGACCCGGTAGACGGCACCACCAATCTAGCCAGGGGGATAGGCCATGCGACCACGAGCATCGCCGTCTCCGAGACGCCATATCTCTCGGGAACCGTAGCCGCTATCGTCATGGATCTCGACTCCGGGGGGGTGTACTGGGCGGAGAGGGGGAGGGGCGGATGGCTGGGGGATTCAAAGGTCAGGCCCTCCAAACCCGTTGGGGTGAAGGAGGCCTTGATCTCCATCGACATAAGCAAGGGCTCCCATCTCGAACCGGTAGAGAGGCTAATAGCTGAGGCAGGCCATCTCCGCCAGCTCGGCTGCGCCTCCATCTCCCTATGCCATGTTGCATCGGGGAGGGTGGACGCCCACATCGATCTAAGGGGGGCGCTGAGAGCCACTGACGCGGCGGCAGGCCTCTTCATCTTGAAGGAGGCCGGGGGGCTATACAGCATAGGCGGAGTCATAGATGGGGATACGATGCTCTCTAGGGGGTCGAGGATGAGGCTTATCGCAGCCTCAAGCCCAGAGCTGCTGGAGGAGATGGTGAGGCTTATAGGGGAGCGCTGAAGGCTTGCGGTTTGAGAGACCACTTAAACCCGCCTGCTTTAAGGCTAGGCTGAACCGCTTCCTAGGCCTAGTCGATGTGGAGGGTGAGACCCGGGGCTGCTTCATCCCGAACCCTGGGAGGCTTGAGGGCATATTGAGGGCGGGGGCTAAGGTCTACCTGTCAAAGAGGGAGGCAAAGAATAGGGAGACCGAGTACGACCTACTCCTCGTGGATCTCGAGAATACCCTTGTCTCCATCGACTCAAGGGCGCCCAATAGGGTTGTGGAGGAGGCGATAGGGCAGGGCCTTATAGATGAGCTTAAGGGCCTCCAGGTGAAGGAGAGGGAAGCCCCCTTCCAAGGCTCAAGGCTGGACTTCCTCCTCCGCGGAGATGGGACCACCCTCCTCTTAGAGGTGAAGTCCTGCACCCTCGTGGAGGATGGGGTGGCCCTATTCCCAGATGCGCCCACCTCCCGAGGCGAGAGGCATATCAGGGCCCTCGCAAGGGCATTGGCCCATGGTAGATCTGCGGTCCTCTTCCTCGTCCAGAGGGGGGACGCCGCGGTCTTCAGGCCGAACTGGAGGGTGGATCCTAGGCTCTCAGAGGCCCTGAGGATGGCGGTTCTGGAAGGTGTGGAGGCCTATGCGTACACGTCGAGGGTCTCGCTCACCTCCATCGAGATCGGTAAAGGGCTACCCGTGGAGCTGAGGCCAATGTAAACATCTTTAAATATAGAGCCCTAGATGTGAAGAGCTTAACAGGTTTCAGTTAATGGCCACCTGAGTCAAATCTTCTTCGATGGGATGATTTTTAAGGTTCAAAATTATCTTGATCGGGGAGGGTCGTCGGATGGGAAAGAAGAAGGTGTTGAGCGAGCGTGAGCTGAAGGAGATGGTCTATCCCTCCGAGAACGACGTCCTCTGCATAGCTGTGAAGATGCTGGGCTATGATAGGGTGCTCGTCAAGTGCCAGGACGGCCATACAAGGGTGTGCAGGATCAGGGGGAAGATGAAGAGGAAGACCTGGATAAGGGAGGGGGATGTCGTCCTGGTCTCCCCATGGGACTTCCAGGGGGAGGAGAGGGGAGAGATATTCTGGAGGTACACGAGCAACCAGGTGGAGCAGCTGAGGAGAGAGGGCATCCTCAAGATAGAGTAGAAGGGCTGGATGGACCGTGGCCGGCCGAAGGAGCATAGAGAGGGAGGCGGATAGAAGGCTCAGAAGGCACGAGGAGGAGAGCCTCATGCTGGAGAGGAGGGGGGAGGAGTTCGAGGTCTTCGAGGAGGTATTCGACAGGCCCACCCTCGAGGGCTTATACAGGCTTGTCAGGAGAGGGGTGATAAGCAAGCTTTACGGGGTGGTGAAGGCCGGCAAGGAGGGTAGGATATACTGGGGTAGGAACCCAGGGGGATCCGAACTAGCCGTGAAGGTATACTACACTGTTACAGGGGAGTTCAGGCAGGGCATGATAAAATACATCGAGGGGGATCCCAGGTTCAGGAGGGTGAGAAGAGATCCCAGGAGCCTAGTCTACACCTGGACCCAGAAGGAGTTCAAAAACCTGAAGCTAGCAGGAGAGGCTGGAGTTAATGTCCCGAAACCCATCGAATGTTTTAGAAACATCCTCGTGATGAGATTCATCGGAAGAGATGGAGTTCCAGCCCCCCTGCTAAGGGAGGTTGAGCTCGAAAGACCCGATACATTCTACAGGAGGCTTATAGAGGAGGTTAAGCGCCTCTACCTAAAGGCCGGCCTCGTCCACGGAGATCTCAGCGAGTATAACATAATGGTCTGGGAGGAGGCTCCAGTCGTCTTCGATGTCTCCCAGGCGGTCCTAAAAGCCCATCCCAACGCAGGAGTCTTCCTAAGGAGGGACATTGAGAGGATCAACGAGTACTTCAGCCGCCTCGGCGTGGATATCTTAGACGCCGACTACCTGGAGGTGTATGTGAGAGGTGGAGAGGAAGAGCTATATCAAGATACCTCTAGATAGGGTTGGAGTTCTGATAGGGCCCAAGGGTAGGACGAAGGCGAGGATAGAGAGGATCTTCGGCGTCTCACTGGAGATAGACAGCGACTCGGGAGCCGTAGAGATAGGCCTAGGCCCCAAGGTAGAGGATGTGACCATCCTCTTCACGGTCCAGAACATAGTCAAGGCGATAGGGAGAGGCTTCAACCCGAGGAAGGCCGAGAGGCTGGCGGAGGAGGATCACGACCTCCTCATCATCGACCTCTCAGATTTCTGCAGGACGAAGAACTCCCTAGCCAGGATAAAGGGGAGGATCATCGGAAGGGAGGGGAAGGCAAGGGCATTGCTGGAGGAGCTGACGGAGACGATGATAAGCGTCTATGGGGACACCGTCTCCGTGATCGGGAGGACTGAGAAGCTCAACATCGCGAGGGAGGCCATCATCATGCTGGCGAAGGGGGCCTTCCATAGGACCGTCTGGAACCACCTCTACGAGAAGAGGAGGATGAAGAGGGAGGCAGCCGAGATCTGGGAGGAGAGGGTCTGATAGGGGTGTGAACGAGACTTGGCCGAGGCGACCTATCAGTCCATAAGCCCCTCAGACTTCTTCTACAGGAACAGGGAGATCGCCGGGTTCAGCAACCCGAGCAGGGCCCTCTACTCCGCGGTTAGGGAGCTCCTGGAGAACTCCTTAGACGCATGCGAGGCGCGGAGAACCCCTCCCAACATATATCTAAGGATAAGGTGTATATCCTCCTCAAAGGAGCAGGGTTCTGAGGTCTATGCTCTCAGGATCGAGGATAATGGGACAGGCATCCCTGAGGAGTATATCCCCCTCTGCTTCGGAAAGGTCTTCTACGGGTCTAAGTACACCCTTAAACAGTCCAGGGGAACCTTTGGCCTCGGGGGGACCATCACCATACTTTATGGCCAGATCACCACCCATAAACCGGTGAGGGTCTCCTCAAGCATTGGGAAGGAGATCTACGAGTACGAGATGATGATCGACATAGAGCATAACGAGCCCATCGTGTTGAGGCGTGAGGCTCGCGAGAACAGGAGGGGCTGGAGGGGGACGATAGTGGAGCTTCAGCTTGAGGGAGACTACTCGAGGAGTATGAATAGGATATATGAGTATCTGAAGCAGACGGCGATGGTCTGCCCATACGCGGATATAACCTTCGTCGACCCGAAGGGGCGCCTATACAGGTTTGAGAGGGCGACCGATCAGGTGCCTCCACCGCCCAAGGCGGTTAAGCCCCATCCCCGAGGGGTGGATGTGGAGACCCTGAGGAGGATGGTGGCCTCGACGAGGACGAGGAACATGAAGGCCTTCATGATGGAGCACTTCCAGGGGGTAGGAGGGATCACCGCTGAGAGGTTCCTCGGTGCGGCATCCATCGATGCGAGGATGGCCCCAGAGGATCTCAGCCCAGAGGATCTCGTCAGGCTGGTCAGGGCCGCGAACGAGTTCGAGGAGTTCAGCAGGCCCGACCCGAGCTGCCTCTCCCCCATAGGGGAGGAGCTCCTAGGGATGGGGATTAGGAAGGAGCTTAACCTTACGGACGCTGACTTCCTGATGGCCATTCAGAGGAGGCCCTCCACCTACCTCGGTTTCCCCTTCATCGTGGAGGCGGCTATGGCCCATGGGAGGTCCCTTGCCAGACAGGGCTTCAGCGGCATCACCCTCTACAGATTCGCGAACAGGATCCCCCTCCTCTTCGACGAGTCCAGCTGCGTCATCTGGAAGGCGGTCAACAGGAATATAAATTGGGGTACATACCTCGTCTCCTCTGAAACCCCCTTGGCGGTGGCAGTCCACGTCTGCTCGACCAAGATACCGTATAAAAGCGTGGGAAAGGAGTTCTTGGCGGATCAGCCCGAGGTGGAGAGGGAGATAACCAACGCTATCCGACAGCTCGCCAGGCATCTCAGGCTCTACATCTCCAGGAGCATTAGGATAGCTAGGGAGAGGAGGAGGCTGAGCGTATTCGAGAGGTTCCTTCCAAAGATAGCGGAGTTCTCAACCAGGCTCGCGGATAGGGAGGAGGTTCCAGATATAACCCCCCTCCTGAGCGCCGTGGGGGCCAGCCTTGAAGAGGTCGAGAGGAGGATCAGAGAGGTGCCGCAGGTTGTCGGGGAAGGCAGTTAGGGAGGCCGATAGGCAGAGGGAGATGACCGAGCTGGCCTTGAAGCAGCTGGGCAACCTCGTCTACGAGCAGATAAGGGCGAGGGAGTTCCCCTGGATCATGATACAGAGCAGGTCGACGGACAACATAATATACGATCCAGAGCTAAGGCAGTACATCCTCGGAGACCGGCTGGTCAGGAGGCACTCCAGGAACATAGCCCACATCCGCCCCTTCGCCCAGCTCATCTGGACCGCCTGGTTCAGCAGGGAGCTCCTGAGGCACAGGAAGACGAGCACCCTCAGGGAGGTGTACTACTCTGCCAGGGGGCAGAGGGATATAGAGTTCAAGGATCAGGATGAGTCTGACAACATCATCACGGACCTTGAGACGGCCTTGAGCAGGCCTAGGGAGGAGTTCAACATCTACCCGGAGGAGAGGAGCGCCATCTTCGGAGACCTCACCATCGAGTACACCGTGCCAGGATATGAGGGGAGGAGGATGAACCTGACGGAGCATCCAGACGGGGTCATGATAGGCCCAGCCCTGACGAGCGCGGAGTTCATAGAGACCTCGGCGGATAAGGTCCTAGTCATCGAGAAGGGGGCCATGTTCACAAGGCTCGTCGAGGAGAAGGCCCACGAGAGGTTCAACGCCATCCTCATCCACACCGCGGGCCAGGCGCCGAGATCCACCAGGAGCATAATCCAGAGGCTTAATAGGCTGGTTAAGATGCCCGTCTACATCTTCACGGACGGGGATCCGTGGGGAGTCCACATAGCCATGGTAATAGTCTCAGGCTCGGCGAACGCGGCCCACCTCAGGGGGCTGGCAACCCCAGATGCCAAGTGGATAGGCGTCTGGGCCACAGACATAGTAGAGTACAAGCTGCCGACGGAGAGGCTCACCGATGCGGACATCAAGAGGCTCAAGGAGCTCAAGAGGGATCCGAGATACCTCGGAGAGCTCTGGCAGAGGGAGATAGACCTATTCCTCAAACTTGGGGTGAAGGCCGAGCTAGAGGCCTTCAGCCGCTATGGCCTCACCTACATAGTGGACAGGTACCTCCCGGACAAGCTTGAGGCCTCCTGAAAACCCTTTTTATAGGGGATTTGAAGGATCTTTGAAGGCATGGCGAAGGCTGAAGAGCTCGGCGTGGGGCCCACCGCGATAAGCCTCATCGGCCTACTGGTCCTGACCATCGGCCTATTCCTCGTCTACTCCTCCACGCAGGTGGCGGAGGCAGGGGCCTCAAGTCAACACGCCATAACCCTGATAGGCATATTCATCTCCCTCATAGGAGGGACGATGTTGATCGCGAGGAAATCCTGAATCTAAAGATCGGCTCAAACCCCTGAGCCTCGATGTTTTATCTTAGGCAAAAGCTCTTAAAAAGATCGGAACATTGAATCTTCAAGGTGAATGGTTTGAAGGCCCTGATACTGGCTGGAGGGTTCGGAACCCGTCTAAGGCCCTTGAGCTGTACGAGGCCTAAGCTCCTATTCCCAGTCGCCGGAAGGCCAGTAATAGACTGGATCCTCCAGGGCCTATCAAGAGGGGGGGTTGAGACGGCGATCCTAGCCGTCAACTACATGGCCGAATCCCTCGTCAGATACCTCGGCCCCACGAGGTTCAACATGGGGGTCCTCTACTCGAGGGAGGCAAGGCCCATGGGGACGGGAGGGCCGATAAAGATGGCTGAGGGCCTCCTCAGGGGATGCGAGACATTCCTGGTTCTGAACGGCGATGTCCTCTCAGACCTGGACTATAGGCGCCTCATCCAGTTCCACACGGAGAAGGGGGCCCTAGCGACGATCGCCCTATACCAGGTGGAGGATCCCAGCCGCTACGGCTCGGTGGAGGTTGACGGGGATGGGAGGATCCTCAGGTTCGTGGAGAAGCCGGAGCCTGGAAAGGCGCCGAGCAACCTGGTGAACGCGGGCATCTACGTCTTCGATAGGAGGATATTCGGCTACATACCGGAGGGGAAGAGGGTCTCAACGGAGAGGGAGATCTTCCCAGCCCTAGCGGCGGAAGGAGCCCTATATGGATATGAGGTGAAGGGCCTATGGGTCGACATAGGCCTCCCAGAGGACTACCTCACCGCGAACCGCCTCCTCCTCTCGAGGCCAGATGTAGGCGGGGTCGCCGAGGGGGCGAAGATAGATGAAAGGGCGAAGGTGATATCGCCTGTCCATGTGGGGACGGGCGTCGAGGTGGGAGCGGACTCCGTCATAGGTCCCTACACCTCCCTTGGAGATGACGTGTACGTGGGAAAGGGGTGCAGGATAGAGGCCTCTATAATATTTCCGGGGGCCATGATAGGGGATCACACCTCGATCAGGAATGCCATCGTGGGGGAGAACGCGACCATTGAGAGGTGGGTGAAGATCGAGACCGGAAGCCTAATAGGCGACTACGCGGAGATAGCTGACGGCGTAACCATAACCCACGATGTCACCATCTGCCCATCGAAGAGGGTAGAGGAGAGCATCCTAGAGGTTCATCAGGTGATGTAGAGAGGAAGAACAAAAATAAAATCAACCATTTGAATATTCGAATATAAAGATGCAAAGAGACGATTTTATTTTAACATGTAAAATCCATCGAAAAATTTAATGGACATCTCTCTCATCGAGATAGATTTTTTAATACATACGTGAGAGCTCAGCTATTGAGGGGATCATGGGAAGGCTCTTCGGAACCAATGGGGTGAGGGGGATTGTGAACGAAGAGCTGACGGCCGAGATGGTCTTGAGGCTGGCCTCCTCCGCCGCCCCCCTCCTCGGAAAGAGGATAGCCCTGGGAAGGGATGGAAGGACGAGCGGCCCGATGTTCAGGGAGGCGGCTCTTGGTGGCCTTCTCTCAGTCGGATGCACCGTATACGACCTGGGGCTCCTCCCCACCCCAGCCCTACAGTTCGCCGTAAGGCACTACGGCCTGGACGGGGGGGTTATGCTGACGGCCTCCCACAACCCTCCGGAGTTCAATGGGTTGAAGGTCATATCGGCGGATGGCGTCGAGGCTCCAGGGGAGGTAGAGGAGAGAATTGAGGCCCTATATTTCAGGGGTGGCCCCCCCCTCTGTCCATGGGACGAGGTGGGCAGCTTCCAAAGCCTCAACCCCATCGGCCCCTATAAGGAGGCTGTTCTATCCCATATCGATACTAGGCAGATAAGGAAGGCCCGGCTGAGGGTCGCCATCGACCCGGGCAACGGCGTCTCGGCGCTGACAGCCCCATACGTCGCTGAGGAGCTCGGCTGCTCCGTCTATTCGATAAATGCCGAGATAGATGGTAGGTTCCCTGGAAGGGGGTCAGAGCCCAGGCCTGACAACCTTGAGGGGTTGAGGGCCCTAGTAGAGGCCTCCGACGCCGACCTTGGCGTCGCCTTCGACGGGGATGGGGACAGGGCCATATTCGTCGACGAGGAGGGGGAGGTACACTGGGGCGATAGATCCTTCGCCCTCGTCGCAAGGGACTTCATCTCCAGAAACCCAGGCGAGGCCGTAGCCACGCCCGTCAGCTCCTCAAGGGTTGTGGAGGACGCGGTGAAGATTGGAGGGGGGAGGATCATCTGGACGAGGGTCGGCAGCGTCGTCGTCTCCAGGAAGATGGTGGAGCTCGGCATAAAGCTGGGAGGAGAGGAGAACGGGGGGATATTCTACGCCCCTCACCTGCCCGTGAGGGATGGGACGATGGCGATGGCCCTCATCCTCGATATAATGGCTAGGGATGGGAGGCCCATCTCCAAGCTCTTCGGGGAGCTGCCGAGGTATCATCAGATGAAGGAGCGGGTCCAATGCCCAAACCAGCTGAAGAGGTGGGCTATGGAGATGGTTAGGGGGATGGTCGAGGCCCCTAGGATTGAAACCATAGACGGATTGAAGCTCTGGCACGACGATGGGAGCTGGATCCTCATAAGGCCCAGCGGGACCGAGCCCATCATCCGACTATATGCCGAGGCTGAAGAAGAGACCAGGGTCTCATCCCTGATCGAGAGGCATAGGAGGCTCCTCGAGGAGGCGATATCATCCCTAGGCCGATAGGGTTCTGACGCCCTCGGCAAGCTCGAGGAGAACCCTGAGGGGATCCTCAGCCCTCACCACCCCGCTCGCCAAGAGAACCCCATCTACCCCCAGCCTCAGCGCCGCTGAGACATCCTCCCCTCTGGAGATCCCGGCCCCGCATAGGACCCTTATCCCAGGCTCAACACCCCTTATGGCCTCAACCGCTCCAGAGACGGCCTCAGGTCTAGCCTTTGAGACGGGCACTCCAGTCCCGATCAGCTCTGGGGGCTCGATGGCTATCCCGTCGGGTTTGAGGGATGCTATGGCCTCGGCCTTCCTCACAGAGTCCGCGCAGACGATCTGGGCTAGGCCCACCTCCCCAGCCCTCCTGATCGTCTCCCTTATGGCCTCCAGCCCTAGGGGCCTCTCGGAGTGGCTGATGAGGGTGCCAACGCAGCCTGCATCGGCAGCAGCCTCAGGGGAGATGTGGCCCGTGAACTGGCCTTGCCCGACGGGATCGACATGCTGAGAGAATACGGGCATCTCCACAGAGGTCGAGACGAGCCTGAGGTCAACCGCTTGGGGCGCCACGGCGAAGCAGACCCCGGTCCTTCTGGAGGCCTCCTCAGCGAGGGCAGCCATCCTAACCGCTCCCCTCCCGGTCGCCTCCCTGAAGGTCTTAAAGTTTATCAATATCAATGGGAAGCCTATGCTTGGTCGGGTCAAACCCTCACCTTTAGGGATTAATCCTCCCTCAACCCCTTTAAAGTTGTATCCTCCCTTGGATCCAACCTTGGTGAGACCCCTGAGATCCGACTCATCGACGGCCCCCCGCGGAGCCGTCCTCCCACCCATTAAGGGTCTTCAACCTAGATAGTATGATCCCGACGGCCTCCTCTAGGCTTGATGCTCCCGTGTCTATGTATATATCCGGGCTTTCAGGCCTCTCGAACCCCCTCCATACGATCTTGACGGCCCTCTCCGGCACAGGCCTATCCCTCCCCTGATTCCTCTCGAGGCAGGCCTCAAGGGGGCAATCCAAGAAGACGGTTAGAACCTTCTCCCCCTTCGAGGCCAGCTCCGCTATCCTCCTCCTATAGGCCTCTTTGTAGAAGGTTGCATCTAGGATCAGGTACCTCTGCCTCCCAAGCCTCCTCTCAGCCTCCCTGAAGATCCTCTCATAAACCCTCCTCCTGAACGACCCCGACGAGATGAGGTGGGAATCCTCAAGCCTCTCCGCCAGCCTCTTCGCGATCGATGTCTTACCGGAGCCAACCGGGCCGCAGAGGAGGATGATCAATTCAGTTCAGCCCCTCTGGACCTGTTCCAGGAATAGCCCCTTTAGCCTTTCCATCTCCAATTCGGCTAAATAGCTCGGGTTTAAGCCTATTCCGGACCACTTCAGCCTAAGAGGTCCTCCACCATCCCCTTAACCATCTCGGCGATGGCTGGGGATGCCGTTAGGCCTGGGGACTCTATACCTATGAGATCGATGAAGCCTTGGAGGCCCTTATCCTCCTCATGCCTTATGACGAAGTCCCTGAAGGGCTGGCCAGGCCCCTGGAGCTTCGCCCTTATCCCCGCCATGTCCGGGTGGAGGTCCTCCATCCTTATCGATGGGAGATACTTGGTTATATCCCTCCAGAAATCCTCGGCCTTAGACTCCACCCTGTAGTTGACCTCCTTCACATAGTAGGCGTTCGGGCCGAACTTCACGCGGCCCGTTAGGTCTGGCGTCGCGTGGATCCCAAGCCCGGCTCCCCCCTTGGGAGGCTCAGGGTATACCAGCATCTTGACGGGAGGCCTCCCAGATAGGCTGAAGTAATCTCCCTTGCAGGGGTGGATCCTATACCCCTCCTTCTCTATGTCTATGCCAGCCATCTCCGCCACCCTGTCGGCCTGGAGCCCAGCCGAGTTTATCACCACCCTAGCCCTGATGGAGGATCGCCCCTCAACCCCTAACATCTCAACCCTATATCCGTCTCCCCTCATCTCGATCCCGACGACCTCTGTTCCCAGGATGAGGGGGTCCACGCCGCTTTTCCTCTTGGCCACCCTGTAATAGTGGTCCATGAGGGCGTGGGCGTCGAGGATCCCTGTCGACGGGGAGTAGACGGCCCCTATGGCCCTCACCTCAGGCTCAAGTTTATGGATCTCCTCCTCGCCTATCAACCCCAGCCCCTCGGCCCCATTCTCCCTGCCCTGTCGGAATAGGCCCTCTATCGTCTTCATCTCCTCCTCGTTCGTGGCCACGATCAGCTTCCCGAGCCTCTTGTGGGGTATCCCATTCTCCCTGCATATTCTGTAGAGCATCCTGTTCCCCTTCACGCATAGCTCCGCCTTGAGGGAACCCTTTGGATAGTAGATGCCGGCGTGGATCACCTCGCTGTTCCTGCTGCTAGCCCCCATCCCATACCTCTCCTCCCTCTCAACTATGAAGAGGTCTCTATCCCTTCTGGCCAGCTCGGATGCTATGGCCAGCCCCACGACTCCGGCTCCGACTATTAATATGTCGACCTTCTCCATCCGCCTTCCCTTCGGGCTTAAGGGAAGATAAGCCTTTTTAGATCGCGTCGACCCCTAAAGGCCCTGAACCCTCTGAAAAGATGGTTTTAAGGATGGCCGAGGGATCGCTGGGTGTTCCGCAGAGCCGTTTAGACCACCCTCTCCCTCCTCAGCTCCTCTATCTCCTCCTTTGAGTATCCAAGCAGGGTCTTCAGGACCTCCTCGGTGTGCTGCCCCAGGGCTGGAGATGGGTTGATGGGGAGCTCCTCGAACTCTGAGAATTTCACGGGAAAGCTTGGAACCTTTATCCTTCCAAGCCTCGGATGCTCCACCTCCTTGAAGGCCCCACGGGCCAGCAGGTGGGGCTCCTCCACCACCTCGTCGATGTTTAGGACCGGTGCCACCGGGACATCGGCCCTAACAAGCCTCTCGACCACCTCATCGACGGCCTTGCCCTCCACCCACCTCCTGAAGCCCTCCACGTCGACCTCCTCCACTTCCAGGGCCTCAGCCAACCGCTCCACTATCGGCCCCCTCGTGGCAAGGACTGCGACATATCCATCCATCGCCTTGAAGAAGCCTCCGACGCTCACTTGGCCGAGGCTCCTCCTCTTCCTCCTCGCCTCCAGGGGGGTCAGGCCCGCCGCGGTGTAGGTCAGGATCGCTTGGGAGGCAAGGGAGACCATGCAGTCAGCCTGAGCCACATCTATCCACTGGCCCTTCCCCGTCTTGTCCCTGAACCTTAAGGCTGAGACTATGCTGAGGGCTGCGAAGAGGGCTGGTCCAAGGTCTCCATAGGCCTGAGGTGAGCCCCTCGGCTCCCCCTCCTCATCCTCCCCCAGGCCCGCCATATAGGCGTGGCCCGTTATCGCCTCAGCTATCGAGAAGTATGAGGGCCTCTTGGCGTAGGGGCCTGTCTGGCCGAAGCCGCTCATGCTTGCATAGATGATGTCCGGCCTCACACCCTTCAAGACTTGATATCCTAGCCCAAGCCTCTCCATCGTGCCCGGGGTGAAGTTCTCCACCACAACGTCTGAAAGCTTAGCCAACTCTAGGAATATCTCCTTCCCCTTGGGGTGCTTTAGGTCTAGGGTGATGCCCTTCTTGTTCAGGTTCATCGATATGAAGGTTGGGCTCTCATTCTCTATCAGGGGAGGGAAGAGCCTGGTCATCTCCCCCCATGGGGGCTCCACCTTGATCACCTCAGCCCCTAGATGGGCTAGGAGCATGGTGCAATAGGGGCCGAACCAGACATGGCTTAGGTCTAGGATCCTGATATCCTCCAGGGGCCTCCTCATGGGATGCATCCAATTCCCCCAATAAAGGCGATATAAAAAGTTCTCTTCCAGGCGTTGAGGGTGGCTGGCCCCCCAGCGCTTACGGGCCCTGATGCTCAAGCCTCGACACGCCCCTCAGCGTGAGCCCCACGAACGACCTACGGGCTAAGGGCTGTTAGGCCGCCTTTAAAGGGGCCCGGGGAGGCGGCAGGGGATTGGTTGGATGCGGGAGGGCGAAGAGGCGATTCCGGAGATAATTGTGGGCTGGAACCCCGTAGGATGCACAAGTCTGGGATGCAATTAGGATTCTATTGGATTTCTGGAGATGCTTCAAGCCGGGGACAGAGAAATATAGGGCCTCTCCACCATTAGCCTTGATGGTGGAGTCCGGTAGATTTGTTGTTCACGAGCATCATGCCACCCACCTCCACTGGGACTTCAGGCTTGAGCTGGATGGGGTTCTAAAGAGCTGGGCTGTTCCAAAGGAGCCTCCCACCCAGCCGGGGGTTAGGAGGCTGGCCGTGGAGGTCGAGGATCACCCCCTCAGCTACATAGACTTTCAGGGGGTTATCCCAGAGGGGATGTACGGGGCGGGGACGGTGGCCATCTGGGATAGGGGAGTATACACCCTCGAGAGCAGGAAGCCGGACAAGCTCGTATTCGAGCTTAAGGGGGAGAAGATGAGGGGTCGCTACACCCTCCTGAGATTCAAAGATAAGCCGAGGAACTGGCTCCTATTCAAGGCGAAGAGCTGAGATCGGGGGGAATCGAGGCCAACAGCCAGGTGTAGGCAAAGGCCGCCGATTAATGTTAAATATAGATTTGAGGAGAACAAGCGGGTTATACGGGTTGAGGGAGACGGCTAGAATCCTAGCCGAGGTTGGCCCCCCAGAGGGAGACGTCTACTATCTGCCCACCTTCCCTCACCCTCCCCCAACTTGCGGCCTTGAGGAAGGCTATCAGGATACCTATAGACATCCATGTATCCATCTTCGAATCATGAGGAGGCTTCAACAGGTTGTAACGAGGCCCCCCGAGATGGCAAGGGTGTGCTCCCCTGCTACTTCAAGATAGAGCCTGGACCCAGCCTCTCAGCCATGTAAAAGCCATGGGGAAGCGGCCTCGAGAGGCTTGCGAAGGGAGAAGGTCACATATGCCGAGCGCGTCATCCGGCTGGTGGAGGAGAACTGGCCTGATGGAAAGACCTCAAGGGTTGGGGCAGCCAACCTAGCTGTGCCTAAGAGGATAAGGAGAAAAGAGAGAGTTAATCAACCATTTACATAAAATATTCATAATCAATTGAAGAAAAAAGTTTATTATAACTGAAGGAATTCCTGTATTTCACTCCCCAAGATCAGTTTTATCCCTTCTCTCTCAGCCATTTTTGTTAGGATTTCAGAGGCCTCTGGAGTTGTTCTAGCCACCGTTAAAATGATGAGGAAAGGTCTTCTTCCAAATCTCTCCTCAACTATCCTCACACGTTTAATGAGTTTTTCAATCTCTTTTTCAGCCTCTTCTGCGGTTCTAATGATTAATGTTGATTCACCTACCACAAGAGGATCTTCACAGAACATATTTATTTCAATAACATCTCTATCATAAACCATATATTTCTTCTCAACAATTGCCCCTGAATACCCCATCTCCTCAAGCATCAATTCTAAGAAGGAGGCGGAGTGCTCCTCAAATGTGACTCCAAGCGCCAATCTTAAATCCCTGAACCCTGAGACCATATATCTCCTCATCTTCTCCTGCTCCATTCTAAGAGATTTAACCTCATCCCACAACCTGCCCTGTCCTTCCCATAGTTTTTCTTGTCCTTCTCTTAAACTTCTAATCTCTTCCCAGATTTTTTCCTGTCCTTCCCATAGTTTTTCTTGTCCTTCTCTTAAACTTCTAATCTCTTCCCAGATTTTTTCCTGTCCTTCCCATAGTTTTTCTTGTCCTTCTCTTAAACTTCTAATCTCTTCCCAGATTTTTTCCTGTCCTTCCCATAGTTTTTCTTGTCCTTCTCTTAAACTTCTAATCTCTTCCCA
>JBBIVO010000023.1:0-22513 GCA_037439685.1 Candidatus Bathyarchaeota archaeon | reverse complement strand
GAGTTGACTTTATTTTGGTTATAACCAATTTATCAATTAAAATAATTCCATGCAAAATAAATTTAGTTATTTTCTTGATTTATTTTTATATTTTTGGATTTTTCCCCCTTTAATGTTCGTCGGCCTTTTTTTAATCAAGGGAACTTCTTTGTTAATTATTGCTATATAAACTGAGTCTCCAGAGTCTATGAATTCCCTGACTCGCCATCCTGTTCCTTTGAGTATATCTTTCATCTCTTCCTTAGATACTAACAAATAGTCGAACCATTTTGTAACATATTTCTCAAATCTTATTCTGATCCTCAGTTGCCCACCCATTCTCCCTCTATTCCTATTAAATTTGTGATATTCTAAATGCGCTGGGTTATCGGTTTTATATGGGTCGCGAGTTTCTGCAATTATAATGGCATCTTGGGAAGTTATTTTATGAAATCTTTTAAGCAACCTTCTTGCTTTCTTGAAACTGCCAAACAAGCCAAAATTGTTTCCCATCATGAGTATTGTTTCAAAGGAATTTGGCTTGAAATTTACTTCCTCAATTGACATTACTTCAGCTTTCCTCAATCCTCTTAATTTACAGACCTTTATAGCAAGAGGGGAGTTATCAATTCCAAGAACGTCGAAACCTCTTTCCTGCAGATATAGAGAATGTCTGCCAGCTCCAAAACCTATATCTAAAACCCTTCCTTTAACAAATTCCATTGCCTTCCTCTCGTGGAGAGGCCAATCTTGATAACCCGAAAAATATATTTTGCATCCGGAAGAAACGCTGAAGTATCCATCATCCCTTTCTACTATTTCAAAGCTATCTTTGTCATTGTAATAAGCCCATCCTTCCTGACCATAAGCATCTTCCTCTAGTTTCATAATCTTCCCCATAATTCATCACCTCCTAGTTTATTTTAACTGGCCGATTATGTAATTGGCTTTGCAGACAACAGCTATGCTGCTACTTCCAGCGAATGCTAGCCCGACGAACGTGCCATCTTTATCCACCAGGCTTCCACTATCGCCCGGTTTGATGAATGGTTGATTTACTAGTATTTGTCGTAGATTCACCACTATTTATAAGTAGGGGGTCATTTTATATATTTTTCTACTTAGACTTGCATCTAATTAAGTGTAAACGCCGCCCAATCCGTTGCTAGAAACAATGGCTCCCGAAATCTCTCTTAAGACTACAATAAGAAGAGGGTTCACTTAATTTTTTAATTGGATACCCGGCCCATCCCCTTCTAAATCTTTAAAATTAATGGGAGGTTGCCAAGAGAAGAATCCCTAGCTATCTGGATGGGATGTAATCGGGTGTCAACTACGCGGATTCAGGGCCGCCCCGTGATGGAATAAAGCCTCTTTATTCGATCAAATCAACCTCCTGAATGAAACTCCTTTTACCGTTTTGGGGTTAGGGACATTCTTTATGTCCAAATTCTTGAAACCGCTAAATTAATTAGGTCTAGGTGAGCTGCCTTGGAATCGCCGAGAAGGATTCGTAAATCGGGTCCTTTTTGAATGGGATGCCCTCCGCTGCTACGGCTCTTAAAACCCGTAAAAGCCATTTTAAGGCTCCATTTGAATATTGAACCTTAATCCTCGTTTATCCTTGGTCAATCACCGGAGGGGTTCTATGGATATGAATAATGTCCCATTTGAGGATGGGTGAGGCCTCCTTCTGGATGACCCCGCTTAATGGCGATGATCCTCTAAAAATAAACCTTTAAAGAATGGAATTTTGTAAAAAAAATTATTTTAAGCGTTCAATGAATTATATCGCTCATTTAATATGATCTTATTTCAAAATTTAATATAAAATCCGCCGGTTTGTCGAGATTAAATGGGAACTGTTATATCTCTTAATCTTAGCCTTAATGCAGATTTTCAGCTTTTCATCCATTCAAAAACCATCTATCTAGCGTTTTTTCTTCACTTATTCTGTTATATCCCGTTTTTAAGCTCTCTATGGCCTTCATCACTCTTGCCTTATCAAAGTCTCTTTCTTCACATAGAAACTCCAATATTCCTTCTTCATCCGGATACTTCCACTCTAATCTGTAGTCATCGGTGACTGGCGGGTTAAGGAACAGCCCCTTTATCTCCTCCGGCGGGTGTGTGAATGTGGCCTCTTGTAGGCCTATAAGGGCCCTTTGGAGGCTTCCACACTCCTTGATCAGCTTCAGAGCCCTCTTTGGGCCTATACCCTTAACCCCCTCCGGGTTGTAGTCTGTCCCAACGAGGATTCCAATATCGACGAGCTGTTCATAGGTTATATCTAGGCCTCTTAGGAGAGGCTCGAGCTCTATGATTTCAGGCTCTATCTTTATATATAGGTTTCTGCCTGGGAGCTTCCTCCTACCTGTTATGGAGAGGTTTCTAACCAGGCGTCGGGCTCCGAATAGGAGGGAGTCGTAGTCCTGGCTCGCAGCGGCCCAGACATCCCCCCTCCGCGACATGTGGGCTGACTGGGCCTCCCCCTCTCCCGGTGCTTGAACCCAGGGTAGTCCCATCAGGGTGAGGAGCCTCTTCGCCTCCTCGACCATGGGGGCGGTGGCTGTCACAGCCTGCTGTGCGTACCTCCTGGCCTCCTCGGGCCTCCCCTCCCTGAGAGCCTCCTCATACCTCGCCTGGGCCTCCCTCCTAGCCGCCAACCTCCCCTCCACGGTCTTAGACTTGAACTCGTGGGGTTTACCGTCGAAGACGTATGCAACCCTTATCCCTGCCTCCACCAGGTTCGAGTTCCTATAAAGCAGGCCGCTCAGGTGGCTGGTTACCCTCCCCTCCCTATCCCTCAGCGGCTCCCCCCTCCTTCCCCTTATGATGGCGAGGAATTGGTACAGTATGTTATGGCCGTCGAAGGCTATCACCTTTCCCGATAGGTCTTCCAGGGAGGCCTTCCTGGGCCTAACTATATCTCCTAGCTGGACTCCCAACCCGCGCTCCTCACAGGCTCTATCCTACGCCTATCCTTTGATAGGTCGCTCACCCTGATGAGGCCTTGGATCTCGAGGCTCATCAGAAGCTCCTCGAAGGAGCGCCTGTCGATATCCCCATGGAGCCTCTGGACCTGCTTATAGACCTCTTCCTCCTCCCTTGCTCCTTCCCTCTCAAGGATCTCTATGATGGAGGATGCTACCAGCCTCAACCTCACCCTATCCACCTATGCTATGGCGATAGGCCTCCTCTGAGGCTCCCTGAACCTCTTGGAGACTTCAAGGTACCATTTCTCCATATCCGGGGTTATGGATGGAGAGACCTCCGAAAGGGCCTTCTCGAAGTCGTCCATGGTTATGACTGCCGAGTTCATATCCCTCCTCATGGCGTGGAAGGCTGCTTCTCTACATACGGACTCTATGTCCGCCCCTGAGTATCCGGCCATCCTCTTGGCCAGGAGGGCGAGGTCGACGCCCTTGTCTAGAGGCATGTTCCTAGTCTTAATCTCAAGTATACTCAGCCTAGCTTTATCGTCTGGGGGAGGGACGTAGATCCTCCTGTCGAGCCTTCCAGGCCTCAGCACGGCCGGATCGAGGATGTCAGGCCTATTGGTTGCGGCTATAACAACCACGTTCTGAAGGGTCACAAGGCCATCTATCTCGGTGAGGAGTTGGCTTATCACCCTCTCGGTAACCCTTGAATCTGAGATGTCCATCCCCCTGCTTGGGGCTATCGAGTCGAACTCGTCCAGGAATACTATGGACGGGGCGGCCATCTTGGCCTTCCGGAATATCTCCCTGATCGCCTTCTCGGACTCTCCCACCCACTTACTGAATATCTCTGGCCCCCTCACAGATATGAAGTTGGCCTCAGACTCGGTGGCCACCGCCCTTCCTAGGAGGGTCTTCCCGCTTCCAGGGGGGCCATAGAGGAGGATGCCCTTCGGAGGGGTTATCCCGAAGCGCTTGAAGGCGTCGGGGTTCTTAAGAGGCCACTCCACAGCCTCCCTCAGGTACTGCTTGACCTCCTCAAGGCCTCCTATATCCTCCCAACTCACATTCGGGGTCTCGATGTAGACCTCCCTCATCGCGGTAGGGGTTATCTCCCTATATGCGTTTATAATGTCCTCGTTGGTTACCTCCATCTGCTCTAGGAGCTCGTGGGGGATCCTCTTCTCCTCAAGGTTGATCTTCGGCAGGTAGCGCCTGAGGGCCTTCATGGCCGACTCCCTGCAGAGGGCTGCCAGGTCGGCGCCTGTGTAGCCGTGGGTTATCTCCGCTATCCGCCTGAGGTCCACATCCTTCGCTAGGGGCATCCCTCTTGTGTGGATCTGGAGGATCTCGTGCCGCCCCTTAACATCGGGTATCCCTATCTCGATCTCTCTATCGAACCTCCCGGGCCTCCTGAGCGCCGGGTCTAAGGCATCGGGCCTGTTGGTGGCCCCTATCACTATGACCTTCCCCCTCCCCTTCAGCCCGTCCATGGAGGCCAGTAGCTGGGCTACAACCCTCCTCTCGACCTCGCCGGTCACCTCGCTCCTCTTAGGGGCTATAGCATCTATCTCGTCTATGAAGACTATGCTTGGGGCGTTCTTCTCAGCGTCTTCGAAGATCTTCCTCATCCTAGCCTCAGACTCGCCGTAGAACTTGCTCATTATCTCGGGCCCGTTGACGGCGTAGAAGTTCGCCTCAGACTCGTTGGCGACGGCCCTGGCCAGGAGGGTCTTCCCGGTTCCAGGGGGGCCGTGGAGGAGAACCCCCTTCGGCGGGTCTATACCCAGCCTCTGGAATATCTCCGGGTGCCTAAGGGGGAGCTCGACCATCTCCCTGATCCTCTGGATGGCCTCATCGAGGCCCCCGACATCCTCGTAGGTCGTCCTGCTCGGCATCTCAAGCTCTGGCACCGGCTCAGCGAGGATGGTCACCTCGGTGGTCGGAGATATCTTCACAATACCATTGGGCCTGGTGCTGACAACCATGAAGGGGACGGAGTGGCCCAGCATCATTATGAGCAGGGTGTCCCCTCGGGTGCAGGGCCTATCTATCAGCCTATCCTTGACGAACCTGACGAAGTCGCTGTCGACGCTTATGCGTATGTCCACAGGCGCTAGTTTAACCGAGAGCGCGTACTCGACCTCAGCCTTCTTCACGGTGACATACTCGTTTATGGATGCCCCGCAGTTCTTCCTGATGAAGCCGTCGATCCTTATTATTGGGAGGCCCTGGTCCTCAGGGTAGGCGGGCCAGGCCTTCGCAGCGGTTGTCTTCTTCCCCGCGATCTCTATGACATCCCCAACCGTAACCTCAAGGGTCTTCATGCTCTCAGCGTCTATCCTGGCGATTCCCCTTCCCACATCCCTCTGCTGTTTCGCCTCGGCGACCTTTAGTTGAAGGCTGCTCAACGAAACCCTCCCAATCTTCGAGAAGGTTGAATCTTATAAAGATTTTATCTAGGTCGGGTCTGACGATGGCATCTTAGGCCTCGATTTAGGCTTTAATTGAAAACCGCCAAACTTCGTTGATTCCCTTGGCATCTCCGCAGGGTCATATAACGCCGCACTCGATGGCCAGGCTCCGGGCTCTCTCACGGGTTAGGGGGATCCTATTTAGGATGGTGTACCTCTCAGGCCTCACCTCCCTCGCCTTGACTAGGGCCTCGACCACCACTTCAGGGGTTAGGCCCACCTCTTCTGCCGTCGTGGGCGCCCCGACGACCCTCAACACCTCGGCTATGGAGAACCAGTCTATGCCGTGGAGCTTGGCCATCATTATCGCCCCCAACCCGCACCCCTCCCCATGGAGGACGGTGTTGGGGGCTGTCATCTCGAGGGCGTGGCTGAACAGGTGCTCCGATCCGCTGCAGGGCCTGCTGCTCCCAGCTATGCTCATGGCGACCCCACAGCTCACAAGGGATTCCAGTAATACCCTGTAGCCCTCGTCTGAACGCTCCCTTATCGACATGGCCCTCTCCATGACCATCTCAGAGCTCATCTGAGCTAGGCTGGCTGCGTAGTCCCCATAGTACTCCCCCACATCCTCGTGGGCTATCCTCCAATCGAGGACTGAGACCGCCTTGGCTACCACGTCGCCGCATCCGCTCGCCGTGTATCTGTATGGAGCCTCCGCCACTACCTGGGAGTCCGCTAATACGGCGGTTGGCACCTTGGCCTTCACTGAGTATGGCTTCCCGAGGCTCCTTATGGAGGCGAAGCCGCTGGCTATCCCATCGTGGGAGGCCGTCGTGGGGACGCTGATGAAGAGCGCTCCACTCTCGGTCGAGGCCAGTTTCGCTACATCTATCGTCCTCCCTCCCCCCACGCCCACGATGGCGTCGGCTCTCACCCTCCCCGCGGCCCTTCTCACCCCCTCCACCGTGGCCATGTCGGCGTTCTCTACCAGGACTATGTCGGCCTCGATCCCCTGTCTTCGAACTGCCCATTGGGCCCTTTCTCCAGCGACCTGTATGGTCCTCCTACCGGTGACTATGAGAGGCCTTTCTACACCTATCTCTATGCAGATTTTTCCAAGCTCGTCTATAACCCCTCGGCCTATGAGGACTATGCGGGGCAGGTCTATCCTATGGACTTCCTTCACAGTGGCATCGAGAGATCAAATGGAGATGGAGAGAATTAAGATTTCTCATGTTCTTGATCTTTCTGGATTTCCGGCGAGAAAGATTTTTAAATCGTAGTTTTTTATGTTATACGCTCGGTTTTTAAGGGCTCATGAAATACCTGTCAAGGGCGTTGGCCATGAGGAGGAACCTAGGGTTAACCGGAACAACTACGGTCGGAGTGGTCTGCAAGGACGGGGTTATAATGGCCACCGATAAGAGGGCGACCATGGGGACATATGTGGCGAGCAAACAGGCGAAGAAGGTTTATATGATCACCGATCGCCTCGCCATGACGGTGGCTGGTGGAGTAGCGGTCGCGCAGAGGGTTGTAGACATCCTCAGGGCCAACGCGAAGCTCTTCGAGCTCACCAACGGGCGGCCCATGCCCGTGGTCTCAGCCGCCAGACTCCTGTCAAATCTGCTCTTCGCGAATCGTGAGGTGGGGCTACCCCTACCCCTTCAAGCCCTCATCGGGGGCTATGATGAGACTGGGCCCCACATATTCTCCTTGGACCCCTTCGGAAGCCTCACAGAGGAGAGGATGGTCTCCACGGGGTCGGGCTCACCCATCGCATATGGGGTTTTAGAGGATAGATATAGCGAGGAAAGCTCGGTGAGCATGGCCCTCCCTATCGTGGTTAAGGCGCTCGACTCTGCCATGAAGAGGGATGTGGCCAGCGGGAACGGGTTCGACGTCGCCATCATAACCGAGGAGGGGTTCAGGGAGCTGAGCCTGGAGGAGAAACAGGCTTTACTCAACCGGACGAGTTAGATTCCAATGCAGAGGCAGCAAGGTCTATCCTACGCGGAGATAAGGGGTTCGATACTCCAGAACATACCCTCAGAGGCAGGTCTAACTAGGATCGAGTTTGAGGGTCCCCGCCTCGCCATATACGCGAAGAGGCCTGACCTACTCCTTGAAAGGGGCCAGGTGATCTCCGAGATAGCGAGCTCCATCAAGAAGAGGATCGTCGTACGTTCAGACCCATCGGTGAGGATAGCGGAGGCGGAGGTTGAGAAGGTCGTCAGGGAGGTCTTGCCAGAGGAGGCGGGTTTGGTCAGGACGTACCTGGACCCCGCGCTCGGAGAGGTTGTCGTGGAGGCTATGAGGCCTGAAACGGCCTATGGGAGGGGGAGCGCCAACCTCGTAGAGATAGCCAAAAGGACGGGTTGGATCCCCCTTATAGTGAGGGCTCCTCCCATCCCCTCCGTGACGATAAAGCAGGTGAGGAGCTACCTCTACTCGAGAGGTAAGGAGAGGGAGCGATTCCTCAGGGAGACCGGAGAGGCGATCTTCAGGCCTCCAAGCCAGGGGACGGGGGATGTCCGCATAACCATCCTCGGGGGAGCCAGGCAGGTGGGCCGTTCGGCCCTCCTCGTTAGGACGAGGGAGAGCTGTATACTCCTCGACTGTGGCATCAATCCGGGCTCGAGCAACCCGATAGAGGCTTATCCCCGCTTGGATGTGGAGGAGTTCGACCTTAAACGGCTCGATGGGGTTGTCATCACCCACGCCCACCTAGACCACTGTGGCTTCCTCCCATACCTGTTCAAGTATGGTTATGACGGGCCCGTCTACTGCTCCCAGCCGACTGAGAGCCTGATGATGCTACTCCTCGGGGACTATCTGGAGGTCATGGCCAAGGAGGGGAGGGCCGCCCCCTTCAGCCCTGAGGATGTGAGGGAGGTAATAACCCACATAATCCCCTTGGGATTCGGTGAGGTTACCGATGTCTCCCCGGATATCAGGCTGACCCTTCACAACGCTGGGCATATCCTAGGCTCTTCGATGGT
This sequence comes from Candidatus Bathyarchaeota archaeon, assembly GCA_037439685.1. Taxonomy (GTDB): domain Archaea; phylum Thermoproteota; class Bathyarchaeia; order TCS64; family TCS64; genus JAGTRB01. The sequence goes on along the minus strand of JBBIVO010000023.1, from coordinate 14,176 downwards.
CCATATCCATGTGGGAAAGGGGCTTCACAACATCGTTTATACAAGCGACTTCAAGTTCGGGCCAACTCAGCTCTTACCCCCCGCCTCAACCCAGTTCCCACGCGTAGAAACCCTGTTGATGGAGAGCACATATGGGGGAGCCAGCGACTCGGTTAAGTCGAGGGAGGAGACAGAGGAGGAGTTCATCAGTATAGCCAACAGCATCCTGGAGAAGGGGAAGGTGCTCATCCCTGTGCCGGCCGTGGGGAGGGCCCAGGAGATAATGATGGTGATAAACAGGTACATGAGTATGGGCAAGCTCCTCGAGGTACCCGTATATATAGAGGGGATGATCTCAGAGGCGACGGCGATACATACAGCTTACCCTGGCTACCTCTCCAGCGAGGTGAGGGACGAGATAGTCGAGGGGGGTAGGAACCCCTTCGAGTCCGACTACTTCACCATCGTGAAACAGGCAGATAGCAGGGACGAGATAGTGGAGGGAGGCCCGTGCATAATCCTCGCCACAGCCGGGATGATGGAGGGAGGCCCAGTAATCGAATACTTCAAGAGGCTCTCCCCATCTGAGGAGAACGGCCTCATATTCGTTAGCTATCAGGTCTCTGGAACCCTAGGACAGAGGCTGCAGTCGGGGCTTAGGTCCTTCCAGTTCTTCAACAGCGAGGGAAAGTTGGAGGTGGTCAATGTCAAGATGAGCATCCACGCGGTTGAGGGGTTCTCAGGCCACTCCGATAGAAGGCAGCTCCTCAACTACGTGAGGAGGATGAGGCCAACGCCTAAGAGGGTTCTCCTAGTACACGGGGAGGAGAATAAATGTGAAAATATGGTTAAAGTATTATCCCGCTTATCAGGGTTACAGGCCTACGCCCCCTACCTACTCGAGACTGTCAGGCTTGTCTAATCTCCAGCGCTCCTCTCCTCCCCCCTCCAGATCTTCACGTTTCTAGGCGTGAGGATTATCCTCTCCTCACCAAGACGGGCTATGTCCCCCCCTATAAACGAGGCGTACTCGTTAAGCTCGTTCACAGCGCGCTTAACATCCTCCATACTCTGTTTCGCTAGCGGAGTCACATTCGAGATGATGATATTGCCAGATCTCACCTCGGACTTGATGAGATCCACATCTTCATAAGACCTTAAGGGTATAGCCTTCACATACATATCCCTAGACGCTTCCATATGCTTCCCCACGATATGGGAGTCCAAGCCTTCATCCACGCTTTTCTAGCCCCCATCAAAACGATACGCGAGATGCTGTATATAACTATTTGAAAAATACTTATTAGTTTTTTGATTGTAACCTGAATAAGGGGTTGGGTGGAGCGGGGTTACAAGGCTAGGAGGACTCTGAGGAGGAGAGAGGCCAGAGCTATCTTAGAAGAGGCCTCAAACCTTTTAGGAGAGGCCAAAGTAGGCCTTGTAGAGGAGGCTAAGCTGGATGACGGAACCCTAATCTACTTGTTCGACGGCTCGCCCCTCCTCGCGAGGAGGGGAGAGAGCCTTATCCCTCTCCTCACATCTCCCATCATAGATGGGTTACCGTCGATATACGTAGATATGGGTGCTGTTCCCCACATCTGCAAGGGCGCGGATGTGATGGTCCCCGGGATAGAAGAGGTGGTTGCGGACTTCGAGGCGGGCAGCCTCGTTGCCGTTAGAGACATCAGACATAGGAAGGCCCTCTCGGTTGGAAGGGCTCTGCTACCCTCAGGCGAGATAAGGAAGGGGGGAAAAGGGAAGGCCGTTGAGAACCTCCATTATGTCGGAGACAGGATCTGGAAAAACCTCCATAGTTGAAGGGCCATATCAATACTATCCGAGCGGCGCCGATCAGACTTATGATGCTAACATGGCCGATCAGTCTCTAATTTATGGTTTTATCGAGTAAGAAGCAATATTCGAGCCTCAAGGCCAAGGGGGGTTAGGCCCTCCCCTGGAGCTAAACTGTACATATATTTTACTATTCTGAACGGTTAAGGTTTTCATGTGGGATATTGCGGCTGTATCTCATAACATAACCACGATGAGGGAGAGAGCTTTTTGCCGGGTTTAATTATCCCAGAGGGTTTTATTATTGCTTAAAAGGGGGCAAACTCTATGCTCAGCCCTCTTCCATAAAAGTTTAATCTTGGCCCTATGCTTTCTGAGGAGAGCGGGATATGGGACCTCTGGAGGGGGTTAGGGTCCTGGACTTTTCCCACGTCTACTTTGGACCTTATGCAACCATGGTCTTGGCGGATATGGGTGCTGAGGTTATAAAGGTGGAGCCTCCCTGGGGTGAGGTGGCCAGGATGTACCCACCCCTAGTCGGAGGGGTCGGCTGCGCCTTCCTCTACTTTAACAGGAATAAGAAGGGGATAGCCCTCGACCTCAAGAATCCCAAGGGTGCTGAGATAGCCCTCAAACTCGCTGAGAAGAGTGACATCATCGTCGAGAATTTCAGGAGGGGTGTCATGGAGAGGCTGGGGCTTGGATATGAAGAGATAAAGAGGGTAAACCCGGATGTGATCTATGCCTCCCTCAGCGGCTACGGCCTTGAAGGGCCGTACTCCTCGAGGCCGAGCTATGCCCCCATGGCCTCCTCCATCAGCGGATGGTACAGGCTGAGCGGAGATATAATCGATCCAGAGGGGCCACCAGTCCAGCCCGCGGAGTGGCATGGGGACCTGGATCCCGCCCTCTGGGCAGTTGTAGCCATCCTAGGAGCCCTACACCACAGGGATAGAACGGGGGAAGGGCAGCTTATAGATGTGGCTCAACTAGACTGCATGATAGCCCAGACAGGCGTCTCCATAACAGGCTATGCAAATACGGGGGAGCTCCCATGGCAGTCGGGGAGGAGGTACGCCGACCTCCACACCTTCGGAATGTTCAGAGCCATCGACGGGTGGGTCTACATAGCCGCCGACCCCCAGATGAGGGAGAAGTTGACGAAGGCGATGGGAGTCGAGAGGCTGGAGAGGGATGAACAGTTGAGGGGGTGGGTGGCCTCGAGAACCGTTGGGGATGTGGTGGAGGCCCTCGTCGCCGAGGCCGTTCCGGTAGCGCCCATCCTACAGATAGACCAGACCATAGAGGATCCGCATGTGAAGGCTAGGGGCATAATTAAGAGCGTGGAGCACCCCTCCGCCGGGATGATCAGGCTCCCAGGGCACCCCATCAAGTATAACGGTTTAGACCTGAAGATAAGGTCTCCCGCCCCCCTCCTAGGCCAGCATACAGAGGAGGTTTTAAGGGGAATACTGGGCTACAGTGGGGAAGAGGTGGAGGCCCTCAAACGGGAAGGGGTGATAATCTAAATAGATAATGATTAAAGAGAGGGTAGACCGTAGATAGCTCGGAGACATGCGCGACTTCGCATCAGAGCGGCGGAGGATGGTTCAACGGTACAGGGCTCAGGGATACATCAAGAGCGGTAGGATGGCGGAGGCCATGCTCAAGGTTCCAAGGGAGATGTTCGTAGACCCGGAGTACGTGGAGTACGCCTACACGGAGCAGCCTCTTCCCATACCCGGGGATGGAAGGCAGACCATCTCAGCCCCATACATGTACCCAATATTCTACGAGGCGCTGGAGCTCCGGGAGGGTTTTAGAGTCCTCGAGGTGGGCGCAGGGTCAGGCTATGGGGCAGCCCTTGCTAGGGAGATGGTGGGCTCAGGGGGCCTCGTCGTCACCATAGAGATAAACCCAGTCACATACCGCTTCGCCTCGGAGAATCTAGTGAGGGCTGGATATGGGGATGTTGTGGTGGTCCTCGGCGACGGGTCCTTGGGATATCCAAAGGCGGCCCCATATGATGCGATCTGCGTAACCGCGGCCTGCCCGGAGATACCTAGACCCCTGATAGACCAGCTCGGCTCCCCTGGCAGGATCATAGCGCCCGTTGGACATACATCCAACATCTTCGGCCAGGATCTCATACTATTTGAGAAGGATGAGCGGGGCAGAACATCGAGGAAGAGTTTGATGAAGGTCGTCTACGTTCCGCTTATAGGCAGATACGGCTGGACCAAAGAGTAGGCTCTGTACCAGCTTTTAAATATCGAGCGGGAGAATTCTGAGATGAGAATTGAGGGTAGGAGTGGTCTCAAGGATCGACCATCCTGAAGCCATATCCAAAGCCAAGGAGGTCTTGGCCCACCTAACCGCTATGGGGTTAGAGGCCCTCATCGAGAGGGAGACGGCGACGGCGATGGATCTCGCCTCCAAAGGAAGAGGCCTTGGGGAGATGGATGTCGACTTCATCGTCGCGGTTGGGGGGGATGGAACCATCCTGAGGACGGCGATGATGATCGGAGATCCGGGGACACCCATCCTAGGAGTCAACCTCGGAAGGAGAGGGTTCCTCACAGAGGTCTCCCATCAGGAGGTTAAGGCCGCGATAGAGAGGTTTCTGAAGGGAGACTACTTCATAGAAGAGTGCCTCAAGCTCTCCTCCCGATGCCTAGAGACAGGTGAAACCTTACCAGACAGCCTCAACGAGGTCCTAGTCTCCAAGCCCCTACCCTCCAAGGCCATCGAGCTCAGGCTGACCGTAGACGAGGTGGAGCTGGCAGAGATAAGGGCTGACGGGGCCCTGGTCGCAACCCCAACCGGTTCAACCGCCTACTCCTTCTCCGCAGGAGGCTCCATAATAGACCCGAATCTGGAGGCCATGATCTTAACCCCCATATGTCCCGACACCCCTTTCAGGAGCATCGTGATCCCCTCATCGAGTAGGGTGAAGATCCAGGTTATCAAGCCGGAGGCCAGCGCACTCCTCATAGTGGACGGAAGGATCCAGGCGACCCTGAGACCCGGATCAACGGTGGAGGTCTGGGGGTCGAGGGAGAAGGCGAGGTTCATAAGGTTTAGACCCTTCTACAATAGGCTTAGAGGCATCCTGCCCAGCACTCCGCGGGGGAGACAGGTTTAACCACCGATCAACCTGGAGGGCCAGCCGATATCGAGGCCTTAATCTTTAATCCCATAACCTCTTAATGGTGGAGCTGGCCGTTGAAAATCAGAATAATCTTGGATACCTCAGCCCTTATCGCAGGCTATGAGGCATCATCCGAGGCCGAGCATTATACAACCCCATCCGTTAAAGAGGAGCTTGGTGAGGCTGGTCTGCCCCTTCTAAGGCTTGAGACAGCCATCCATACAGGGAGGTTGAAGATGATGGAGCCTGAAAAGAGATATCTCGACCAGGTGAGATCGACAGCCGCTGAGCTTGGTGAGGCTGGAAAGTTATCCGAGGCCGACATGGAGGTGCTCGCCATAGGGCTACAGCTTAAAGCCCTCGGAGAGCATCCCCTGATAATCTCGGACGATTACTCCCTCCAGAACATCGCCGACAGGTTTGGCCTCGACTACAGGGGTATGGCAACCCAAGGCATAAAGCGCAGGATAAGATGGGAGGTCTACTGCCCTGGGTGTAGAGGGAGGTTTAAAGGCCTAAGCCCCGACGCCCAATGTCCCATATGTGGAACTAGGCTTAAAAGGAGGCCCATAGAGAAGGGACCGGTCAGATCAGATGGGAGGAGGAGCATCCAACTAAACCTCTAGAGGAGAAAGGGCATCAAAAGAGAGAAGCATCCTGAGACCTCAAGCCTTCTGGTGATCCCCCCTTCGAGTCCATGACAGCGTCGCCCGGTGAGGCTTTTAACCCGGACCTCCAAACCCTTTAGAGATGGATCTCCTGATAAGGGGCGGTAAGATTCTAGATGGTTCAGGCAACCCTTGGTTCAAGGCCGATCTGGCGATAGAAGGTGGAAGGATAGCCGCGTTGGGGAGGATCAAGGCGATACCGGAGGCCGTGATCGATGCCGATGGGCTTGCAGTCGCACCCGGATTCATAGATGTCCACAGCCACTCAGACCTCATGCTGATCGCAGAGCCCGAGGCCAAGCCGAAGATAATGCAGGGGATAACCACCGAGATAGTTGGACAGGACGGGCTTGGAGAGGCGCCGATAAGGAGCGACCTCGAAGAGGATTGGAGGAGATACCTCTCAGGCCTGAACGGGGATCCCGAGATCTCTTGGGACTGGGAGAGCTTCTCCGAGTATCTCACGAGGCTTGAGGAGGCCAGGCCAGCGACGAATGTGGCATCCCTGGTGGGGCATGGCAACCTCCGCCTCCTCACCATGGGAATGGAGGACAGGAGGCCAACAGATGAGGAGTTGAGGGAGATGAGGGGGCTCCTCGAAGAGGCCCTTAAGGAGGGAGCCCTAGGCCTGAGTACAGGGTTGATATATCCTCCATGCTCCTACTCCGATCTGGAGGAGCTCACCTCCCTCTGCCAACTCCTCCACGAGCATGGTGGAATATTCGTGGTCCATATGAGGGATGAGGGAGATAGGCTAGTGGAGGCCCTCCACGAGGTGGTCACCATTGGAAGGAGGAGCAGGGCGCCGCTCAACATAAGCCACCTGAAGTCAAGCGGGAAGAGGAATTGGGGAAGGATGGAGGAGGTTCTCCAGAGGATCGAGGCGGCCAGGGAAGAGGGGATAGATATAACCTTTGATCAATACCCCTACACAGCCGGGAGCACCTTCCTGAGCAGCCTCCTGCCAGGCTGGGCGCATGAGGGGGGCCCATCAGAGATGCTTGAGAGGATCAGAGATGAGGCCTCTAGAAAGAGGATACTCGAGGAGATGGCGAGGCCTAGGGGCGTAGAGTGGGATGGCATCCTCATATCCTCGGTGAAGACTCAGGGGAACAGGCCGCTGGAGGGAAAGAGGTTGATCGAGGCGGCCTCTGAGAGGGGCATCAGCCCCCAGGAGCTGGCCTTAAAGCTGATAGAGGAGGAGGAGAACGCCGTCGGCATGATCCTCTTCTCCATGTCCGAGTCGGATGTGGAAACCGCCATCAAGAGCCCCCTTGGGATGATATGCACAGACGGCCTCGTCCTTGGGAGGCCCCACCCCAGAGCCTACGGGAGCTTCCCAAGGGTCCTTGGAAGGTATGTCAGGGAGAGGGGGATCCTCCGCTTGGAGGAGGCGGTCAGGAAGATGACCTCCCTGCCAGCCCAGCGGTTCGGCCTCATGGATAGAGGCCTCCTGAGGCCTGGAATGGCGGCCGATATAACCATATTCGACCCGAAATCCATCATCGACAATGGAACCTTCGAGGACCCCAGGAGGTTTCCAGAAGGGATCAGATACGTCATCGTCAACGGCTCCCTGGCCGTAGAGGACGGAGCATACACGGAAGCAAGGGATGGGAGGGTCCTGAGGAGGAGGGATCCTTTTTAGGTTGTAGGCACTAAACCTTCACCAGACCTAGATGGGGGCTGCAGTCGAGGCCTCAAACCTTGCTAAGAACTATGGCAGGATGCAGGCATTGAAGGGGTGCAGCTTCAAGATCGATGAGGGGGAGGTCCTAGGGCTTATCGGGCCAAACGGGGCTGGGAAGACGACAACCCTGAGGATAATTGGAACCCTCATCAAACCATCATCTGGCCATGTGAGGGTCTTCGGCGCCGACGTCGTTAGGGAGGCGGGCCAGGTAAGGAGGATGATCGGATACCTCCCAGAGGATGCCGGCGCCTACCAGAACCTCTCAGGCCTCGAGTATCTGAGGTTCATGGCCGGGTTCTACGCAGATGGAGCCGACATCGAGGACATCGTCCAGGAGGGGGCCCTCATCTCCGGCCTGGGAGAGAGGCTGAGGGAGAGGATAAAGGTCTATAGTAAGGGCATGACGAGGAGGCTACTCCTGGCGAGGGCGCTCATGGCGAGGCCTAGGCTGGCCATCCTAGACGATCCCACAGCCGGCCTCGACGTGGTCCACGCCCATCATATAAGGATGAAGGTAAAGGAGTATGTGGAGGAGGGGGGCTTAACCGTCCTCCTCTCAAGCCACAACATGCTCGAGGTAGAGTTCCTCTGCGACAGGGTGGCCCTCATAGATAGGGGGAGCATAATCGAAAAGGGGAGGCCAGAGGAGCTTAAGGATAGATATGGGGCGGAGAATCTTGAGCAGGTCTTCTTGGAGGCCACAAGGGGTGATTAAGGCTCTCATAGCCCTCATAGCCAAGGATGTGAAGGAGCTTGTGAGGGATCCGAAGATCCTCCTAGGCGTGATATTGATGCCCCTCCTAATCCTCCCAATAATGGGATATGCCATAGGAGTATCCCAAGAGTCGGCGGTTAGAGCCGCATCTTCCACCCCCATAGCCGTCTATGACGAGGATGGTGGGGAGGCCTCGAAGAGCCTGATAGATTATCTCAAAGAGAACGGCTCTGTGATAACCGTTGAAGCCCCATCCCTCGATAAGGCCCTAGAGGAGTTGGACAGAACAGGCCACCCCGTCCTCCTCCACATACCCCGCGGCTACTCGGCCAACATCTCTTCGGGGCGCATGGCGATGGTGAGGATCTATGCAAACCTGAGGGAGCTAACCCTCACAGAGACCGGGGCGGCTGAGGCGGCGGCCGGCCTCATAAACCTCTATGGTTACCAGGCATCTCTTGGAAGGATAGAGAGGCTCCTCGAAGCCCTAGGAGCCCCATATGAGGCTGAGGCTGTCAGGAACCCCATATCCATATCCTATTCATCCCTGGTTAGGGGCATCCCGATAGACGCCTCACCCCACTCTATCATCGGGCTCGTCCTCTCCCAAGCCATCCTGCTCCCCGTCCTCGTGATGGTCATGCTGACGTTTGCGATACAGATGGCTGCCACCAGCGTGGCCATAGAGAAGGAGCAGAAGACATTCGAGACCTTAATGACCCTTCCCATAAGTCGGATGGCCATCTTGGCGGGGAAGCTAGGGGGCTCTATAGTGGTTGCGATACTGGGTTCCGTCGCATATATGCTCGGCTTCGTCTTCTACATGGGCTCGGCTCTAAGATTCACGCCTCAGTCCCCCTTACCCATCGGCGAGGTGGGGCTGAGCCCCAGCCCCTTCGGCCTCCTCCTCTTGGGATGCGTCATATTCATCACGCTGGTCTCAGGCCTAGCCCTGGCCATATCCCTCGCCGCCTTCACCGACAATGTCCGAGCTGCTCAGAGCCTCGTGGGAATCCTGATCATCCCCGTCTTAATCCCAGCGATAGTGTTGATGTTCACGGGCCTAGAAAACCTTTCAACCGAGGCCAGGTGGGTGCTCCTAATGGTTCCCTACACCCACAGCATCACATCTGCAAAGGCAGCAGTTTCAGGAGACTATCTCGGAGCCATCATCGGAATCCTCTACATAAGCATATTCACAGGGGTGATACTATACATAGCCTCACGCCTATTCTCGACGGAGAGGATTATAACCTCGAGGATGGGCTTTGGAGGAGGCCGAAGAGCCCTTGAAGAGGGTTAGCGCCATCTGAACCCCTCGAGGGGGATCGCAAGCGATAAATGCTCCAAGCCCCATCTCCCAGGGATGATGGAGGCTCCCTTGAAGCTGAAGGGGATGAGGGGCATCGTCTTCGACCTCGATGGAACCCTGATAAACTCGAAGATAGATTTTATCGGGATGAAGAGGAGGATAATCTCACTGCTGGAGTCTAAGGGGGTTCCTGAAGGGCTCCTATCGCCCCATGAGACGACGGTGGAGATCCTGAGGAGGGCCGAGGATATATGGAGGGAGCAGGAGAGGCCCGATGAGGAGAGGGGGGAGATACTGAGGAGGGTTGAGGAGGTGATGAACGGAGCCGAGCTTGAAGCTCTCCACACCGTCACCGAGGTGGAAGGGGCATCCGAGGCTCTGCGGAGGCTGAGGGAGATGGGCTTCAGGCTAGCTGTGCTCACACGGGGGCACCGGACATACGCCGTAAGAGCCCTAGAGAAGACCGGGATGCTGAGATACTTCGATGTCATCCTCGCGAGGGGGGAGACCCCTAAGCCTAAGCCAAATCCGGAGGCCTTAATTCACACGGCGGAGCTCATGGGGCTGAGGCCCGAGGAGGTTCTACTGGTGGGGGACCACAGGATAGATATGGAGTGCGCCGAGAGGGCGGGCTGCAGGTTCATAGGGGTTAAGACGGGACCTCTAGGCGAGGCCTCATATGGGGGAAGAATAAGCCGGTAAAACTCTTGAGAAACCTAGGTGAGCTGTTGGAGCATCTCCCTGAGGCCACGCAGGCCTACCACCGAGGATCCGAGGGATCTACCTAAAAGGGAGCGGCAGATTCAAGGCCCCCTTAATCTCTAAGCGTCTTCAGGAGATAACTTTTTATCGACTTAATAGTTTATAGATGGCTGGAGAGGTCTTCTTCCTGGATGTTGGAGGTGGCGGGATGTCGAGTAAAGGTGAGGACTACACGCAGAAGCTTAAACAGGCCATGGCGATCCTCAATAGGGTGGCGGAGGACAATACGACGCCTAGAAACATCAGGAGGACTGCGAAGCAGGCCTATGATATACTCTTGGATGAGAGTCTAAGCATAGCGGCGAGGGCCGCCAACGCCATAGATCTCCTCGACGAGATCTCGCAAGACCCAAATATGCCGATGTACACCCGAACCCGCATATGGAGCGCCATAAGCTTCCTAGAAGGGATAAGAGATTAGCTCAACCATCGAGATAGGTTTAAGCTCATCTACGAGCGAATAGGTGAGAGGAATGCATCGGCGCGTGCCTGTAGAGGGGAGGCGTAGAATAGAGGGGTTAGGGGTAGTAGCCATAGTCTCGGTGATAATCATAGTTGGCATCCTCGTCTTCAGCGTCGGCCAGATAGGGGTTGGCTACGTAGCCGTAATCGCCGATCCCTTCACGGGTTCGGTCACATCGGTCGGCGATGGAGCCAGCGCCCGCTACTTCTTCAGGCCCCCATGGGCAACCGTGTATCGGATCTATGTCGCGACGGACAGCGTGAACATGTGGTCGGAGGGCGCAGCCCAAGGAGACTTTCCAGCCGTCCCCTGCCTCACAAAGGACGGGCTGAGGGTCGATGTAGATATCACGGTGAGGTGGAGCATCTCCCCCTCCAAGGCCCTAGACCTCTTCAAACGCTATCCCGGCCTAGACTGGAAGGATAGGGCGATAATCCCGATAATAAGGGAGACCATAAGGAACCTCATCGTGGGATTCACGGCCATAGGGACCATAGAGGAGAGGGGAGCCATCAGCGCCCTCATGGAGAAGAGCTTGGCTGAGGCCTTCAAAGGGGAAGCCTCACTATCCGACGCCGTGATCCTCGAGGCCGTGAACCTGAGGAGGATAGCCCTGCCCACCGCCTTCGTCGACGCCATCGAGAGCAAGCTCGCAGCAGAGCAGCTCGCGATAGCCGCAGAGTTTAACAAGACCAGGATCCTAGTCATAGCCAACGCGACCGCCCTCTCAAAGATGATAGAGGCGGAGGGGCTGGCGAGGTCGAAGATAATATTAGCCAATGCCACTAGAGAGGCCATAGAGGCCATAGCCTCGCAGCAGCCTGGATTGAACTCAACCCAGCTAACGAACCTCTACCTATATCTGGAGACGTTGAGGTCAATAGCCGAGGCGGGTAGGGGACTAATAATAGTAATCCCTGGAGAGGCAGACCGCTTCCTTTTACCCATCCCCACGACCCCCTAAGCAAGGAGCAAGCCGTTTTTATATCCCTGCATCTAAGCACTCTTCAGGTGATCGCGATAAGGACCATCTCCGAGCCCTGGGTCGTCAAGCTATCTTGGGAGGAGCTTGCCACCTTGATGCTCTGCTTGACTCTCGACTTCGTCGAGTACCTCTTCCCACCCTTAACCACCCCCCTTCTAGGCGATCTTCTCGACCTGGTGGGCGTAGTGTCCTCCTTCATACTCTTCGGCTGGCTCGGCTTAATAACGATGTTAGAGGTTATACCAGGATTAGATATTCTTCCACTCTTCACCATAACATGGCTCTGCTGGTACATATTAAAAAAGAGGAGAGAGAAAATATCTATCGAAGAGTTACTCGAAAAGTGGAGATGAAATCTTGCTAAGTCAACAGATAAATATCTCTAAGTTAAATATTTTTAATGGCAGGCTGGGTGAGCCGCCGGAGCCGCAGGGCCTTCCTCTAGGAGGTTCGAGGGGTTGAACCGGGAGTTGGTCATGCTGATAGACACCCACGCCCACGTCTCAGACCTAGATAACCCGAAGGAGGCTTTGGAGAGGGCGAAGGCCGCGGGAGTGGGGGCCATCATAGCGGTTGGAGCCGAATTGGAGACGTGCAGGGCAACCCTGAAGTTGGCCGAAACCTTTCCGGGATATATCTACCCCGCCCTGGGGATACACCCGACGGAGATAGCGGCTCAGGAGATAGAGGAGGCGATCAGGTTCATAGAGGAAAATGTGGAGAGATGCACCGCCATCGGAGAGATAGGCCTAGACTATTGGAGCAGGGAGGCAAGAAAGAGGAGGGACGTGAGGGATCTTCAAAGGGGATTATATATTCAGCAGTTGAGGATAGCATCGGAGAATGATAAACCCGTCTCAATCCACGCAAGAGGATCTTGGAGGGATGCCCTTGACCTGGCTAAGGTCTATGGCCCAGAGAGGGGCGTCTTCCACTGGTACAGCGGCCCATTAGAGATCCTGAGGGAACTGTTGGATGCCGGCTACTACATCTCAGCCACCATAGCGGCGGAGTACAGTGAAGGGCATAGAGCCGCCCTGGCCCACGCCCCTATAGAGAGCATCCTCATAGAGACGGACTCCCCCGTAGATTATCGTGGAAGCCCATCCGAGCCCGCGGACCTCGTGAGAACCCTAAGGGCCCTCTCAGAGCTGAAGGGGCTACCAACTGAAGATGTGGCCAAAGCGACAACGAGGAACGCCCAGAGGCTCTTCGAGATAAGGGTATAACCTTCTAGGAGGGGGAACTCGAAATGGATTTACATGAGGTTCAAGTCTCTAATTCTTAGCCGGGGTAGCCAAGCCAGGATAAAGCGCCAGTCTTGAAATGAGACGAGAGAACTGGTGCTCCTCGCGAGCTCATGGGTTCAAATCCCATCCCCGGCGCTTTTTAGCCATCATTACAGGCTCGAACAATTTTGAAAGCTCGCGTGGGTCATAAGCGAATCCTTGTTCTTTTGCCCAGTCTCGGGCGGCATTCCCCTCCCTCGCATCGTGGATTCAGGGGTCGGTTTCTTTGAATCCTGCAGCGTCCAAATGCTGTTCAGCTATTGGCTTAGCCCTCCCTGCCCATCATGGCCATCTGATAAAGTCTTAGACGCCGCCAAACAAACCTTAAGCAATGGGCGGTAGATTCTACTTGGCAGCCTTTTCTTCAAGGTATTCCTTTTTGCCCCGCCCCATTTTCTCTGGTTTCTCCTCACGCCCGATTAGTGCTTGCGCGCCAGATGAGACGAAGAGCGCCAATTTCTCTCCTCAATCCCTTCTGGAGCTTATTGCAACCATAAGACCTAAGGCGATGGCAAGTACTCCAGTTACGAAGGGGGAGTGATGGTCACAGCGGGCTCCCCCGCCAATGCCGTTAATCCAGGCCAGCTTCATGATCCAGATTGGAGCAATGTTGCCCTGAAGAAGCTCGCCAACGCCGTGGAGCAAAGCCCCCGAAAATGCATAACTGAAGCTACAGCTCTCACTTTTCCATTAAATTTCGATGGATTCAAAGCGGGAGAAAACAGATTACCTGAGGTTATAGGTTTTAAGATGAACTCTTAATTTGCTTTATGAAGTAAGTTTTTATGGAGGAGACCCTAGAGAAAGATGGCTCATAACACTTAAAGAGTTCCAGAGGATGCTGGAAGCCTCTTATAATGATTCGAACGGCGAGTATAAGGGTTTTGAGGATGAGGAATTAAGAATCTGAAAAGGGAATGCAGCCATTGACAACATCTATCATCATAAGTAGAAATTACTTTTTGTTTCAATTGATGGGAAGAAGGTTTAATAAGGTTTCCCATGACATCAAATCGATCCAGGTTGACATATAGGCTGGTCAAGGGTGAGACCTACCTCATAGACGCGGAGTATCACGGGCGCCACGGTGTCTTGGGCACCTACCTCGTGAGGGGGGGAGAGAGCATCGTTATAGATCCGGGCCCTACGGCCTCCATACCGAGCCTGCTGATGGACCTGAGGCAGATAGGGGTGGAAAAGGATGGGCTTGCCCTGGTCGGAGCGACCCACATCCATCTAGATCATTCAGGCGGCTCCTGGAGGCTTCTGGAGGTCTATTCAAGCTCTAAGCTCCACGTTCATCCGAGAGGGGTTCCCCACATGGTGGACCCCTCTAAGCTGGAGGCGGCTGCAAGGCAGTTCTTCGGG
>JBBIVO010000022.1:0-23428 GCA_037439685.1 Candidatus Bathyarchaeota archaeon | reverse complement strand
CTCGATGTGGTTTGTGATGTAGGTTCCTAAGGGGTATAACCATGAAGTCGAGGTTGGAGAAGGGGTTGAAGGCCTTGACCCCAACCTTGTCCAAGGTCGCAGCTGTGGTCTCCGACTCTATCGTGGCTCCTATGTAGACCCCGTGCTCCCAGTCAAGGGCCTCGAGGATCGGGACATTCGTGTCCGAGTCACGGCCGCCGTATAGGATACCCCTGATCACAACCCCCTCCGGGTCGTCGAGCATGGGGTCTACGTTATCAAGCTCCTTCAGGCGCATCGTGTACCTCGCGTTGGGGTGGGCATATGGTATCAGCTGCCCCTCTTCGTCCCTCTTCCCCTCCCACCACTCTCCGGAGTGGTTCAAACCCCTCTTAGGGACGTCGTCCCTGCCCATCCCTAGCCAGTAGGGAACCCCATCAGCTACTAGGACGTTTGAGAATATCAGCTCCCTGGGCGTTGTGAGGGCCCTGTATATCAGGGGATCATCTGTGGGGTTGACATCGGCTATCACCCCGAATATCCCGGACTCGACGTTCACGGCCCTGGCGAGCCCCTCTTCATCCGCCCTGAGATAGGCCAAGTCGTCTCCAACTATTGTCTGGCCTGGTATCATCGCCGTCGACGTCTTCCCGCAGTAGCTCGGGTAGGCCCCAGTGAAGTATGTCACCCTGCCCTTTCCCTCCGGCCTGACCCCCATTATGAGCATGTGCTCAGCCAGCCAGTCCTCCCTGCTCGCCTTATATATGGCCAGGCGGAGGGCGAGCTTCTTAAGCCCTACAGTGTTCCCTGCGTACTGGGTGTTCACGGAGTAGACCTTGCTCTCCTGGAGGTCTATGTAGATTCTCCTCTTATCCGTGTCCTTTGAGCATCCCCTCTCGTCGAGCTTCCCAGCCGAGTGGATGAAGGCGAAGAAGTTTCCAGACCCCCTAAGCCTCTTGAACTGCTCATATCCGCTCCTGTATAGGAGGTCCTCGCTGTGGGCTACATAGTAGGAGTCCGTCAGCTGGAGGGCTCCGATGGAGAACCTGGAGTCGGTGGGCCCAAGGCAGAAGAACCTGACTATCATGTCCTTACCCCTCATGGAGCCCTTCAGCAGGTCTAAAACCTCCCTCAGCCCCTCATCCCTATCGACGGTGTTTATCCCGTAGCTCAGCTTCTTCCCGCCCGGCATGAGGACGGCCGTGCTCGCCTTATCCCTCCCCTGGTCGTAGTACCCATCGAAGTGGACGGTGTGCCCCTCCAGCTTCAGCCTCATCTCCTCCCCCCTCTCCACGGCCATCCTTCGGATGTAGGCTATCTCTTCAGGGTCGTCGGTGACCACGAGAACCCTTGAGGGCTCGCAGAGGCTTACAAACCTCCCGACGATCTCCATGACATGGGGGTTCTCAAGAGCCTCAAGCTTCTCAAGGCTCTCCCCGGATATTAGGTTGGACCTCAACCCTCCTCTTTGAAGGTGGTTATCAACCCCTTATAGCGATTTCTAAAATGCCACTGGAGAATAGGTGAATACCGTAACCCTATTCTTCTGATGGAAGCCCCGCCATCCGCCAAACCCTTTCAGCCTCTGCTAGAACCTCCTCAACCCCTCCATATACACGGTCATCTAGGTGCTTCAAAACCTCCCCTAGGAGAATCCTCCTCTCTGGGGCTATCCAGCACCTCCATCTCCCGCACCTCTCAACGAGCTCCCCCTTCGAGGCAGGCCAGTCCTCGTAGGGCTGGAGCGCCCAGAAGACCGACCATGGCCCGAAGGGTGAGGGGGGGAGCCTCCCCTCGTGGAGGAGCCTCTGGAACCTGTAGGCGTCCCGGTACATGGCATAGTTGTTGAAGAAGATGTATACCTTCTTTCCCTGGAAGGGTCTGACCTTCTCCTTCAAGGCCTCAAGCTCCCTATTCCTGTAGCTGTACTCAAGGTTGTATCTTGGTAAACCATGAAGCCTGAGGTAGACCATGTCGGAGTCTCTGGCCGGAGGAGCCTTCAAGGGGTCGACGACATGGATGAGGTTGAACCTCTCAAGGAGGTCGAGGAGGGCCTCGAGGCCCTCCCCAGACCCCCAGCTGCTCCCCCTAGGCTCCCACGCCAGCCGGATACCCCAATCCACGGCTCTCTCGAGGAAGGCCTCTAGGTCCCTATATGCCTCTTCACAGGCTCTCAGGCTAGCTGGTGTTTGGAGCAGAAGGACCCTGGCACCGCAGGCCCTGGCCGCCTCAGCCATCCTCTCCATTCCATGAAGGGCCTCATCTGTCGGCCTCATCATGGCCTGATGGGTTATGGATCTGTGGCATTTGATGGTGAACTCGAAATCCTCTGGGACGCACCTCCTCCACCCATAATAGGTCTCAAGCCTGTGGAACTCGTAGAAGCTGCTGTTCACCTCGACGGCCTTAAAGAGCTCAGCATAGGCCTCTAGCCCTCCAGCCCTGAGCCTAGACCTCGGCAGGAACTCATAGAGCCTAGACCAGCCACAGGCTCCTATCAGGAACATCCACTCAGAAGGAGAGGCAGATAAAATTAAGCCTATGCAGCCTTGGAGGCCCCTTTGGAGGAAGTTATATAATCAGCCTCATGCCTTAGCTTCCTGTCTCGATAAGGCTCCCTAAACTTTAGTAACGCCTTCATTCTCCCCTCCTCTTATCATAGGAGGCGAAGGCCTATGAGCCCTATGGCGGTACACTCCTCCTGATCCTATCATCGCCCTTGAACCTCTAGAGCCCAGTCCTTAGAGATAGTATCTCGATCTCTAGCTCTTCTATGACGGCGTCTGATAGAAGGATTTCTCTCTAGAGGTTATATCAACACATTGCACATAATAGTCTTCGAAATTCTTATCCTCTTCTAGCACGGTGAGCATGACCGCGTCAGGTATGGAGTAGCTCAGGATCTCTATCCCCTGCCGTGTCCAGGGTCTCTAGAACCGAATTGGGTGGAGGTGGCCATAGCTCCAGGGACCCAGCGGCATCGATGGGAAGATGTATGTCGAGGGAGTCCGAGGTGAAGCCAGTGTTCAACGGTGCCAAGGCCTCTAGGTCCTCACCCCTCTCTCGACTTTCCAGTCTCACCCTCACCCTTATTGGCAACCTCTTCACACCTTATGGGGACTATAAGGCCCAGCTTGATACCCCTCCTCATCCTCCCCAACCTCTTCCTAGGCCTGAACTCGGTTCTAAGAGAATTGATCAAGGGCCTTCAAGATAAGGATTTGATGAGCCTCTATTAAGTTTACCTTTGGCCCTCCTCTGAGAACCAGATGCTCGTTGGAGCTAGGATGATGTAGAGAGCCATGACATTCATTGGATGCACAGTTCATCTCCTCCTATCAGCTCATTGAGGGCTTTTCAGGGGAGCGAATTATCTGTTGGGCAAGAGCCGAAATTTCTCTCACTAAGCAAGACCCATGATGAATCCGGATAGGGAGTGGAGGCCTAATAAATGATTTTAACCCTCATTTAATCTCCTCATTAATTGTAAAGTCGTATCCGCCTTCTCTTTTTTCAGTTTGATCTTTTCAGCCTCAACCCTTAAAATAGACCTCAACTCCTCAAAGGCCATTTCTCCTTATAGGGGTTTGCCGATATTTATGGCGTTGATGAGGAAGAAGTTCAGGGATTTTATACCCTCTTTAGCCTCTTCCATGGTGTATGTGGCTATGTTCACATCCACGCCGTCGATGGATCTTAACTCAAAGCGGTTCCTATGAGCTGGTTCCTGGATCCTCCTGGTTATGATGAGTATGTCTATGTCGCTTAATCCTCTGACCCCCCTCCTCTCGGCGAGGGACCCTGCGAGTATTATAGCGTCGGGGTTATACCTCTCCTTTAGGCTTGAGACAAGCTCTTGTAGCCCCTCCCTCAATGTGAAGGATGGATTCTCCGAGGATATCCTATCCAATGTTCTCTTCAACGAATCTAAATATGGCTGATGCATGGGCTATAGCCTCCTCGCCGTCCCTCCTATCATAACGCTCATGGGGGGCTCCACTGGGCCAGGCATTCGGATGCCTGGTGGGTATATAGAAGCCGTCCAGCCTGTTTCCCATGAGTATCATATCATCATCGACGTGGATGAAGCCCCTAACCATCTTCAAGAGGTCAGCCACGCTGTGCACCTCCTCATACCTGCCGAACCGCTTTATGAGGAGGGCCTTAACCGCCTTCTCAGACGCCTGTTGGGAGTAGAAGCAGGCCTTGCTATAGCGCCCACCCTCCAAAAGGTAGCGAGCCGCTTCGAGATCGTCCTTGGCCTCATTCAGCCAGTCCCTATACCTTGAGATGGCGCCCATATATACCCTTAATCACCTATTGTAACTCATCGGATAATTTAAATAATCGTCTTTGAGTTTGATTAAAAGATTTAATACTATAAAATATTTAGCTTCTCTGATTTTATTAGCCTTGAGTTTAGTTAACGATGGACTCTATTCTGTAACTATTTCTACATCTGCTCTTGGAACCATAATTCTCCTTCCATCTTCAAGTTCTACTTCAACTACCCTCACCAGAGATTCAGTCTCAATTTCCATTAATTCAATTGGTAGTCTAATAACTCTGCCAAGTTTTCCGAAGTAGGGATACCTAATTATCCTTATAATACTTCCAGGTTTCATTTTTCCTTCCGCAACAACATCCATTTCAATTTTAGCTTTTCCACTAAAATCTTTGGGTATTATTATTTCTGGTCTAAGTACTCCAGCTCTAACTTGTGTTGCACCATTTATTGCCACTTTTCTTCCCTCATTATCTTTTAATATTTCGAATGCCCTTTCTGAAATTGAAAGTTTTCCAAATCCCTCCGTTATAATCAATGTAAATCCAAGCTCTTCTCTTCCTGTTATAGCTACCCCTATTCTCGATCCTATTAGCTTTTCCAAATCCTCTATATTAGCTCCTCCAGAGATTATACCTTTAACACCTATCTTCTTAGCCTTCTTCAATGCTTCAAGACTTACAAATGATCCTCCTACAATTATTTTTCCATAATCACTATCAAAGATTTTTTCTGGGGTGAGCATATCTTTAGGGTTTGATACTGCCATTCTAATTTCGCCGAAGTTCTCTCCAGAGAATCCGATTATGCCCTGTATATAGGCCGCCCATGATCCTACTACGGCAGCCTCCTGTGGGATAACCTCATCCACCCTCCCCCTTATATAAGCGGTCACCTCAATGGGTCTTTGAGGCTCCCTGACCGTAATGTTTCCTGTTATTTCGTTTATATCCTCAACATATCCATCTATAGGAGATGCTACGGCCTTATTTATTAGGCCGAATGCTGCTCTTAATCTTGCCAGCATCTCCCCCTTCTTCACGAAGTCTCCCCTCTTCTTCAGTAGATAGCGGGTGACCTCCTCAGGGTCTACGTCTAGGAGCTCTGCCACCTTGAGGATTTGAGGTGTACCCTCCAAGAGGCAACGTGCAACGATCGCATCGAATTCGACCTCATCCCCTACCTTCACCAGCACCTGACCCTTTACTGGGAGGCTTCTGATACATCTTACATAGGTTAGGGGTGTGACCCTTAATCCTGGTGTGTATGCGAAGCTCTCCTCTGAGATGCTCATAGGCCTTTTCTCCATTCCTCAATTTTACTTTTTGGATATAGATCCATGGAATCATACCAATCAATTAAAAGTTTCTTTCTCTCTTTTCCATCTTCAGGTATGTATATTGGTCTTCCCCTTCCATCAAACACAACTCCAACAACCCCTCCGGTAACGGTTTTTTCTACCGATTTTCCGAAGCCATTTCCAAAGTCAAAGTTGCTTGAGGGATTAACTCTAACTTTGACATTTATCTCTTTAGATATTGGTTCCCTAATTATCTGGCCGAATGACAGGTCAAATCTCCTTTCTTCATCTCCCAGTTCTAGTTCTATGGTTGCAACTCTTGCCCCTATCTTATCTGTCCCTACCCCTGCCACGAGGGTTCCCATGGGGACCAGGCACTCCTTCTCGAATATCTCGAGGGCGATCTCCTTTTGGATGGTTGAGAGGACCCCGAGGTGGGGCATCATGAACACGCTGTCCTGGAGGAGGGAGGTGAAGCCCCTTGGCTGGAAGGCGTCTGTCAATATCATCATGGATTGGTTTCTCCTCGGAGCCCTGGAGAGGAGGCCTCCGGTTCCTATTATGTGGCTCACATTAAACATCTCTATATATGTGTCCTCTGGTTTGACCTCCTCGAAGATGTCCGATATGGTCCTCTCCTTCTTGACCCCCTTCAACTCCCTTGCAAGGTATTTGTGATGGTTGAACCCCAGCCTTATGGCCTCTCTGGCTAGGGAGTGCTCGATAACCAGATCCTCAAGGGATATGGGGATTGTCGTGGGCCTTATCATCTTATTATAGACGACCTCCATGAGGTCTTTGACATCCATCTCGAAGGGTATCCACCTCATGATGTTCTCCACGTTGGCCTCCTTGAAGACGTTCCCTATGCTGTAGCTCATCCCCAGATTCGCGCTGACGGTGCGTAGGAACCTCCCCTGGAAGTTTGAGTATATGTTGGTTGTAGCCCCACCCAGCCCCACGCCTATCACGTTCACCCCCCTCATCTCAGAGAAGGTCCTGATCATCATCCCCTCCCCCGCTGGCGTTGGCATTATTGGGGTGGATACAAGCCCCTTCAGCTTGTGATATCCGGGTGCATGGGCCATCACATGCTCCATGAAGAGGTATAGTATCGCGTTCCTCGCCTGCTCCACTTGCTCCACCTCTATCCTCGGGCGGAGATTATCCGTTACGATGATGTCGAAGGCCTCTCCAAGCATCCTCTTGACCTCTTCCCTCACGGCGACATTGCCCGCATAGACCACCGGCAGGCGGTACTCCGCTCCGAGCCTCGGCCTTGGCCTCGCCTTCGCCAGTATCTCGGTCATCTCAAGCACATGCGTCTTATCCCCCCAATCCGTCCCACCCGCCAATAGGACGATGTCCGGCCTCAGGAACCTCAGGGTCTCTATCTTATAGTAGTCGTCCCTCCCATCATCCACTGCCAGCACATCCATCACGATGGCCCCGGCGCCTAGCGCCGCCCTCTGGGCGCTCTCAGCGGTGATGGACTTCACAACCCCCTGAACAAGCATCTGGAGCCCTCCCCCCGCGCTGCTGGTGGAGACATAGATGTCCACCCCGACCTCACCCCCCTTATAGGGCGTTATTATTCTGAGCTCCTCGCTGGAATCGTCCATGATCACATGGCCGGTGAGCTCCTCGACCTCCCTGACGGCGTTTCTAACGCCCATCGTGACATCCTCAACGGGCTTCTCGACCGTTGTGGGGGCCTCCCCGCTGGCTATGAACCTCCACCTGCCATCAACCCTGCCGAAGAACCTGGCCTTCGTCGTCGTGCTCCCAACATCCGTCGCGAGGATGTAGCTCGGCTCCATCTCACTCAGCCTCCTAAACCAAAGAAATGATATAAAAACAATTAGGTCTCGCGGTTGATGCCGTAAAGCAAGGTCGGAGGGAACGCCCTCTATTTTATCGGCTCGGGGGCTTAATCTGAGCCCAAGCCCGGTGGTTAGAGGGAGTCTAAGAGCTCAAGGCATCTTGAACTCTCTAGCCTTTTCCGGGTTATGGATGGCACCGCCCACTATGCTCGTTCTGCATGTGGGGTTCAGCCTCAAAAGCGGTAAAAATATTTATAGTACAGTCTATATTTTAGATTAGGAAAATGTTGGTGAACTATCTTCCTGTTGAGCAGGTGATAGATCCCAAGGCTGGCGTTGTCTCCCTCGCCGTTCTAATCCTCTTGTCGCTCTCGGGATACTACTATATGAGGGCCGCGGAGAGGGGGAGAGCCTTCCCGGTGAGGAGGATAAGGGCCTTCGAGGCGATTGAGGAGGCCGTGGCCAGGTCTGTTGAGATGGGCAGGCCCATCCACTACACCATAGGCTATGGAAGCCTCAGGACCGCGCATGCCCCCCAGTACACTGCGGGTCTAGGGGTTTTGACCCATGTGGCCAAGCTCGCAGGGAAGTATGGAGCCAGGCTGATTGTGACGCATGGGGTGCCTGAGGCCATCGCCTCCATCGATGAGATCGTCAGGGATGGGTACTTCTCCGAGGGTAGACCGGAGCTCTATAACCCTGTAGACAACGTGAGGTACCTCACCGATGTTCAGTTCGCCTACGCCTCCGCCGCCCAGGCCACTATTCGTAGGGAGAATGCCGGTGCAAACATAGTCATCGGCCCCTTCTGGGCCGAGTCCCTGATATTGTCCGAGGCTGGGACGATGGTAGGGGCCTTCCAGATAGGTGGGACCGCTAGGGATGTCCAGATCCCGTTCTTCGTGCTGGTCTGTGACTACGCCTTCATAGGTGAGGAGATCTTCGCCGCGGGAGCCATGGCCTCTGGGGATGCCGCCACCCTCGCGAGCATCAGGGGACAGGATGTGGGTAAGCTGCTCTCCATCGTCCTGATGGTGCTCGGGCTGCTCCTCCTCCCCCTCGGGGTGAGGCTTGCCACATACCTCGTGTGGTGATGGAGATGAGCGTTGTTTGGAGGCGTACGGTTCCACAGCTCCTCGTGGCCATCATCATCATAGCGATGACAGCCTTCTACTTCCTATATGTAGACAAGACTGCCAAGGCAGCTCTAGGCTATTGGGATAAGCTCCTGATAGACTATTCCATAGTCATCGCCGCATTGGCTGCCGTCGTTGGAGGCGTCGATGTCGCGAGATACCATGTGAGCCTGATCATGAAGCGGGAGAGGGGGCAGGTCCCCTACAGCCTGGTAACCCTAATCCTAGAGGTGGTCTGCGTCATCTTCGCCCTCCAAGCTCTGGCCACTGGGGTTCCCATCCTCACCCAACCCCAGTTCTCCTGGATCTACCTAAACCTCCAGGTCCCCACGAGCTCAGCCATGTACTCCATACTGGTATTCTACATAGTCTCAGCCGCCTATAGGACCTTCAGGGCTAGGAACCCCCCGGCCCTCCTACTGCTGATAGTGGGGATCATCGTGATGCTGGGGAACACGAGCCTCGGGTTTGTCATATGGCCAGGATTCAAGCCCCTAAGGGACTGGATAATGACGGTTCCAAATGCGGCTGGATATAGGCCCATCACCATAGGGGTCGGCCTCGGAAGCATAATCCTGGGCCTGAGGCTCATCCTGAGGAGAGAGGTCACATGGATGGGGAGGAGGGACTAGGATGGGCATATCGCTGAAGAGGCTTGATGAGATGATAGGTACGAGGCAGCTGCTATACACGCTGCTTATAATTCTCGCCCTCCTCCCCCTATACTATCCGCTTAAGCTTCCGATAGGCATCTCAGCGAGGACCTTGAAGGTTTACAGGTATATAGACGGTTTACAGCCAGGCTCCAATGTATTCATAGACTTCGACTACGACCCTGCGGGTAGGGGAGAGCTCGAGCCCCAGGCCGTGGCGATGTTTAAGCAGCTATTCGACAAGGGTTGTAAGTTGGTGATCGCATCGATGGGTACTACGGGCCCGGTCATGTTTGAGATAATGAGGAGGACGAACCCAAACATATTCGCAGGGAAGGAGTATGGAAAGGATTGGGTGAATCTCGGATACGTGGCGGGAGGGGAGTCGGCGGTAGCTGGTCTGGCCAAGAGCATATCGGGCACCGTGGCAGTCGACGCCTACGGGAGGGCAATAGGGGAGCTTCCGCTCATCAGAGAGGCCGATAGGGCTGAGAGGTTCGCCCTCGCTATAATCTTCACAACAGGCACCGATACGCTATACTACTTCGTCCGCCAGTGGAACACCCCATACAAGACCCCCCTGATAATGGGGATCCTGGGGGTTATGGGCCCAGCCGCTGAGCCCTTCGTGGCCGCTGGACAGGCCGTGGAGCTCCTTGTGGGCCAGGTCGCGGGGGCTGAATACGAGGTTCTGGTCGGAAGGCCTGGCATAGGGCTGGGAGCCATGGATGCGCAGAGTACGAGCCACGCCATCGTCCTCATCTTCATAATTCTTGGGAACATAATGTTCTGGAGCATGAGGCTGAGGGGGGAGAGAAGATGATCGAGGCCCTCCAGATCTGGCTATCGGCAGCCCTAGTCATATGGATATGGAGCTTCGTATACAAGGACAACTACCTGTACCGACTGGCTGAGCACATCTTCTTGGGATGCGCCGCAGGATACTCCATAGGGATATCCCTAGATAGCTTGAACAAGACCGCCCTAGTACCATTAACCAAGGCTCCCACAGCGAACATGCACCTGATAATCGCCATCATAATCGGCCTCCTCTTCTTCTTCAAGTACTCTAGGAGATATTACTGGGTCGCCCGATATGGCGTGGGGATCTCCCTCGCCGTAGGTACAGCCCTGGCCTTCAGGACGGCGCCGATGGCGAACATAATAAGGCAGGTAAATGCTGTCTTGCTACCCCTCTGGACCCCTGACCCGGTAAAAACCCTGAACAACTGGGTCCACGTCGTGATAACCCTCTGCGCCCTCGTATACTTCATATTCACGGTGACGCCTAGGGTTGTTGAGGGGAGGCCCACTACCACCTACAGGGTCTATGACACCGTTATGAAGATAGGCATCTATGGGATGATGGTGGCCTTCGGAGCCACACTGGCCAACACGATAATGACGAGACTGGCCTTCTTCATATCCATGAACATCCAATACCTGCAGCCCTATCCCCTCGAATCACTCTCAGCCATAATACTCGTAATCATAGCTATACTATTTGCAATGCGCCGCGCAAGGGCGCTATAAGGAATCATAATCCCCTTTTTTTATAAAGAACAGATGTTAATCCATTAAGGCTCTAGAGGTAAGACCTCACGATGAGATGGTATAATATCTCACAGTCTGCTCATCACAGACATGGACTTTCGAAGTGACATAAATTATGTAGAGTGCAAAAAATTTATTTAAGGGGAAGAAGAATATCCTTAGTTGAAGGTTTTGAATGGAGAGATCGACGAGACAGAAGTGTGGCTTTCCTCGATGGCGGAAAGGTTAGTGAGCCTAAATCTTGACTCGATGGCGGTGTTTCTCCTCGAGACCTTTGGGCCTATGAGCCATGTCTGGAGCCAGCTTGGAAGGCTTCACCTCCAGCCTTTACTGATCCTCTTAGGCCCTTCCGGAGAGAGGCTGATGGGCTTCTTGGAGAAGCCTGAGAACCTGGAGAAGTTTATGAAGAAGATAGAGGAGGCGAGGGATAGAAGAGCCAAGGGATCGCGTATTGGGGGTCTACTTAGAAGGCTGTTTGGGTCCTAGAAGGCCCCTTTCGGTGGAGTGGATGACTAGGATGACCTTGTAGCTTGTTCCTAGCCAATGGGGCGGCACCTTCGCTCTTCAAACACCATACTAGGAGCATGAATGTTTAAGAGGATATGGCCATATCCTCTAAATTTAAATAGGTTTGGAACCCGTATCCAAGCAATTTAAGCCCTCCTTAGCGAAGTTTTGGGTTTTCTTCAGCCTTTCTTGAGGCCTTCAGGCCCCTAAGTACAGGGGTTTGGGGGCGAGTTCTTATTTATATAACGTAATAGGTTTGATGTGATCTGATCCTTGAAGGCGGGAAGGGCTCCTAATATCACCGATTACATGGCCGGAGCGCTTCTAGCCAACGGGCCCATATGGCTTTGGACCATGACGATAGGCCATCTGTCAAGCATCTTTTCGGCCCTGCCACCATCTCTCCTTGGAGGTCTCTCCCTAATTGTATATGTCGCTGGGGGATGCCTAGCCTCCTACCTCGTCTGCGGGAGGGCTGAGGAGGGGCTCCTCCTCGTAGCCCTGAGGCTGGCTGCAGCTGAGTGGGCCTTCTCAATTATGATGATGCTCTCGATAATCCCTGAGGCCTCCCTCGGCCAGGCCCTTCTACTCCTCATCTGCTTCGTCGTAGGGGGCTTTATAGGTGCTTACCTCTCCCTTAAGAGGAGGCTCAGGAGACCGAGGGAAGGTTAAGGCTCTCAATAACTTTTAAATCGGAACGGTACATAGTTTTTGGAGGGGCTTTTTGTACTGGGATGTTGAGGTGTCTCCCGAGGAGGAGGAGGAGATAATCAGGAAGGCCGCCGACCTGATCCACAGGTATGGAATGGATGTGGCGGCCATCCTATTCATAGAGAGCATAAAACCCCTAACCTACATAGGAGGGCAGATGGGCCGCTTCTTCCTCTCGCCCTTCCTCCCAGCCTTCGGGGAGAGGATAGGGAGGGGTGGAGAGAAGTTCTTCACAGTCTTCGAGAAGAGGGAGAATGTGGAGAAGCTCCTGAGGCTGCTGGAGGAGAAGGCGAAGGAGGAGGATAAGCAGAAGGAGGAGAGGAGGACGGAGGCAGAGGGAGAGAGGAGGAGGGGGTGGAGGCGGTTCCTCCCCCTCTGAGGCCAAACCCCCTTCTTGTTCTAAGCCATCATTTAGGCTTCGGTTTAGGTCCTGTTCATACAATCATGCCATTGTTAAAGAGGCCCTCTATCACCTCTTCCAGCCTCACCACCTCTTATCTCAGCTCAAAGGGGTTTGAACGAGCCATGACCCTTGATGCATCTGAACCCCTGAGATGACCGCATCCCCTCTTCAATTTAAGCCATGTTTCAGGAAAAATCTTCAGCCGCCTTTCTGGGAGGCATTATCAGGGCGGTTAATCAAAATAATCGGGGATTTATCGCTTTCGCTCTTAACTGAGATCTTGGCAGGTCTCTTTAACGGCACTGGCTCGTCGTCTTCAGCCTCCATAGCGCTTTGATGCTCCTTTCTAGGCTC
Organism: Candidatus Bathyarchaeota archaeon; assembly: GCA_037439685.1. Classification (GTDB taxonomy): domain Archaea; phylum Thermoproteota; class Bathyarchaeia; order TCS64; family TCS64; genus JAGTRB01. The sequence goes on along the minus strand of JBBIVO010000022.1, from coordinate 10,723 downwards.
CCCTCCCAGCTTGGGCTCTAACGCCAAGTATCCCCGATAAAGACGTCGAAAAGGGCTTCCCAGCAACACCCAAACAGGCTAAAGAGGCAGCCACAATATTCGTAGTTAAGAGCTATCGCTTTTATTGTGGAGCGAAGGGCTGGAAAATCCCCCCACGTCGAGATAAGTTTATGTGAGAATTCGTCTTATTAGAGTCAAATTCGCGTGGTTCCATGATAATGGAGAGGATAGAGAGCTTAGTAGAGATGATAAGGGACAAGAAGTTAAGGCGTATGGTGAGGCGTCTCCTCAAAGAGCCAAGCATCAAGTTCGAGGGGGAGAGGCTTGCCTTGGATGAGGCCCCGGCGGGCTCCAGAGTACACCATCCATATAGTGGAGGCCTATTGGAGCATACCATCGCCGTCGCCAGGCTGGCCAAGGCCCTGAGCGAGATAGTTGAGGAGGTCTACGGATGTGAGGTGGATAGGGACCTGGTCCTAGCAGGGGCCCTAACCCACGACGCCATGAAGCGATACGTATACACCCAGGACAGGAAGGGGGGATTCGGCTCATCCCCTCTAGGGGAGCGGATAGACCACCTAACCCTCCTCGTCGCTGAGATGTATAGGTTGGGGTACCCCCTAGACCTGATCCACGTTGTGGCATCCCACCATGGGGAGGCGAGCCCCATCAGCCCGAGGACCATCGAGGCGCTGATAGTCAGCATGGCGGACTACGCCGACTCAGAGTTGAACAGGAGGGTCCAGAAGGCCGCGGAGTACCTTCTAGAAACCGCTGGAGAGGATGCCAAGCCCAGGTCTTCGAGAGAGGCCTTCAGGATCCTCAAGGCCAAGGCTGAGGGGGGCGTCGAGGAGGTCCGCAGGCTCCTACACGGAGAAGACTAAAAAGGGAGAATTCTGCCCAAATTATGGGGCCGCGGTGCCAGAGTGGTGATTGGGCTGGTCTCGAAAACCAGTGGCCTCGAGCCTCAAGGGTTCAAATCCCTTCCGCGGCGCCAAACCACAAGTAAATAGATACACCTCTTCCTTTAACGGATGGTGTGGGAAGCTTTAGAGATCCACGTTTCTGAGGTAGGTTGCTAAGGGCTGAGAAGGCCGACCTCAAGAAGCGCATACAAGCTCCGCCACTCGAGGGTCAAACTTCTCGCGAGCAGGCTTACTGAGGCTCAAGTCTTCGGATAGAGGCAGGACAGCAAGATAACCATCATATCCATGCACCTTTCTGGGCGGGGCATAACGCCATACTAGGATGTGATGCATGTGCTCAAGATTCATATGGATGTGGCGGAGGGGAGCCTCCTCATACCTGTCAAATTTTTGAGGCTGGGGAGGCTGAGGCTGAACCTTCCCCAGGCCACCCCGGGAGAGGGGAGGGGGTAGATCTTTAATGGTGGTCTGAATGATCGTTAGAATAACCAAAAATTTTGCATTATAATGGTCATTAAATATGCATTGTAATGGGGTTTTTATGGTGAAGCGGGAGCGTATCACGATAACTGAAGATAGGCTCTCTGGGTTGCTCAGGTTCAGTGAGCTGAAGACCCAGGAGCTGAGGGTGAAGCTGATCAACCAGCTTGAGGGGCTCTTCAACCACGCCGCCGCGATGGCCCAGTCGAGGGCCGTCGAGAACCGTGAGGAGTGGCTGAGGATTGCGGGCTACATAGCCCAGGTGATCAACAGCTTCTCCAACAGCTTTGATGAGGTGCGCCTCAACGAGGACATGCAAAGGCTGAGGGACCTGATTGAGAGGGCGAAGAGGCGAGCTGGAATCGCTTGACTCCAACCGAGAGATGGGGCAGGTTCCCGAGGACCCCGTGGAGTTCTGCAGGGGCTGGCTGGGCTATGAATCCTCCCGGTACATGTGGCCCTTCCTCCGCGATGAGAGCCACTTCATCGCGCTTCTGCAGGCCCGCCAGACGGGCAAAACCTTCAACGGGATGGCCAAGCTCCTCTGGTACGCCTTCCTCTATTGCCTAAAACAGCTGAGAAGAACAGCCACATCAGTTGGAGTTAAGAGCGAGGCTTTATCTACTCAGTGATAGGCGTAGGGTTAAGTCCGCTTGATTTCGTCATCTATGTGAAATGGTTGGTTGGTCAAAATATGGCTGTTTTGCTGGTTTTCCCATCTTAGCTGCTCCCTTTAGATCACCATACAACCGCCCTCAAATTCGACCAGTCAACTGAGATGAAAGATTCGATGGACTTAAAAGGCTCAATCGGCTTCAAGGCCGATTGAGAAGGGGGCTCTCCTTTTCGCTATCAATCTCTGATTCCTCAAGTCTTTATTTAGAAATTGTTTTAAATCGGTTTTTCAGTCTGTTTTTGGTGATTGATTGACAGTTAAAATCGAGATCATTGGTTTAAGCACTATTCCCGAGGTTAAGGCAGGCGATGATGTTGGAAGGCTTATCTATGAAGCTGCTCTAAGAGAGGGGACTGGGATTAAAGAGGGGGATATCATCGTTGTTACCCATAAGATCGTCAGTAAGGCTGAGGGCCTCATCGTAGATTTAAGGTCGATCACGCCCAGTGAGAGGGCGAGGGAGATCGGGGAGATGACCGGCAAGGATCCCAGGTTCGTCGAGGTGATCCTGCGTGAGGCCAAGAGGGTTCTATATGTGAGGCCTCCATTCATCATCACCGAGACCCATTTCGGCCACGTATGCTTGAATGCCGGTGTGGACAGGTCCAATGTGGCTGGGAGCGAGGAGATCTGCGCCCTCCTTCCAAGGGAGCCGGACATTGCAGCTAAGAAAATTAGAGATAGGATCATTGAAGTATGCGGTTTCAAGAAGATCGCAGTTGTTATCAGTGACACTTATAGTAGACCCCATAGATATGCTCAAATAGATATGGCTATAGGATTATCAGGTTTTAATCCGGTGGTAGACTATAAGGGTAAATTTGATTCCTATGGTTATAGGTTGAGGTTCAAGATGCAGGCGGTTGGTGATGAGATCGCGGCGGCTGCTGAATTGGCCATCGGACAGACGACTGAACGCATACCAGTGGTTATAATTAGGGGTTATGATTGGGAACTAGATGAAGAGGCATCGGCAAAAAATATGAGTCTAATAAAGTTAGGATATAGATGTATATTTGAAGGTGTATCAATCATACCTGAGAGGCCTGGGATCTCCAAGAGACCAAATTCAAACAGCATGGAAAGAGGGGATTAACCCCTACCCCCTCAGAGGTTGAGTTCATCAGCGATGTCCAATGAATAAGCTCCATTATCGAGGAGGCCAAAGCCCTCCATGGAATGGATCCGCCTAAGGAGGGGCGCCCATTCAATGGGTGAGAGTATGCCTATACCTCGGATCTCAGATGTCGAAGACTACCCTGATCCTCCAGCCTTCTACTCCTTTCTCTATCTCCATCTCGTGGTAGGTGACGGCCTTAACGACGGCGCCCGACCTATGCCTCTCGGGGTCGAACCTCTCCCCCCTGCAGATGGCCTTGAGGCTTAAGGCCTCCAGGTCTATCTTGACCTGGACCTCTGAGAAGATGAGGAGCTCCACATCGTGGATGTAGAGGAGTTCGCTCAAGAAGTCGAAGAGGAGGCCTTCAAGGTCCTCGCCGCTCACCATGAAGGCCCTCGCCTCCCTGGCCTCTATCGCCTCGAGGGGTGTCATGGCGTTGAAGGCTGCCAGGGCGGTGTTGGCGAAGGCCTCCTCCAGGGTTGAGCCGTAGGCCTCTATGGTCAGGTCTGCTGGGGGTCCATCATCTGGATATCTGAACCTCCTCATCCTGGTTCACTCCCACTCTATGGTGGATGGGGGCTTATGAGTTATATCGTAGACCACCCTGGTAACCTCGGGGATCTCATTCGTTATCCGGGTTGAGACCCTCTCGAGGAGCTCCCATGGGGCCTTATGGAAGCTTGCGGTCATCCCGTCCATGCTCTCCACGAGGCGGATGGCTAGAACCCATCCATAGGCCCTCTCATCCCCCCTCACCCCCGTGCTCATCGTGTCCGTTAGGACCGTGAAGTACTGCCAGAGCCTTTTACCGATGCCGGAGGCCTCAACCTCCTCCCTTAGGATGGAGTCGGCCCTCCTCAATATCTCCAGCCTCTCCTCTGTCACCTCCCCTATGACCCTGACCGCGAGGCCTGGGCCGGGGAAGGGCTGCCTCCAGAGGATGTGGTCTGGGAGGCCGAGCCTCGAGCCGAGGATCCTCACCTCATCCTTGTATAGGTTCCTCAGGGGCTCCGAGACGCCCTTGAACTCCATCTTTAGGGGGAGGCCTCCAACGTTGTGGTGGGTCTTGATCTTGTCTGAGTGGCGCCTGAGGCCGGACTCTATCCTGTCGGGGTAGATGGTCCCCTGGATCAGGTACTCAGCCCCAGCCCTTCTGGCCTCCTCCTCGAAGACCCTTATGAACTCCTCCCCAATGATCCTCCTCTTCTCCTCCGGATCCACAACCCCCCTCAGCCTCTCTAGGAACCTCCCCTCAGCCTGAGCCACCACTAGGTTGACACCTAGGCCTCTGAAGGTTTCAAACACCTCCCTCGACTCCCCCTCCCTCATGAGGCCGTTGTCGACGTGGACTGCGACCAGCCTATCCCCAAGGGCTCTGGCTGCCAGGATGGCGGCGACGGCTGAGTCCACCCCTCCGCTGAGGGCGATGACCGCCCTTGAGGATCCCACCATCTCCCTTATCTCCCTCAAGGCCTCCTCCAACAGGTTTATGGGCCTCCAGTTGGGCGAGCATCCGCAGACCTCGAAGATGTAGTTCTTGAGCATCTCCCTCCCCCTCTCCGTGTGCTCCACCTCCGGGTGCCACTGGAGGCCGTAGATGGGCCTCGAGGCGTGCCTGAAGGCCGCCACTGGGCAGGCATCTGTATGGGCTAGGACCTCGAACCCTTCAGGAGGCTCGTAGACCGTGTCTCCGTGGCTCATCCAGACCCTCTCCGAGGGGCCAAGCCCCTTCAAGACCCCAACAGGCTTCTCGATTGAGGCCTCGGCCGGGCCATACTCCCTCGCATCAGCCCTGCGAACCACCCCTCCAAACATCTGGGTGAGGAGTTGATGGCCATAGCAGATCCCCAGGACCGGGAGGTCCAGCCTCAGAAACCCCTCGTCAAGCCTTGGCGAGGAGGGATCCAGGACGCTTGAGGGTCCCCCGGAGAGGATCAAACCCTTAACCCTCATCACCCTCCCGACGTCCCGAAGGTCTCCGGGCTTCGAGTCCGAGGGTATTATCTCAGAGTAGACCCCCATCTCCCTTACCCTGCGGGCTATCAGGTGGCAGTACTGGCCTCCGAAGTCTATCACCAAGACCCCGTCCGGCACCTCGCCCACTGAACCGGTGGATCCTTCAGGGGTGGCCATGGATGATTAAAGGGCAGACAGGCCTTTATCGATTTTGCTGAGGAGGCAGATGCATAGGGGGACGATCTAGAAATGTTAAAATGCCCATCCATCGAACCCTTATCTGGATAGGCCGTGAGGTATATGCCATGAGTGGAATTCTGCTCGTTAGGGATGTGATGACCAGGGGGGTTAAGACCATACGCCCAGAGGACACCGTCCTCGAGGCCGTCTCGAAGATGAACAAGTTCCACATAGGCTCCGTCGTCGTCACGAACGATGGCAGGCCCATAGGGATAGTCACGGAGAGGGACATCCTGGTTAAGGTGGTTGAGCCATGCATGGACCCCGCATCGGTCAGGGTTAAGGATGTGATGACCAAGCCCGTCATAACCATAGAGCCGGACGCCCCGGTGGAGGAGGCGGCGAGGATGATGGCGAGGGCTAGGATAAAGAAGCTCCCCGTGGTCGATGGGGGGAGGCTCCTGGGCATCCTCACGACAACCGACATAGTGAGGGCCAGCCCGACCCAGCTGGAGATCCTGGAAGAGCTCATGAGGGTGAGGTGAGGCCCTTGGACTTCCTTGAGCTGGTTAGGAAGAGGAGGAGCATTAGGAGATACAGGCCAGATCCGATACCACAGGAGCATCTAGAGTATGTATTGGAGGCGGCGAGGCTGGCCCCAAGCTGGGGGAACAGGCAGTGCTGGAGGTTCATCGTGGTGAGGGATCCCTCGAAGAGGAGGGCGATCTCCCAGAGGGATTGGGTGGCAGAGGCCCCAGCGATAATCGTGGGGTGTGCAGACCCAACCCTTTCAGGTTCGAGATTCGGGCAGCAGTACTACATGCTGGATATGGGGATAGCGATGGAGCATATGATGCTCGCCGCCGCGGAGAAGGGGCTTGGAACCTGCTGGATAGGGGGGCAGTTCGACGAGGAGACGGTTAAGAGGGTCCTAGGAGTGCCCCCGGAGATAAGGGTTGTAGCCATGACCCCGATTGGATATCCAGCCGAGGAGCCAGCCCCCAGGGGAAGGAAGGAGCTCAGGGAGATAGTCAGCTACGACGGTTGGTGAAGCCTCGGGGATACGCCGTTAGCCTCGACTCAGATGGAGTGGCTCAGAGGCTCACCTATCCCCAAGAGCCTTTAGCCTCCTCCTAAGGGCTGGCCTCTCCCTTGAGAGCTGCTCGAATACCTCTCCAAAGCTCTCCTCGGGGTGGAGGATCCTCTTCAGGAAGACCCCGGTCCTCCCAACCCTCCCCCTCCTCTTCAGGGTTCTCACCCTCTCCAGCACCGCCTCGACGCTTATCCCAAGGATCTTGGCCACCATACCCTCCCTTCTGGCGATGGATGACTCCAAGTGGCCCTTCTCCGTCGGCGTTATCAGCATGAGGCGCTTGTCAACCCCGGGAACCCTGATCCCATCATCGAGCTGGGATATGTTGACGGAGCCCGCGAAGCCGTAGAACTCCAGCTCGATGGGCCTCAACTCCACCAGGGGGAAGGAGTAGCTCCTCCTCTCCTCGATGGCTATATATCCCTTAGCGGCGTAGGATGGGGTTGCCTGGATGATCTCCCGCTTCAGCACCCTGAACCCAAACCTCTCGAGGGCGAGCTCGAGGATCGAGGGGGCGGGGATCCTGGGGATGAATATGTCTATATCGCTGCTGGCTGAGACGTCTCCCCTGGCGATGCTCCCATAGGCCAGCGCCTCGACGCCCATAGAGGAGAGAGGCCCCATCATGCTCCTGGCCTCCTCTCTCAGGAGCTTGAAGAGGCTCCACCTCCTCTCATCATATACGACCTCTAGGCCCTCCCCCATCAGGCCCCACCTGAAACCATATCCTTAAGAGTATAATTTTAGCTATGATTTTTAACAGCTAATATGGGGTTCATGGAGGTAGAGGGAGACGGTGTACGAAGCCCTCCTCACCATCCTCTTCATGGCTCTGGGATGGATAATCTTCTATATCTCGGCATCTCTCCTGAGGCTGGATAGGCTGGGCTTCGAGGTCCACCCCCTCTACGCCATGTACAAGTCCACGAGGCTGAACTCCTTCATAGAGTACCTGGGGCGCCTCAGCCCAGGGATTTGGAGGGTTCTTGGGAACATAGGGGTAGCGGCCTCGGTGGGCGAGGTGATCTTCATGTCATACCTCCTCTTCATCAACCTCTACAGGTTCTTCTATCTCCCCGAGAGGGCTTCACCCGTTATGCCCCTCATCCCGGGCGTCACCATAAGGATGGAGAGCCTCCCCTGGTTCCTGGCCGCCGCCGGGGTCGTCATCCTTTTCCACGAGCTGGCCCACGGCATCCAGTGCGTGGTTGAGGAGATACCCATAAGGTCGTCGGCCATCCTTCTGGCGGTGGTCACCTTCGGAGGCGCGGTTGAACCAGACGAGGAGAGGCTAGAGGTGGCATCTACACCCTCCAAGATGAGGATCTACGCAGCGGGCTCATCGGCCAACCTGGCGACAGGCATCATCCTGATAGTACTCTTCATCCTCCTCGGGGAGTGGCTCCCCGAGACGGTCTACGTCTTCCTCCAGTGGGTCTACTTCCTATCCATAAACATAGCCCTCGTGAACATGCTCCCCATCCACCCCCTGGACGGTGGGAGGATGTTCAAGGCCCTCATATCCACCTGGCGAAGGGGAGGCAAGATACTTGAAAGTGTCACCATGTACAGCTTCATCGCCCTAATAGCTTCGAACCTTATCCTCAGCCTTATCAGGTTTGGATTCATCCGCCTATAGCCGAGAGACCCCTGGGGAGAGGGAGATACAAAACAGATTTATCTCCTCGAACCACAACTCCTAATGCGGCGGCAGGTAGGACCGGGGAGCTAGCCCTACCCTGAACCTCAAATGGGCTAAATGGAGGGGTCAGCAACCAGAGGTGAGCGGGTTGGATGGGCTGAAAGGCGCTAAGCCCTCCGATGAGGGTTTGCCCCCTGGGGCTGGCGGTTGGCCTCCGACACCCTCGTAGGGGGGTGCTGGAGCATTCGCCGGGCGAACCTGGCCAGGACCGGGAGATGGAGCGCGGGGGAGACGGGGAGTGCGGGATAAGAACGGAGGCCTGAACCGTGGGATATCAGCCATGTTAAAGGTGGGGCTCCACCCGAAGGAGCAACCTAAGCCCGGACGCCCAGCGCTCAGGGATCACAGGCTGGAGGAGGGCCACGCGGCCCTGCGGCCTAATCGGCCCGCGAGCCCGAGGGGCTGCCGCCGCGATATCCTCAGATCGTTAGGGGATTCGATTCGTCATATGGGCTCTAGAGATTCACTGTTCAAACGGTTGTCTCCCCTAGTTTTAATGGTGCTAGTTTATTTGCGGAGCATAAACCCTTCTAATATTGAGGGTTATGAGACATAGCGGTGGAGGTGATGGCGATAGGGCGGTTCTTCTCGTCGTCGCCCTATCCTCTTTTCTAACCCCATTCGCCGCCTCCTCCTTCAACTTGGCCCTCCCCTCGATGGGGAGGGAGTTGATGCTCGATGCCACCCTCCTAGGCTGGCTGGCCCTTGCCTACCTCCTAGCCTCTGCGATATTTCTCGTCCCATTCGGGAGGCTGGCCGACATGTTCGGGAGGAGGCGGGTCTTCCTATATGGCACCGTGGTCTTCACAGCCTCTTCCCTGCTATTAGCCCTCTCGAGATCTGTGGCCTTCCTCCTCCCCCTGAGGGTGCTACAGGGGGTTGGAAGCGCGATGCTCTTCGGAACCGGCCCAGCGATACTCGTCTCCACATCGCCGGTGGAGGGGAGGGGGAGGCTCCTCGGGCTGAATGTGGCCTCAGTCTACCTCGGCCTCTCCCTAGGCCCCTTCCTGGGAGGGGCTCTAACCCAGAGCTGGGGCTGGAGGAGCACCTTCATCGCGAATGTCGCCTTAGGCCTATTCATCATAGCCTTCACCCTGGCCAGGATGAGGGGAGAGTGGAGAGGGGTTGGAGGGGAGAGCTTCGACGTTTTTGGCTCCCTCCTATACGGCCTAGCCCTCATCCTCCTCATATATGGGCTCTCATCCACCTCCTCATCCCAGAGCCTCCCATTGATGATCGGAGGAGGCCTATTGACAGGGCTCTTCACATACTGGGAGCTGAGGGTGAAAGATCCGGTTTTAGATGTGAGGCTCTTCATTAAAAGCAGGGTCTTCGCCCTCTCAAACCTCGCAGCCCTCCTCAACTACGGAGCCACCTCTGCAGTGGCCTTCCTAATGAGCCTATACCTCCAGTATCCGAGAGGCCTCGACCCTCAGGCCTCCGGCTTGATCCTCCTATCCCAGCCCGTGATGCAGGCCCTATTCTCCCCCCTAGCTGGAGCCCTCTCGGACAGGGTTGAGGCGAGGATAGTAGCCTCGATGGGGATGGGCCTCACCACCATAGGCCTCCTCCTCCTGACCACCCTCGACGAGGCGACGGCCATCGAGTTCATAATCCTCGACCTATTAATCCTGGGGTTGGGATTCGCCCTCTTCTCCTCCCCCAACATGAACGCGGTGATGAGCAGCGTTGAAAGGGGCTTTTATGGCGTCGCCTCGGCCACCCTGGGGACGATGAGGCTTCTAGGGCAGATGCTCAGCGTGAGCATAGCCACGGCCACCCTCACCGCCTCCATGGGCGGAGCCGGGATAGAGCCCTCAAACTACCCACTCCTCATCCAGGGCATGAGGTCCTCCCTCATCCTCTTCTCCACCCTCTGCCTCATCGGAACCTTCGCCTCAACGGTGAGAGGCAGAAGGGTCTAATCCTCGAGGTCCGAGATGAGGGGCGGAGGCCCACCGCCCATATGTGGGATTCCCCTCGCGAAGTTGGGAGGCTGCCTCTCCTCAGGTCAACCCTCTAGGGCTGATATCCCTTAGGATGCGGAGGCCGATCTTTAGGCGGGTTTCCATGCGAAGATTTAAATTGGTGATGGGTAGGAATATGAAAGTAAAGGAAGGAGACGAAGAACCAGAGGACAAGGTGTGTTGAGATGGAAGGCAAGAACGTGATATATGTGGGGCAGAAGCCGGTGATGAGCTACTGCCTCGCCGTCTTAACCGCCCTAAGGGGCGGGAACACGGAGGTCTCCCTCCTCGCCAGGGGTCGAGCCATAAGCAAGGCCGTCGATGTCGCCGAGGTGGTGAGGAACCAGTTCATGAAGGAGCTTAAGGTAAAGAACATAAGCATAGGGACGGAGGCATTGGAGACGGAGGGGGGCGCATCAAAGAACATCAGCAACATAGAGATCGTCTTGGCCAAAGGCTGAAGGCTGAGGACCAGCGGCTTCCCGGACCCAAACCCGAGAGACTCCCTTTTTCTCCTCACTCTTAATGTTTAAGATCACGATGTAATCATTTTTCTTTATCATCGTTAAAGCTGAATATGTAAGGGGTTAAGTGGACAAGGGCTTTAAATATTCGATTACGAA
>JBBIVO010000021.1:23804-24685 GCA_037439685.1 Candidatus Bathyarchaeota archaeon | reverse complement strand
GATGGCTATCTGGAAACCCCTCTTATGGGCCCTCCTCGCCTCCTCCTCCAGCTCTTCGGGCTTGGAGACCAGAAGCCCCTTCGTCGACGGGTCATCCTCGTAGGGCTCGAATAGGGCTGCGGTCCTAGCGCCGAGGGACCCGTCTATGATCAACTTCACAGACCCGAGCCTAAGGAAGCCGCCTCCGAAGCCTGTTCTGAGGCCGAGGCCCTCGGCCGCCTTGGCGGCCTCGCCCCTAACCATCAGGTAGGCCCTGACCTTTAGGATCCCCCTCTCAAGGGCTGACTGGTAGACTCGAAGGCCGAAGGGGTCCAGGCCTGCGTCGTGGATGCCCGTGCATCCGAGGCTGAGGGCTAGGTCGCAGGCCCTCCTCAACCCCTCCAAGGCCGTCTCCTGGGTGGGAGGGGGTATAACCCCCTCAACCAGCTGGCGGGCATCTCTCAAGATGCCTGTGGGCTCGCCGTCGGGCCCCCGGTCTATCCTCCCCCCAGGCGGGTCGGGGGTGGCCTTTGTAATCCCTGCCAGTTCAAGGGCCCTCGAGTTCAGGGTTACCAAGTGGCCGTCCACCCTCGACAGCATCATCGGATGGTCTGGCGAGAGGGGGTCTACATCCTCCCTCGTGATATAGCGCCTCTCAGGCCACTTACTCTCGTCCCAGCCCCTGCCGAGGACCCACCCCCCCTTAGGGATCTCCCTTATCCTCGACTCGACGAGGGAGAGGGCCTCGGGGAGGGAGGTGGCAGGGCTCATGTCGACCACCCTGACCATCCCTATCCCCATCCAGAGGAAGTGGGTGTGGGCGTCGATGAACCCTGGTAGGACGGTCCCCCCAGACGCGTCTATGGCCTCTGCATCCCCTGGAGGCTCGGCCTCACCCCTCC
>JBBIVO010000021.1:10696-23718 GCA_037439685.1 Candidatus Bathyarchaeota archaeon | reverse complement strand
CACCCTTTATGACTGTTGGACGATGTTTACGAGACAATACGGCTTCAAGGAAAGAGGGGGCCTTTCTGGATTTAAGTTTTTGAGGGGGCTCCCATCCCGTATCTATCTAATACCATGTATAGATGGTCCTGCTCCACCGACTCTATCATGGTCCTCCCCCCATCCTTCCTCACCAGGATGCGGCCCTCACCCCTCTCCTTCACCTCCCCAATAACCGCTGCCCTCACCCCTAGATCCCCTATGGCTGAGATCATATCGTCGACCTTTCCGGGTTCGGCTGAGATTAATAGGGCCCCTGAGCCTAGAAGCTTCAAGGGATCTATGCTTAGGGCTTCGCATATCGACCTCGTCTCCTCGGCCACCGGGATGGAGGCCTCCCAGACCTCGACCCCCACCCCTGAGGCCTCAGCCATCTCCCAGATGCCGTTCAGAACCCCACCCTCAGTGGGGTCGTGGAGGGAGTGGACCCCTCCCGACTCCATGGCCCTCATCGCCTCCGGAACCACGCTTATCAGGTTGATCATCTCCTCAGCCCTTCTAATGGTCTCCTCTCCGACGAGCCTCTTAAGGGCCCAGGCGAGGTCCCTAGCCAGAACCGCCGTCCCCTCGATCCCCGCCGACTTCGTCATTATCAAGAGGTCTCCAGGGGAGGCTCCCGAGGAGGTCACATATCCATCCCTCGAGGCCTCTCCGATCATGAAGCCCGAGAGGATGGGCCTTTTGAGCTCTGGGACGGTCTCGGTGTGGCCTCCTATCAGGCTAACCCCGATCTCGCAGCACGCTGAGTGGATGTCCATCATGATCCTCTCGAGGAGACTTGGGCTCGAGCCCTCGGGGAGCATAACGATGCATAGGAGCCATCTTGGGCGAACCCCGCATGAGGCTACGTCGTTCGCGTTGATGTGGACAACTAGCCTCCCGATGCGTTCAACGGCTCCGGTAATCGGATCGGCCGCGACTACTATCACCCTATCCCCCATCTCGAGGATGGCTGCGTCCTCCCCCACCCCAGGCCCCCTTATCACCCTCTCCGAGGGGACGCCCAACCTATCGAACACTACCCTCCTCAGCCATTCCACCGGCACCTTCCCAGTTGGAAGACCTCGGCTCAAGGAACCGCAACCCGCCTGATATACTCCATTAGGGATATATCCCTGTCGATTAGCTCCATCAGGTGTATGCTTAACCTTTCTATGGGAAGACGCGGTTACCGCCCCGCCACGATTTAACAATAGAAAGATTTGATCCCTCTAAGGAAGATCTGTGAGCCACCCCTCCATATCGGAAGGGGGCTTCCCACAAAGGGGTTTTATTGGCTTCTCGGCCCCTGGAGCTGGATGTGTATATAAGTATGCCCATGAGTTGATATCGATATGGCCTCTATTTGGAGGGCCCCTCGAGGTGGCTGAGGCCATTGAAAACGGGCAAAAGGGATTATTACGAGATATTGGGGGTTGACAGGAACGCGACCCAGGAGGAGATAAAGAAGGCCTTCCATAGGCTAGCCCTTAAGTATCACCCAGATAGGAATAAGGAGCCCGGGGCTGAGGAGAGGTTCAAGGAGATCTCAGAGGCCTACGCCGTCCTCTCCGACCCTGAGAAGAGGAGGCAGTACGACGCCTATGGCTTTGAGGGGATCCAGGGGAGGTATTCGCCCGAGGACATATTCAATAGGACCGTCTTCAGGGACATCTTCTCAGAGTTCGGATTCGACTTCGAGGACCTCTTCCAGAGGATATTCGGAGGCGGCTTCGGATTCCAGCAGGTCCAGGTCGGTCCCAGAAGGGGGCGCCACCTCGAGGCCCAGATAGAGGTCACACTCGAGGAGGTAGCCTCCGGAGCGGAGGTGGAGATAAGCCTTCCGAGGATGAGGAGGTGCAGCTCCTGCGGGGGCTCAGGGGCTGAGGCTGGAAGCCGCATCCTCAGATGCCCAAGGTGTAACGGAACGGGAAGGGTTGAGGAGAGGTCCTACTCCGGATTCGCCCAGCTGATAAGGGTCATGCCGTGCGAGAGGTGCGACGGGAGGGGCGAGATACCCGAGAGGGCGTGCAGGAGGTGCGGGGGGAAGGGCCTCGAGGAGTCTAGGGCCAAGCTCCAGGTTAGGGTGCCACCGGGGATAGAGGACGGTGACAGCCTGATCCTGAGGGGTCAGGGCGACGACGGTCCATATGGAGGCCCACCGGGAGACCTTTACGTCACCGTCAGGGTCAAGCCCCATCCCTACCTCGTGAGGAGGGGGCTTGACGTCGTATATGATGCCGAGGTGAGCTTCCCCCAGGCAGCCCTAGGGGCGGAGATAAGGGTGCCAACCCTGAGGGGGGAGGCTAAGGTGAGGGTCCCTCCAGGAACCCAGAGCGGAACGGTGATAAGGCTTAGGGGGGAGGGGATAAAGGGCAGCTATGGTAGGGGAGACCAGCTGGTGAACATAAGGGTTAGGGTTCCCGAGAGGCTGACCAAGAGGCAGAGGGAGCTCCTAGAGGAGCTGGCTAGGGAGATGGGAGATGAGGGGACGAGAAGAAGACCCTGGCTCCGCTGAGATGGGCCTACCTCCTGTCGATAACCTCCTCTAGATCGGGCCCTGTCCCTATCAGGGTGACGGGGAGGTCCAGCTCAGACTCTATACTCTCCACGAAGCCTTTTGCCTCCCCGCCCAGCGCGTCATAATCCTTGGCCCCCCTGCAATCTGGATATAGGACATCGAGCTTTGTGAGGGCTATCTGAGTCGCCCCATTCACGATGGCAGCCCTCCTCGCCAGCTCGTAGTTGAAGGGGGCGGCCCTCCTCTGCCTTCCGGTAACCGTCCCATACTCCACCCAGCCCCTCCTCTCCGCCTCGTCGGGGGCCAGCTCTCCAGGCAGGTCGCCAGCTCCAACCCTTGTCATATAGGCCTTCAACACGAGTATCACCTCGTCCACCCTCGTAGGCCCGATCCCCACGTCTGAGCATGCGGCTGAGGCGCAGACATCCTTCGACGTCACATAGGGATAGGTCCCATGATATAGGCTCAGATAGGTCCCCTGGGTCCCCTCGACGATGACGGCCATATCCTGGTCTAGGGCCCTGTTAAGCTCTAGGGAGACATCGGTTATAAACCTCCCCAGCGAGGGGACCTCCCTGGCGAGCTTCGCCTTCCTCAGCGCCCTATCGGCGTTGCATGGGCCCGTCCCCGTCCCAGTGGTCTGAATGACCTCTCCGAGGTGCCCACCCCTGTCAGCCTCGATGTGCTTAGGCTCTATCACGGCGCACTGAGCGTCTAACCCAAACCTGCCCTCAAGGTGGAAGCCCCCCTCGCCGAGTTCCGATGCCTCCTTTAGAACTATCTCTGGGTTCACGACAACCCCTGGGCCTATGAGGAGCCTAGTCTTTGGGTTTACGAAGGCCGATGGTATCATCCTGACCCTGTAGAGCCTCCCCGCCACCGCCACGGTGTGTCCAGCGTTGGGGCCAACCCCACCCCTCGCACAGTAATCAACATCATCGGCGTATGCGAGGTACGATACTATCTTTCCCTTCCCGCTGTCCCCGAAGAAGCCGTCGACTATGACTGTGCAGACCATCTCAGCCCAACCCGAGACGATCAAAAAACATCTAAGGGGCTTTAAGCTTTATCGGTCTCTATCAGGCTTCCTCACTCGGGTTCAAATGGGTTCAAATAATGAAGGTTGTTTTAAATCTCGGAGCATTAATCCCTTTTTAGATGCTCTTAGAGGAGGGAGAGGTGGAGGATTCTCCCTTAGGAGGTGGCCCGATTGGAGGGTTCTAAATGGGTCGGGATCCTCGTCGTTGGAAATGAGATACTGGATGGGCTGGTGCTCGACACGAATAGCCATTGGGTCATAAACAGTATCAAGGCATTGGGGCTGAGGGTCAAGGAGAAGATAACCGTCAGGGACGCCGTTGAGGAGATAGCCTTGGGGGTTAGGAGGATGCTCTCCGACGGCTGTGGCTTGGTTATAACCATAGGTGGACTAGGCCCAACCCACGACGATAAGACCCTGAGCGGGGTCGCCGAGGCCTTAGGCGTCCCCCTGGAGCTGGACGAGGAGGCCTTGGAGATGGTCTCCAGAAGGTATAGGGAGCTCTACTCCATGGGGGTGGTGGAGACAGAGGAGATAACCGAGGCCAGGAGGAAGATGGCCTTCTTGCCTAGAGGAGCGAAGCCCCTGGAGAACCTTGTTGGGGGGGCTCCAGGGGTGCTCCTAGAGGTGGATGGGAGGAGGATAGTATCCCTTCCAGGGGTTCCCGAGGAGCTGAAGTGGATCCTAGAGAACAGGCTGATCCCCCTCCTAGAGGGTGGGGAGGGCGTCATCCTCGTGGAGAGGCTGCTCACCCTCCCTATGAGGGACGAGTCGATCCTCTCACCCATCATCGACGAGGTCATGAGGGAGATCCCCGACATCTACCTCAAGTCGATGGTGAAGCCATATGGGGAGTCCCACATCGGAATATGGATAACCGCGACGGGAGAGTCTAGAGAGGAGGCCGAGGAAAGGATAGAGAAGGCCTCGGAGATCCTGAAGAGGCGTGTGGAGAGGGGCGCCAACCCTAGGGCCTAGGTGGGAGGCCTAGGCGTCCAAAACAACTTGAGATGAGGCGGGAATGGTCGAGTGCTGGCTCCCTTATGGGAGGACTGAGGTCCACATAACGCTTCCCATCCAAGACCTGATGGGGACCTGCGAGGCGGGATTAGGCCAACCTGTGCAGGAGGCCTCAAAGGTTATAGAGGACGCCATCAGAGGAGGCCTTGGGAAGGTCCAAGACAAGGTGGGGAGGGAGACCCCCATAGCCATCGCCCTAGACGGCCTCCTAGAACCTAAACCCGCTGCGTCAATTCTCTCCACATTGGTCGACCTGCTCAAAGAGGGAGGAGGAAACCCCCAGAAGTTGACGATCATAATTGGAAATGGCTGGAGGAGGCGTAGCAACCCCGACCTCATCGAGGCTATCACCGCAAATAAGGGTTTGAGAGGGTTGAGGGTGTATGAGCATAACTGGAAGACGAGGGAGCTGAAAACCCTCGGGTCAACGTCTAGGGGCACAGAGGTCTCACTAAACAGCCTCTTCACCTCAGCCGGGCTCAGGATAGTGGTTGGAGAGAGCCTGCCAGACGCCTTGGCAGGGTTCAAGGGCCCCCAAAGCGCCCTGATCCCCGGGATCTCCTCCCTTAAAACCGTTGAGATGAATAGGATCCACGCCTTCGAGGAGGGTGTAGACCTCGGAAGGATCCATGGCAACCCGTTACTCGAGGACCTCCTGGAGGCTGCTAAGCTGGCGGATGTAGACCTAGCCATAAATATGGTTCCAACCCCGGATGGCGGCCTTCTCGGGGTCTACGTCGGAGGCTTAGAGGAGGCCTGGAAGAGGGCTCTATCCGACTTTGGGGCGGTCTTCAGGGCTAAGGTCGAGGGTAAGCCCGACATCCTCGTGGTCAGCGCCGGGGGCTACAAGCATGACCACGACCTATACAGCGGCATATGGGCATTAAGCGGGGCTAAGAACCTCGCCGAGAGGGCTCTGGCCATAATCCTCGTCGCAGAGTGCTCTGAGGGGCTGGGCGTGGAAGGCCTGAGGACCTTCTCGAGGGTGGAGAGGGTTGAGGAGCTCAGGGGCAGATATGCCCTTGGCGCTGAGGCGGTCCACCTCCTGAGGTCTCTGCTCCGCAGGTGCCAGATCCACATGGTCTCAGCCCTCCCCAAGAGCTACCTTGAGCCCCTGGGGCTGAGAAGCTCGAGAACAGCGAACGATGCCCTAGCCTCCGCCCTGGAGGGCCGCAGGGGTAGGAAGATCCTGGTGATGCCGAGGGGCTGCATCACCATCCCATACCTCTCCTAAAAGGAGAAGAGAACCACCATAGTCGACACCATCATCACGGGATATATTAGGGATAGGAGCTTCCTCGATGTGCTGAGGGGGGAGACATCGTCTAAGGGGGCTCCAGCCTCACCTCCAGACCTCATCATGAAGAAGGCCAGAACTATGGCCATTATGAAGTATCCGGTGAGGAGGAGGATGAGCACCCCAGCAACCGAGAGTATCCTATGCTTCGCCTCTCCCAGAAGGGCCCTAGTGATGTGCCCCCCGTCGAGCTGCCAGGATGGCATGAGGTTTATGAATGTTACTATGCAACCCACCCAGGCAGCGAAGGCCACGGGATGAAGGATCAAAACCATCCCTAGAGGAGTGGGCCTTACCCTAGATGCCAGCAGCTCCATAAGTGGAGGGAAGGGGATAGACTGGAACCTGACCTCTGGATAGACAACCATCCACCTCGAGACCTCCTCGAGGGGAACCACGAAGGACATCCTCATCCCCAAAACGGCCATCACAACGGTGACGACGAATCCGACCAATGGGCCGCAGAGGCCAAGGTCGAAGAGGGCGTCTCGGTTAATAGGAGGCTCCTTCTGGGTTATCACGGCCCCGAAGGTTCCACCCATCCCTGGAGGGGCTGGGATGAAGTATGGCATCGAGGCCTCTACACGCCTCGCCACCGCCACGAACTTATGGCCCAGCTCGTGGAGGCCGAATATGCCCAAGATAGCAACGGTGAAGAGAAAGGCGTTCACCGCGGCCGGGACCCCTGGCATCAGAACCATCGTCAATATGGGGTTGTTACTCCTGAGATATCCATCGAGGAAGATAGTCCCAGATGTTGCCACTAGGAGTAATAGGTTTCTAGAGTACCTTCTCGGAGAGGCAGGAGGCCTCTTATATATCCTTATATAGTAGCGATCAAGGGTCCTATTGAGTTTTGGAAGATATCCGAGAGGCCTCAGCTCTAGGACCAGCTCCTCGAACCCCCTCTTAAATGGGCTTCGGGCATCCCCCAACCCAATAGGGCGAACTAGATAGGTTGGAACATCCATCTCGAAGTATCTATCTTCAACTAAGAACCTCCTCTCAATAGCCTCCTCGACGATTGGATCCATTATACGATAGGCTGACAAACTCCTTGAAGTAAGAGGAGTTATAGGATTTAACCCTTTATCCCCCGAGTTGGAGACGCCCCCAAAAAGCCCCCTCTATGTTTTAAGCCCTGAAAGGCCGGCGTCCATGATTGGGCTTGGGCATCATCCCTCTGTAGAAGGGGTAGGCCCCCTTCTGGAGCTGGATCCGAGCGTGTAGACGAGTCCCACCGGCTCGTTGGTGTTGGCCCCTCTCAGTTGAGGCCCTCCCATCTCCATCTCAGGTATCTCTATCTCAAGTAAATCCTGCTCGTGAGGTGGAGGTTGAGGCCTTGAGCTGTTAGGTTCCCCGCAGCCTTTAGTGGTTTGAATTCGGGCTTGGACCCCGCAATCTTGATCATTCCAGCCTTTAGGGGCACCGTTATTCTCTCAGAAGCATTTATTTGAGCCACCCCCCTAAAGTGGTGGCTTCGTCAGATTGTAATCGAGGGTTCCCGTAAACAACCCCAGCTTTCACAGGCTTCCCTAATGCAAGACTAAGTCAATTCATAGAGTATTAGGCAACATGGTTCGGAATAGATGTCACCGAGCGAGAGAAACACATCAAAAACATGCCGCAGACCTGGAAATGAAGGGGTTCGGGTAGGAAGCCTCTTAAGTCTCCAAAATGCGGACACCGATGCCCCGCAGACCACAATGGAGCCATGAACGTGCTCGAAGGGGCTGGCGATCTATAACGCACAGTTCACCTCGTATCCCATATACTGAAGAGCCCTTCAGCCACATCCCATGTTGAGAGTATGGGCTGCGGGATAGCGTGCTTACATATGACGGCCAGGGTTCGAGGGAAAGCGGGGCTGATGGCTCTGCCGGCTGGCTTATCTACAACGATGAGGGGCTGGTAGATCTGGCCATACGCCTGTGGATGGACGGCTACCCTCAAAGCGTGGATGGCAAGGCTAGAAGGGGGGCGTTGATGCTCGATGTTAAAAGGTTAGCGTAAAGGCGATTGGAAACTTAACCCTTTATATCCCTAGCTGGAAAGTTGATCGAATGGGGTTTAAACCCTCTTTAAGGCTGGTGTTGGGAAGGTTGGGCTCCGAGGGGTATAGGATAAGGACATTTAGGGTAGAGGACCTCGAGAGGGTGATGAAGATAAACTTCGAGTGCCTCCCGGAGAACTACTCACCTAGTTTCTACCTAGACCTCCACAAGAGGTTTCCTGAGACCTTCCTCGTGGCGGAGGTGGAGGGGGTGGTCCAAGGCTATGTCTTGAGCAGAATTGAGAAGGGCTTCTCCAAGTTCCATACGCTGAGGCTAACCCGCCTCTGCCACATAGTCTCCATCGCGGTCAGGGAGCCGTTCAGGAAAAGGGGGATAGGAACCGAGCTTCTAAGGAGCGCCATGAGGAGGGGGAAGGAGAGATACGAAGCTGAGGAGTGTTACCTAGAGGTTCGCGTCACTAACGAGCCCGCGATAAGGCTTTACCAGAAGCTAGGCTTCATAAGGGTGAAGAGGAATATAGCCTACTACATGGATGGAGAGGATGCATGGGTCTACGCCATCCCCCTTAAGGAGATAATCCCTTAACTATTTTCGCCCCCCTTTAGATAACGGGATGACCTCCGCCTAAGTGTGAATTTCAGGCCACATATGGAGGATGGGCCCTGAAGGCGAATCAGCCGCCTCAAAGGAGGAAAGGGGCAAGCCACAAATCCTTATGCGATGTTTTGAGACGAGGGGTTCATAAGTCTTTATGGAGGAACAGGTTTAGATCCGCTTAAGGGGCCCCCTACGCTTAGAGACGTTTATTAGGGAGATCTGATAAATAAGGGTTTGAAGTAGTCTTGGAAATGGGTCTACTCATAGCCCTCCTCCTTCTAACCGTCTCCATAGCAATCTTCATAGGGTTCGGATACTTCACCATTAAGCTGATAAGGCAGCATAGAGACATATACAGCCTCCTTTATGCCCTAGAGGAGGAGGAGAAGGGCTAAAAGCTGTTCATCGTCCTCGTGGAGGCTAAGAAGAGGCTAAAGGTACTGGAGTAGGGATTCTGGGTATCTCATCTTAAGCCTACCATACCTCAGGCAGAGCCTCCAGAGGATCAGAAGCCCTAGAAGCCAGAACACCGCTGTGGCTGGTAGGCTGAGGGTGAAGGGCCTCACAGCAGTCCAGCCAGGCCTAACCCTGTACAGCCATAGGTGGCTGCAGTAGAAGAAGAGGGGGACCCTTCCAAAGGCTAGAATGAAGCCCCATATACCCCGCTCTATCATCCCTCTCCTCTGAAGGTGGAGGCCGAGAGAGAGGATGAGAAACATCGAGCCCAGGGTCCAGAGGAGGAAGGCCAAGCTTGGAGGATACTTAGCCATGTAGAGCCAGTCTTGGAGGCTAGATCCAGCTCGGGGGAGGAGGTTCCCATATCCGTTGAGGAGCCTGACGAGGAGCCAGAGGCATAGTAAGCCTCCTCCGGTCGAAGCCAGCAATACCTCAAGCCTCCTCTCCTCCCAACGGTTCCTTGAGACGAGACCTCCGAAGCACCAGCCAAGCCCCATCACCCCTACCCATGGTATTATTGGGTAGAGCCCCACGTATGGGACCCAGTCCATGCTCGGCTCATGGATCACCACCCTCATATACCAGCCCCAAGGGTCATCGACGGGGATCCAGCTCAGGTCTAAGAGCGGGTGGGCCAAGATTATGAGGGTGGAGAAGGCCAAGATGAGCCCTCGGGGGAGCCTATGGAGAAGGCTGAAGATGATGAGGCATAGCCCTATGCAGCTTAGAACTCCGAAGTAGAGGGGTGGAAGGCCGAAGGCAGGGCTCTCCACGAAGACGGCTAAGAGGATCAGGACTGCGCCTCTCTTCGCCATTCTAAGGGAGACCTGACCCCTGGACTCTCCTCTTGCCAACCTCCTCTCGGCTGAGAGGGCAAGGGCAGCCCCCGCGAGGAAGATGAAGGTGGGGGCGCAGATATGGGTTATGAACCTCAGGATGAACTGGGTGAAGTCTGGGAATAAGGGCTTTCTCCCCATCAATCCCTCCCCACCCCTGTGGCCTGGGTTCCAGAAACTTGAGACATGGTCCCATGCCATCAGGACCATGGCAACCCCCCTGGCGAAGTCTATGTACAGAAGCCTATGCCGCCAACCCAGGTCCCTGAAAACTGGATCCACAGCCCTATTATTGTCCGCAATAGGGTATATAGGATGCTGTTCTCCTAGCTCTAGGAAGAGGCTTGAACAGGGAGGAGCTGATACCATGGGTCGACGTCAACACCTGGACATGTACAGCATGTGGAAAATGCTGTAAGGGGTATAGGGTTCCTCTCAAGATGGACGAGTATGCAAGAATCCTAAGCAGATATGGCCAAGGCGTAGTGGAGGTTGGCTTGGGGAAGGTATACCTAAGACACGGCTTCGAGGACCGCTGCATCTTCCAGCAACCCATAATGGGTCGATGGGCCTGCGCCATCCAGAGCATCAAGCCTCTGGCCTGCAAGCTCTTCCCATTCAGAGTCCTTTCGAGGCCGATATACGGGCGTGGAGATGGAAGCGAGTACAGGTATAGGGGAAGGAGCTTCTACATATATCTGGACTCGAACTGCGAGGGGATCATCGTGGGAAGACCAAGCGAGAGGTTCTACGGGCAGGTTCTACCCGAGGTCTTGGAACTCGGGCTTGGGATGAGGTGGAAGCAGAGGCTCACCACCTCCAAGTACATCTCCTGAACCCTCCACGGATTTGAAATAGGATCGAGATATAGGATAAGATCTGTCACGAAAGCGGAAAGAGGCGAAAAATCCTGACTTTACGGCCATCTCCCGATTATTTCTCTCTCTTCAACGTTTTAGCCTTTAGGAGAATTGTCGCTGGGACGATCGCGGGCTTCAAATGATGTTCAGATAAGCCTCTCTTTACTACATCTTTTAATTTATCCTTTATCGTTTTCTAAGGCTTCGTTCACTATTGCCCTGCTTATCTTGTGTAGAACATCGTTAACTACCCCTCTTTCCTTATGCCCAATCTTCTTTAACGCTTTATATGCTTTCTTAAACTGAAGCGTTCTCCTAAGCCAGAAGCAGTGTCCCTTAACCCTTCTAAGCTCTTTCCCATAGAACTTCGGCTTAGGAGTCTTGTTAACAGTTGTAGCCGTCCATCTTATGCCTAAATCTACCGCAAGAACGTTTTAGGGTTTCTCTATTCAACTTCCTTCTCGACCGTTATATAGATGTACCACTCGTCTCCCTTCCTAATTATCCTTGCCTCCCTGCAAACCATATCGTCGGTTATAGGCTCATGCGTCTTAATGGGGACGTTTATTCCGCCCTTAACACCGTGGATTGGAATCTTCGACCAATATGGTGTCAGCCTAGTGTCGGCTCTATAAACATCTCTTCTAAGAATTAAAGGATGCTCTTTGTTGGGTTTAAGTTTATCTTTAAGCCTACTTAACAATCTCTCTGCTTGCTATTTGGTGGCTGAATAAAGCGGAACGGTTTTATCTCCACGAAGATAACGTTGCCAATTCTCATATTCACGTTTTAAAGCTCTTCCTTGCCTTTGCGGAGTTCAAGAATCTTAGCCCTAATGGTTTTCTTAGCTTTCATAGGCGACTCGCCTAAAGATTTAATACTTGATGTTGATATTTAAACTTTAACAGCGATTCATCCCACGCTTGAAAGATGTGGGCTTTCTCGCCGAGCATGGTAAGACCTGATATGTTGGGGTCGCTTGGTTCATCAAACGTATAGGGCTAAATCCCATATGCGGTCTACATCGCAGCAATATTAAAAAATCACATAACTCAAAACGTACCTAAAAAGGCAATGGGAAGCAAGGAGTTTGAGGGAATAGAGGATATAAATTTGGAGTGGCTTGGCTGCTCCTTCGACGGGTTGTAAAAGGCTTCATATCAAGTATCTGAGGCCTTTATGGCTTCCTCAACCGCTATCCTCGCTGCTGCAAGCCTTGCTATGGGGATCCTGTAGGGGGAGCAGCTCACATAGTCTAGGCCGACCTTATGGAAGAAGTATATGCTCTTAGGGTCTCCGCCGTGCTCCCCACATATCCCGATCTTCAGCTCCGGGTTGGCCCTCCTCCCCTTCTCCACCCCTATTCTAACCAGTTCTCCGACCCCTGTAACATCCAAGGTCTGGAAGGGGTCCGCATCGAGTATTCCTTTGTCGATGTACACGGGCAGGAAGGTTCCCTGGGCGTCGTCTCTGCTCAGGCCCATCCCCGTCTGGGTTAGGTCATTTGTTCCGAAGCTGAAGAAGTCCACCTCCCTGGCGATCTCGTCAGCGGTTAGGGCAGCTCTAGGTATCTCTATCATAGTCCCATACCTGTACTCGATCGGGAAGCCGTACTTCTCCTCCACCTCCTTGCGGGCCCTCTCTATTATGGGCTTTATATAGGCTAGCTCTCTCCAATGCATCGTGCACGGGATCATTATCTCAGGCCTTGGGTCGTACCCTTCAACCCTGAGCTCTGAGGCAGCCTCGAATATGGCCCTTGCCTGGGCCTCATATATCTCGGGGTATAGGATCCCAACCCTCACCGCCCTTAGGCCTATCATGGGGTTGGCCTCGCTTATCCTCCTGACCTTTGCCAGTAGCCTTCTCTCCTCATCCAGCCTCTCTTCAGGGGCCCCGGACCTCTCCATCTCATAAATCCTGGATAGGATCTCGGACTCCTTTGGGAGGAACTCGTGTAGGGGTGGGTCGAGCAGCCTTATCTGAACAGGTTTACCGTCCATTATCCTCAGGATATCCTTGAAGTCCTGCCTCTGCATCGGGAGGAGCCTCTCCAGAGCCCTCCTCCTCTCCTCAGCGGAGTCGGCCATTATCATCTCCCTAACCAGGGCCACCATCTCCACCCCGAGGAACATCCTCTCGGTTCTAGCCAGCCCTATCCCCTCAGCCCCGTTCTCTTGGGCCTTCCTCGCGTCTGCCTCATCATTCGCGTTCGCCCAGACCCCAAGCCTCCTATACCTGTCAGCCCATTCAAGTATGACCTCTAGCTCTCCCGTCAGCTTAGGCTCTACGAGGGGGGCCTCTCCCAATATGACCTCCCCCGTCATTCCGTTTATGGTGATCAGGTCCCCCTTCTTCACCAG
>JBBIVO010000021.1:0-10675 GCA_037439685.1 Candidatus Bathyarchaeota archaeon | reverse complement strand
CTCCGGCCGTGAAGGCTTCCCCTTCTAGGTCGATGTGGAGGGCCTCGCATCCAACGATGGCGGGCTTCCCAATCCCCCTCGCCACTATGGCGGCGTGGCTCGTCATGCCACCCCTGCTCGTCAGAACCCCCTCGGATGCGACCATTCCCCCTATGTCCTCAGGGGTGGTTTCAGGCCTAACCAGTATGACCCTCTCTCCTCTAGCCCGCCACTCCTCAGCCTCCTTCGGGACGAAGACCACCCTCCCCACGGCTGCCCCTGGAGATGCCGGTAGGCCCTTCGCCAAGACGGTCTTCGAGGCCTGGGGGTCTACGCTCTTGTGGAGGAGGAGCTCAACCTGCCTCGGGTCAACCCTCAGGATGGCCTCCCTCTCGTCTATAAGCCCCTCCCTAGCCATGTCCACGGCCGCCTTAACGGCGGCCCTGGCCGTCCTCTTCCCAGACCGAGTCTGGAGGATGTAGAGGACGCCCCTCTCAACGGTGAACTCTATGTCTTGAATATCCCTATAGTGTCTCTCAAGCCTCTCGGCCACCTCTAAGAGCTCCCTGTAGAGCTCAGGCCATCTATCCCTAAGCTCCGAGACCTGTATGGGCGTCCTCAACCCAGCTACGACATCCTCACCCTGGGCGTTGAACAGGACCTCCCCATAGAGCTCCCTCTCTCCAGTAGAGGGGTTCCTTGTGAACATGACCCCGCTGCCCGAGTCCCACCCGAGGTTTCCATAAACCATCGTCTGGACGGTGCAGGCGGTTCCCATATCCTCCCGGATACCCTCTATCTTCCTGTAGGTCTTAGCCCTAGGGGTGTTCCAGGAGTTGAAGACCGCCGCTATCGCAAGCCTCAGCTGCTCGTAGGGGTCCATAGGGAAGGGGCTGCCGACCTCCTCCTCATACAGCCTCTTCATCCCATCCACAGCCCTCTTCAACCCCTCAGCGCTCAGCTCAGGATCCGTCTTAGCCCCCTCCCTCCTCTTCTCCTCCTCATAGATCGCGTCGAACCTCCTCCTATCGGCGCTCATGACGACGTCGGCGAACATGGTTATGAACCTCCTATAGGCGTCATAGGCGAATCTAGGATCCCCCGTCAGCTCGGCCAGCCCCTCAGCCACCCCATCGTTCATCCCCAGGTTGAGAACGGTGTCCATCATCCCGGGCATGGAGACGGGGGCACCACTCCTGACAGAGACGAGGAGGGGGTTCTTTCCGGAGCCGAACACCTTCCCGGTCCTCTCCTCGAGCCTCCTCATGTGTTCAAGAACCTCCTCCCAGAGCCCGGGCGGAAAATTACCGTTGGACTTGAAGAACTCTATGCAGGTGCTCGTGGTGATCGTGAAGCCTGGTGGAACCCTTATGCCGAGGTTGGTCATCTCAGACAGGCCAGCCCCCTTCCCACCGAGAAGGAGGACCATCTCCCTATCGCCCTCCTCGAAGGCATAAACTCTCTTCATAGAGACAACCAGCCCTTGAGTTGATCAAAAGGTCTCCGACAGGGGTGATTGATAAATCTTCCTAACCGACATCTGGGAACCCCTTCTAAAGGGAGACCCTCGCTTGACCTCCCTGAACTCAGATTCAAATTAGAGGATTAAATAAAACATCCACGTTATTTCAACTTCCAAATTCTTGAGAAAAACAGAAAAACATTATAGTTGATGTTTGAATATTAGATATAAATATTTTTGATGTTATCTCGAATATGATTTCAGCCTCTTTATATGGGTTGTGAGAGAGCTTTAACATCGATGATGGATGAGGGGTTGGGGGTTCCGCCGTCGGGCTCGACCCCCCGGGGTTGAGGACCTTGCCCAAGCTCTGAAAAATGGAGGATGAAAAAGATGTTGAGGTTATCTTCCGCCCAGGGCTTGGTGGAGGGGGAATCGATCCCGATCTCTATCTTCTGGGCCCGGGAGGCCAATCGAAGTCTATTAATCCTAGGATCCTTGCGGCATCGAGGAGGCCCTCGCAGTAGGAGGCGGCTGCGAGGGATGCTATCTTCATATCCTCGGCGTAGTACTCTGCATCCCTTCGGTATCTCTCGGCGTGGGAGACCAGCTCCCTGACCTTCCCCTCTTCTATAACCCTTGGAAGGGTGCTCAGCCTCAGCTTCTCCAACGCCCTCCGGCATCCCCCCACATATCTTTCGATGAGGGAGGCTAGATCATCGAGCCTCTCCGTCGACCTAAGGGCCTCCTCCGGGCATCCCCATATCAGCCTCAAGGCCTCGGCCTCTACGAAGTGGAGGGTTCCAGGTATTATTAGGACTTGAGGGGGCCCTCCAAAGTCTTCCCCCACGATCTCTCCAGCCCTTCCAGCCCTAATTTGGGGATTCTCTGAGCCGAGCCTTGCCACACCAACGACTAGGGTCTCCTCGTCCAGGACACCAAGCTTATCGGACTCCAAGAGGTTCTTAAGGGCCTCGTCCACTGTTAGGTAGCGGTCCTCCTCCACGTCGAGGTCCATCAGGACTAGGGTGTGAAGGCCGAGCATCCTATTCTCGTAGATTGCCCTGAGAATGGAGTCGGGGGCCCCCCTCCCCGGCAGGGGCATGGTTACAGCCCTTCCGAACTTGTATATGGAGAGGCCTGTCTCAGCCACCGCCGTGAATATAGATGAGCCGTGGATCACCCTGGTCGGTATCCCCCTCTTCGCAGCCTCTATCGCCAGGGAGATATGGGTGGTCGCTGTGAGGCAGTCGCCTCCGACCAGAACCCCTACCCTCCTATGTTCCGCCTCTCTCAGCAGGGGGTCAGCCCCCTCCTCGAGCCCCCTCCTCTCAAGCCTCCCTATCCTTCTCCCTATCAAGGCCTCAAGCCTCTCCAGGCTCGTCTTCATCCCAGTGGTGTAGAACTCGGCGTAGAGGGCGTCGCACCCCCTCGCCTCCTCGACGGCCCTTAAGCTCAGGTCCCACTCATCGAAGAGGCCGATGCTTATCAGGGCTAGACCTCGACTCAAGCTCTCTCCTCCTTAATGGGATCCTGTAGATGCGGCCGCACCTAAGGCATGTTATGGAGATGTGGGGCTCCCTCTTCTGCCTAACCCTAACCCTCGAGCTCGACCCAGGGACGAGGAAGGAGCCACACGCCCTGCAGACCCTCCTCCTAAACTCCCTTGGGAGGGGGAGGCGAGACCTCATGGCTATCCTCCTCGCAAGCCCTACATACCTCTCAGCGAGGGCTGGATCCTCCCCGAAAACCTCCTCGGCTAGGGCGAAGAGCCTCTCGATCCTCTGAAGGGCTATCTCTTCAACCCTCCTCTTAGACATCTAACATAACCTCGGCGGGGACTATCCGAATATAGGGATTATGGGCGTGTCTAAAAATTCTTTAGATATTTGTTGCATGAATTTACGTTTCATCTGCAGCCACTCTTATAAGAACATTACACAATTATGGAGCAACGGAGTTTTTAGGCACACCCTAGGGACTAGGTTTTGAGTGGTTTCAAGGCTTCGTCCAAATAAGCCTCATGTGATGGCCTCCCTCCAGTGCTGGAAGCCCTTGAGGAAGATGCTCCAGCACCTCCGCTCCTGGAGTTTATCTTGTGGCCGAAGCGCCTCGCTTGGGCCTAGGGCTGGAGAAGAGCCCTGTGTTGAGAGGCTTCTGAAGAGGATTCGTGAAAGATATGTCGACCAGTAACCGCCAAATATACCATTATTAATAATATAGTGATCACCGTGAAACAGTCGAGTCCGCGGGGTTGAGCTCTTGAGGTTTGAAGAGACTGATGTTCTAATGGAAAGAGCTAGGTCTTTTCTGGAGCGGGCTGAGGATGCTCTGGAGGAGGACGTTTATGACGTGGCTGTTTTTCTTGCGGACATAGCTGTGCAGCTCTATTTGAAGAGCGTTTTGATGAAGCTTGTAGGAGACTATCCGAGGCCTCATAGCACAAGGTTGCTTCTTGCCGAGATCTCTAAGCATATGAAGACGGGTGAAATAAGCGAGTTTGTGAAAGCCCATAGGGCTAGGATCACCGCTCTAGAGGATGCGTATATGGCCGCGAGGTACTCTGTTAGGCCCTTTGAGAGGGAGGATGCAGAGGACGCTGTGAGGCTTGGAGATGATGGAGCTGATAGGGCTATGAGCTATATGGATATAATGGGCGAGAGGGCTAGGATGATCAGAGAATGGAGGAGTTATGCGGTTAGGTTGGCTGAGGCTGTCGGAAAGGCTCTTCCCGGCGCTGAGGTATATATTTTCGGCAGCGTGATCAGGGGAGAGGCTGTTGAAGCCAGCGACGTTAACGTGCTTGTCATGTCAGCGGCCTGCCAAGATCGAACCTTGAGAGGGCTAGGATAAAGACGCTCATAGAGGATGAGGCGGAGCTGCCCTACCACCACCCCTTCGAGATACACCTGGTCACGAGGGAGGAGGCAGAGCCGTATTTGAGGAGAGCAGGGAGAGATATAATCAAACTGGCATGAGGAGGCGAAGAGCATCCTCAAGGAGCTTGGCTGAGATGAAATGTTGACTGCCAAGCTTTGCTTCTTGGGAAACATTAAGTCGTTCTCGCGAAGCACGCGGCAGTTCCGAAGAAGCCTTAATTATTCACATGTTCGGTTTAAAATTTGTCTGAGTTGCATGACTACCACTGTGTTTGATGCCCTAATAGCCGGAGCTGGCAAGAAGCTGGCCGCCTTCCTCAGGTTGCTGAAGGAGGACAGCTATGAGGGCTGGCGAGGCGGTGAGGCTTGAGTGGACGGATATAGACTTTGAGAGGCGCATAATAACATTAAATAGGCCTGAGAAGCGCAGCAATCCGCGGATGTGGAAGGTCAGCAGCGAGCTTATGGCCATGCTGAAGAACCTGCCCAAGGTGAATCGGAGGGTCTTCAGCGACGCCAACTACTTCACCCTGAAACATATGCTTTGGCAGACGAGGAAGCGATTAGCGAACAAGCTTCAAAACCCGAGGATGGAGAGGATATCCTTCCACACCTTCAGGCACTGGAAGGCGACGATGCTGTATCATCAGACCAAGGACCCCTACTATGTTAAGCAGTTCCTAGGCCACAAAACCCTGAAGAACACGGAGATCTATATAACCGTGGAGAGGACGATATTCGGCGAGTTCAGCGACGAGTTCACGGTTAAGGTGGCAAGCAAGCCTGAGGAGATCAAATCCCTGCTCGAAGCCGGCTTCGAGTATGTATGCGAGAAGGATGAGCTAATGTTTTTTAGAAAGCGCAGGTAAAGATGTAACCGGGGTCGTCCAAAAAGTAGCCGGGGTAGCATAGCCTGGCTAATGCGCTGGACTCATGATCCAGAGGGCTGTGGCACCAGCGCCCAGGCCGGATAGAGACCATGGGTTCAAATCCCATCCCCGGCACCATACTTAGATGCCAAAATTTGCCTTTTTCCTTACTCCTTTTTTGGTTGACGCGCATAAAGCATAAAAATTCTTCTTTTCCAACCTTACTCTTCGGGAATTAACCCCTTGAAACAGCTGAATTTCGCTCTTAGCCTCAATCTTTTTCCAGCCTTATTACGAAAACCGTGGAATTCTCCTCAAATGCTGAAAACAGAGTTTTTCACACCCTATATGCAAACTAAATAGCCTCCCTCAGGCGACACCTCTTCGAGTTCTCCCGTCCTTGGACTCACCTTAAAGCCTAGGGTTTCGAAGGCATAGACCCCTAGTGATGGTGTAGGCACTGCTCGGATATGAACGCTGGTCCCCCTACCTTTAACCTCGACCTCTGCCAGGCACAGCCTCGTCTCGACTTCTCCTCCCATTGGCTAGAGTGAGATCAACGGTATAAGGAGACCCCATTAAACATAACTCTCTAATGATCTTTGAACTGAGAAACAATATATGTTGACCCTCTGTCAACAGGCATCCTAATCGTCTTAGAGGTTTCCAGCCCATAAACGGCAACACCTCAGCTGCCTCCGAAAACTTTTAATGGGACAAGCCTCAGTGTTGTTGAGGCGAGTTGATCAAAAAGGTCACTGTGATCACGCCGCCTGAGTACGATATACTGGTTTTGGAGAGGCTTGGAAGATCTGGGATCACGCAGCTCAAAGAGGTGGTGGGCCCGGAGATAGATCGTCTCCAGGGGGTGGCCCGAATCGAACACGACTATAAAACCCTTTGTGAGAGGATCCATGCGCGTTACCTAGAGTTCACTGAGATGGTTGGGATAAGTCCAAAACCGTATGCGCTCTCAATTGAGGAGCTGAAGGAGTTTGCAGCATCCCCAACCTCGGTTGTGGAGAAGGCTGTAAAGGAGGTCGAACGTTTAATCGCACAGTTCAAGGAGTTGAAGGACTCCCAGGGGGAGGAGGTTAAATACCTCGCGGAAGAGCTGCAGAGGGCCATAAACGAGGAGAATGCCAGATACGAGGCGGAGAGGGAGAAGGAGAAGGAGGCATACGAGGCTGAGGAGAGGAGGCTATCAACAACTCAACTGTCGATGCTCGCCTCATCTCAAGAGTTGAGGAGCAGGCTGAGCCTTATAGAGGCTTTAAAGCCTGAGGAGTTCAAGAGCTCCTTCGCGACGGGGATAGCCAAGAACGGGGACATAGAAAGGCTTAAGGATTATCTTGGAAGATATTCAAATGTTTACTACAGGACTGAGAGCATCTCCCCTGAGGAGAGCATAATCTTCATCTTCGGCCCCGAGGAGGTCAGAAGCTGGGTCGAGGCGCTTTTCCTAGTCTTCAACGTGAAAGAGGCCTTCGACGTGATAAGCCCCGGAGATGTCCTCCTAGTCCTAGACCCGAAGAGGAGGAGGGAGGTCATAGAGAGGTATCAGGAGGCCCTAAGGGAGCTCGAGGAGAGGCAGAGGATCACAGAGGAGCCCTCGGAGAGGCCGAGGACGGACCTTGAGAGGCTTCTAAACCTGGAGATCGAACATAAGCAGAGGCTGGAGGACCTGATGAGGCGACATGAGGAGAAGCTGAGAGAGCTCGAGGCAAAGCACGCCAGAGAGGTTGAGGACCTGAAGGGGGAGCAGGTCAACGCCCTAAGCAGGATAGCCGCCCTAGACAACTTCCTGAGAATCCTTTCAGAGTTTAAGATTCCCATGCTGAGGACGAGGATCATAACCATCCTCCAGGGATGGGTTCCAGAGAAGAGGATACCAGAGTTCGAGAAGGTTTTGAGCGGCGTGGAGGCAGAGATAGGAGAGAAACTATTCATTCAGTTCTCAGACCCGGACCCAGAGGAGGACCAGAACGTGCCAACCCCCCCACCGGAGATCAGGCCCTCCTTCCTCCAGCCGGCCTGGACGCTCACCACGCTGAGGGGTTGGCCATCGCCCCATGAGGTCAACCCGGCCCACATAACGATCCTGATCTTCAGCCTCCAGTTCGGGCTCATGTTCGGAGATGTCGGCCAGGGAGCGGTCTTCCTCATAATGGGCCTATACCTCACGAGGAAGTATAAGAGGGGTATGATGTCGAAGCTGGGAACCCTCTTCATACCCATGGGGATCTCCGCAATGATATTCGGACTCCTCTACGGTTCGGTATTCCTCATCGAACATCTCGAGATAGGCCCGTTCAAGATAGAGCCCATCCTCCTAAGCCCCATACATGATATCGGCAAGCTGATGAAGATGGTCCTCGGGATAGCCGTCGCTGAGATGTGCCTGGGGCTAACCATAGGGGCCATAAACCACATCAGGGAGGGGGAGCCCCTCGGAGCCATTGGAGAGAGGGGGCTTGGAGGAATCCTCTTCACCGTTGGCCTATACCTGGGAGGGCTGGAGTTCCTACGCGTCGGCGACGTCATGGCCATAATGTCCCACTGGACCTTCCTGATGATGATCGGGGGGCTTGTCCTCTCCGCGATAGAGCCCATGCTCCTATCGATAACCCATAAGCACTTCGGCATGGAGGCGGTGGGCGAGGGGATCGGCGCCCTCCTCATGACCTTCGTGGAGAACCTGGCCAACTTCTTCTCCTTCCTCCGAATAGCCGCCTTCGCACTGGCCCACGCCAGCCTAGCGATAGCCGCAGAGGCCCTAGGACACTTCATGGGCCCGGGAGGGCTTGTGATGACCAACGGGATAGCCATGACCTTCGAGTTCATCTCCAGCACCGTCCAATCCCTGAGGCTCCTATACTACGAGTTCATGGGAAAGTTCTTCCAAGGTAAGGGGGTGCCCTTCAAACCCTTCGAGCTAGGCTCGGAGGGGGCTGAGGCCCAGACAATAACACAAACACCCTGAAAAAAATAAATAGATCTAATGAACGATTCTAGGGGGAACGGGTGAAAACATTAAATGAAGCCGAAAGGTATTTCCGGGGCATATCGAACCCAAGGAGGTGATGGCTGTCGATAACCTTATATCCGCTGCGATAACCCTCGCAACCAGCATAATAGCTGCAGCATGGTGCATAACCCACGCAGCCACGATAAACGCCTCAGCAGCCGTTGAGAGGGGGAGGCCATCGGTATGGGGGGTATCCCTAAACCTCATAGGATCCCTAATACTCGTCTACGGGTTTCTGTTAGGCCTCATGATGATGATGGGACAGCTATCCACCCTAATGACGCTATTGCTAGGAATTCTCCTCTTCCTCGGATTCCTGCTCTCCACCACGCTCTCGACAGGAGGAGGCGATGAAAAAAGCATAAAGGGAGCCTTCGACGATATAAGATCGGTAGGAGTAGTGTCTCTGATCGTATTTGCTCTAAGTATCCTGTTCATAACAGTCTTCGGAGGTGAGAGTGGTTTGATGGAGGTTGAGGCCCTTCGCCCCCTCATGGGAGCCCTGACCATGATCGGTGCAGCCTTCGCGGCAGCCCTATGTATCGTGGCGGCTGTGAAGGCGGGCTCGGAGATGCTCCTCCAGAGGCCCGAGCTGTCGATCTGGTCCCTACTCTTCGTGGCTCTCGGTGAGGGGCTGGCCATCTATGGATTGATAGTGGCGATACTGCTGGTCAGTTAAAGAGGGTAACCTTCCCCCCTAAATTCGAGGGGCCCTAGGAGATCCTAGGAACAGCCAGATCTCCGCAGAGGCAGAGAATTGGACGAAAATCCGATCGGCCAATCTCGTGATGGCCCTCATCAATTATATTTATTATGAGCATCTGACGGTGCTCGGTCCTTCAACGGCTTTAATTTTCATATTAGATTCTTTTATTGGGTTTATAACATTTAATATGTCAAGGAGATTTATGTGGAGGATGGTTGGCCGTCATTCAGGGGATCCTTCTAATTCCTAAAGGGGGATTAATGTTTTTATTCGGTTTTCCCTCCCTTATCTTGTATGCTCAGCTACGCGGCGAAGAGGGTGATAAGGGGCGGAGGCGTATTCATCCCCCTCCTCCTGAGCGTGGCCCTAGCCGTCGCCTTCTTCTCCGGGGTCCTCCAGGGCGCCGATGCCGTCGGGGCAGCGATGTTGGATAAGGCCCTCAAGGCCATGGAGTTCGACATCATCTCCACGGCTGAGGGGAGGAACATCACCCAACTGGGCATAGACGCGGCCGAGGGGATGATCCGAGAGGTAGATGGGGTGAGGAACGTCGAACACATCATCAGGTTCGAGGCCGAGCTGAATGGGACTGGCGAGGGGATCCCCATCATCCTCTTAGCCGTTAGGGGCAACTCAAGCCTGCTGGAGAGGGTGAGGGGGGTTGAAGCCCTTGAGGTGGGTAAGGCATATGTGGAGGAGGGGTCCGTGGAGGCGTCGAGCCTCAGAGTCGGAGATAATATAACCCTTAAGGTCTCGACGTGGGTTCCCTACAGCATCGTCGCGGGGTTCGAGCCCAGGTTCTACACCCTCAACGTTGGGGGATATGTCCAAATCGATGAGGAGCTTTTCTCCGCAGCTATGGGGAGGTTCCCCCACCTCCTCCGATCCGTAATGTTCGGGGCGGGCCCGGAGAGGAGGCCCCACTACAGGCTTCTTATAATAAGGGAGGAGACCCTTACCGACCTCCTAGGCTCCATCTACGCCGAGGGGAGGCTCCCAACGAGGGTTATGAGGGCCGATCTGATGATAGGGCTGGATAGGGGGGAGCTGGTCAATCCATGGAGCATCGAGGCCTCCGAGAGGGCCGTAAAGCAGGTCTTCGAGAGGATAAACAGCCTGGGGGCTAGATACATGTATGTGCCGGTGAACTATCTAGGACAGGCCCTGGAGGCCATCGGGGCGAACATATCCGGAATGAGGGCGAGCACCATCCTAGTCGCCATGCCCGTCTTCTTCTCATCCTGGTACCTCGGAGTAACCGTCTCAGATATGGCGATGGACATGAGGGGTAGGGAGGTCGCCCTCCTACTCACGAGGGGGATGAGGAGGAGGCAGGTGTTCAAGATCCTCCTATTAGAGGCCGCCATCACCGGCCTCTCAGCCGGTCTGATCGGGCTCCTCACCGGATGGATGCTCGCCACCCTGGCCTTGCCGATTCAGGCCATTGGGCTTCCCCCACCCCCATCACCCGCCACGGCCGCCATATCCCTCCTCCTAAGCCTCTCCCTCTCCATACTATCCGTCTACGGCCCCGCGAGGAGGGCGATGAGGGCTAGCATCGTCGATTCCCTAAGGAGGCCCTACCTCTCGGATGGTGAGGGGAAGGCCTCGAGGGAGGGGCCCATCGCATCATTAATTCTTGGGGGGTACAAGGTGGCCATGCTCCTCCTTGGCCTGAACGTGGAGATGTTCGCCCCCTCGACGGATAATGTTGTGGTCTTCCTCCTATACTCCACATGGTGGGGCGTCGAC
>JBBIVO010000020.1:2376-24914 GCA_037439685.1 Candidatus Bathyarchaeota archaeon | reverse complement strand
CATGGTGGAGCTGAGGCTGATGCACCCCTGGCCTGTTAGGCGCCCCCGCCCCTTCAAGGAGCGCCTCCCGCTATCCATCCCCCTCGTGACAGGGCAGAGGGTCATCGACACATTCTTCCCAGTTGCCAAGGGGGGAACAGCCAGCATCCCAGGGGGCTTCGGGACGGGGAAGACCGTTATGCTGCAGCAGATCAGCAAGTGGGCGGACGCGGATGTCATCCTCCTGATAGGCTGTGGGGAGAGGGGGAACGAGATGGCCGATGTTGTGGCCCACTTCCCCGAGCTGACGGATCCAAAGAGCGGGAGGAGGCTGATCGAGAGGACGGTCATAGTCGCAAACGTGAGCAACATGCCAGTCTCTGCAAGGGAGGCGAGTATATACCTCGGGATCACCCTCGGCGAGTATTATAGAGATATGGGTTACGACGTGGCCGTGATGGCCGACTCGACATCTAGATGGGCTGAGGCCCTCAGGGACATCTCCGGGCGCCTCGAGGAGATCCCAGCTGAGAGCGGCTATCCAGCCTACCTATCCGACCGGATAGCTGAGATATATGAGAGGGCTGGGAGGGTTGTCACCCTGGGATCCAGCCAACGAGTGGGGAGCCTAACCCTTCTGGGGGCGGTCTCGCCTCCCGGCGGAGACTTCAGCGAGCCCGTGACAACCCACACCCTCAGGTATGTCGGGACCTTCTGGGCCCTCGACCAGGAGCTGGCCTTCAGGCGGCACTTCCCCGCCATAAACTGGCTTAGGAGCTTCAGCAAGTATCTCGACGTGGCCTCCCAGTGGTGGTCGAAGTATGAGAGGAGCTGGGATCAGGTGAGGGCGGTCGCCCTGGGCCTCCTGGAGGAGGCGGCTGAGATAGAGGAGACGGCGAGGATAATAGGGGAGAAGGCCCTCCCAGACGAGCAGAGGCTTATCCTCCTCGTTGCCGAGATGCTCAGGGAGGGCTTCCTCGTCCAGAGCGCCTTCCACGACGTGGACAAGTACTGCGAGCCAGAGAAGCAGGCATCCCTCCTGAAGATAATAGTTGACTTCTACAACCATGCAGAGCCCCTAATACGCCACGGGATCCCCATAGAGAAGGTGAGGGAGCTCGAAATAGTCCCTGAGCTGATGCGCCTCAAGGAGAGGGAGGGTACAAGGCCCATAGAGGAGGCTAGAGTTGAGATGAAGACTCAGATCGATAGGCTGGCCAAGGAGTACGAGGTGGTGCCGAGATGAGGCTTGAGGAGGCGGGTCTACTCTACAAGACGACGACGGAGATCAAGGGGCCCCTCCTCTTCGCCGAGAGGGTTAGGGATGTGGCCTTCGATGAGGTGGTGAGGATAACCACCCCAACGGGCGAAGAGGTCCTGGGAACCGTGCTCGATGTCTCTAGGGAATGGGCCCTCATACAGGTCTTCGGAGAGACGAGTGGAATGGACCTGAATGTGGGGGTCAGGTTCACAGGGGAGGCCTTGAGGATACCTGTCTCGGAGGAGCTGATAGGGAGGGTCTTCAGCGGGAGCTTCAGGCCCCTGGACGGGATGCCCAGGCCTCTCAGCACGGATGTGAGGGATGTCCAGGGTGGCGTCATAAACCCGGCTGCTAGGGATGTCCCCAGCGAGTTCATCCAGACAGGCATATCAGCCATAGATGGGATGAACAGCCTAGTTAGGGGTCAGAAGCTCCCCATATTCAGCGAGTCCGGCCTCCCCCACAACCAGCTTGCGGCCCAGATAGCCAGGCAGGCCACCATCCCGGGTAGGGAGGAGGAGTTCGCCATAGTCTTCGCCGCCATGGGGATAAAGAACGAGGAGGCCGAGTTCTTCCGGGAGGAGTTCGAGAAGACTGGGGCCCTAAACAAGGCTGTCATGATTCTCAACCTGGCCGACGACCCCCCTATTGAGAGGATCGTCACCCCAAGGATAGCCCAGACCATAGCCGAGTACCTCGCCTTCGACCTGGACATGCATGTGCTCACCATAATGACCGATATGACCAACTATGCGGAGGCCCTGAGGAGCATCTCCATAGCCAGGGAGGAGATCCCAACCCGGAAGGGGTATCCAGGATACCTCTACAGCGACCTTGCAACAATCTACGAGAGGGCTGGCAGGATCGTTGGGAAGAGGGGCTCTGTCACCCTGATGCCCATCCTGACGATGCCAGGGGGAGACATTACCCATCCGGTCCCCGACCTCACGGGCTACATCACCGAGGGGCAGATAATCCTCCAGAGGGAGCTGGCGCTGAGGGGCATATATCCACCCATCAACGTCCTTCCAAGCCTATCAAGGCTTATGAAGGATGGGATAGGAGAGAAGACGACGAGGAAGGACCACGCCGATGTCTCAAACCAGCTCTACATGGCCTACGCCGAGGGGACTAGGGCCAGGGGGTTGGTGAGGATAGTGGGTGTGGTGGGGCTGAGCGATAGGGAGAGGACGTGGCTCGAGTTCGCAGACCAGTTCGAGAAGAGGTTCGTGAATCAGGGGCCATACGAGAACAGAACCATACAGCAGACCCTAGACATCGCCTGGGACCTCCTGGCGCTTCTCCCCGAGGAGGACCTTATCCGAATCAGGGAGGCCTACATAAAGGAGTTCCACCCGAGGTATAGGAGGGTCGAGTAGCCTTGTCGACCCTCATGACGGTCAGGCCTACCAAGGGCTACCTGATGGAGCTTAAGAGGAGGATAGGCTTCATAGAGAGGGGATGCGAGTTCCTGAAGCTCAAGCGTGACCACCTCGCCAAGGAGCTGAGCGCATCCTTGGAGATCCTCAAGGGGAGGAGGAGGCTCCTCCTCCAGAGCCTGAAGGAGGCCTACTCGGCCCTAACCGCTGCCTACCTATCCATTGGGCCGACCGAGGTCAGGAGCCAGGCCATGTCGGTGAGGAAGGCATTGGAGGTGGAGGTCCTCCCCCGAAGCGTCATGGGCGTCCGATACCCATATGTGAAGATCCTCAGGAAGCCGGAGATAGTGGGGGAGCTGGACATAACCCTAAGCCACACGGCCTCGAAGGTGTTGGGGGTGCTCGAGGATATGGTCCGCCTCGCAGAGTTCGAGGCGAGGGCTGAGAGGATAGCGGACGAGCTGGGGAAGACGAACAGGAAGGTCAACGCCCTTGAGAACATAGTCATACCTGCCTATCGGCAGATAATAAGGTTCATCCAGGAGAAGCTGGACGACGAGAGCCTCGAGGAGCTCGTTAAGATGAAGCTCGTCGGAGGGGCACTGGCACGCCGCAGAGAGTGAGCCCAGGCCTGGAGTACGCCGTGGTGAGGAGCCACGCCCTGATATCGAGCCTCCTCACCCCTGAACAGATGAGGAACCTGGCCTATACAGAGACCTTGGAGGATTTCACCCGACTTCTATCCGAGACCCCCTATGGGGTTGTCACCCCGGAGGCGGGAGGAGACCCCTCCATAGCCCTGGAGAGGGTGTTCTACGGGAAGTTCATAGATAGGATGGCTGGGGTTGTGGAGCTGGCCCCCGGAAAGATCGCGGACTTCCTCAGGGCATACTACTACCTGAGGTTCGAGGTTCTAAACCTAAAGAGGATCCTGAGGGGAAAGTACAGCTTCATGCCCCCCCAACGGATACTGGAGAGCCTCGTCCCCATCGAGCCCTACATGGCTGGGAGCTTCAAGGCCCTCGCCGAGGCCGAATCCTTGGAGAGGGCGGTGGAGATGCTCAGCGGAACCCCATACGCTAGGCTTGTGGGGGGAATGGAGCTCTACAGGAGGCTCGAGGCCATATGGCCCCTCGAGCTGGCCCTAAACCACATATACGCCTCCACGACCCTCAAGTCCCTCGAGCCCCTCCCCCACTGGAACAGGGTCCTCGTGAGGTGGATCGTTGAGCTGGAGACAGATATCGAGAACCTCCTCGCGGCGCTGAAGAGGAGGGGGCTCCCCCTCCCAGCCCTCCTTGAGGAGCTCTTCCCCGCGACCTTCAAGATAGGCCTCGACGAGATAAGGATGGTGATGGAGTCTAGGGATCTCAGGTCGGCGATCTCAAGCCTAGGCTCACCCTACTCCGAGATCCTCTCCCCCATATATGAGGGAGATGTGGCCCTGATCAGGACCAGGACAAGGGAACAGATGTACATGGCCGCGAGAAGGGGGCGAACCCTCAACGACTTCGGCTTCAACGTCATAATGGCCTATCTCGTCTTCTCCGAGGTTGAGAAGGGAGACCTTGTGGGCATAGCATGGGGGAAGACCCAGAGGATCCCACCAGAGCAGATCCTAAAGTACCTCGTCATCCCCAACATCTAAAGCTCTAGAAACATCTCATGGCGATAATATCTGGACAACCCTGTAACAACCTTCTATACGACATCCCTGTTTCTAGAATGGTTTCTCGATTTAACATATGAGCAGGAAATCGAGCAAGCCCCTTATGAACTGGAAATATCTGCTTTATGGCTTGTTCCATAAGTTCATCATCTTAAATTTTTACATCATCAATTATTATGATCCGGTTTCGGCGTAAAATTTCTATCTTGCTTTACTTGACTAGATGAGGTTGTGTTATGCTGTTTTTGGCTGGAAACCCTTTATTTTTAAATTTGCACAATTTTTCTAACTATCTCTGGACGAAATTGAACAAATTTCTAATAGCATCATATCTTGGATGAAAATTGCAAACAGAACTGTAGAGCTTTCTAAACGCATATAAGCTCTCAATCGCAGATAATTCCTCGGTTTAACACTTAAAATAAAATTGACTCAGCAAAACGACTAAATCCCTGCCTTCGAACAAAACCTCGCGGTCGTGTTTAGTTAAGGGCATGGGGTATCGCCTCCCTGATGAGGTTTTGGAATCTCAGCCCTTATGTTTCGCCCCTTATGGGTGTTGGGGGCCCTCCTAGGGTTAGGTGGTGGCTGGTGTGGTTGTAGTAAACCTTGTATAGGCTGAAGAAGTTCTTTATGTGCCTCTTCTCGCCGTATCGGCAGGGGAGGTGGACGTCAAAGGCCTTGAGGCGTTCCTTTATGGTTTCAATGAAACTCTGCCATGTTGCACCTCAAGCCTATCACCACATGCCTGAGCCTGGCTTGCAGCCCATGGATACCATGGCCCGCCATCTGTATAGACTGTGCGGACGCCGTTCTCAGACCTAAGCCTCCTAAGGAACCTGTAGGCCGTTAGGCCGCACCTGACGGTGCTTATCTCAAGGCGGAGGATGGCCTTCCCACGGATGTCGTAGGCCACCCAGAGCCAAAAGCCTCGCCATGAACCCAGACCTGGGCCTCATCTACAAAGGCCTCAGCAGCCCTTGGGGTGAAGAGGCCCCCCACAGCACTGCCCAGGCCTGAACCCAGAGCCAGACGGCCGTCCAACACCTCCTAGTGAATGGCGCCAGGGCGGCCGAGACCCTCCTAAGCGACAGGCCCGACAGGTATAAGTAGACGCCATAGAATATCATCCAGCGGGCTGTCCTTTCCCTAACAAACATGGCTCACCGCCTCTAAGGAGCTGGGAAGAGAACAGCCCAAAGATCTTAACTAAACACGACCAACCTCGCTCCCCAAATGCTTATAAAAAAAAGAAGGAGGAAAAACCATTAGAGGAAAGATTTTATGGCAACGAAAGCTTCTGAGGTCGACTCCGCTGATAAAGCTGCTGAGTTAGCACTAGAGGTCATGAGAAAGGCTGGATGGGCCTTTCTCTTTGTTTCGGAGGCTAAGCTTGACACGCATAACCAGATCTGGCTTGTGAAGGTTGAGTCTCTTACAAATGTTTTTATGGTTAAAATCGATAAGCGGAGTGGGAAGATTCTTGAAATCTCAGGGATTAAGCAGGAGTAATTACGAGCACTATGTTAAACTTAGTGTTGATTATCTAAACCAAGCGAGAAAATATGTCGGTGAAGGGAAATCTGAGAAGGCTTCTGAAGTGCTCTGGGGAGCATTAACGGCAGCGATTAATGCATATGCCCTTAAATCTAAAGGCAAAATTCTGAAGGAACACAGAGAATTAAAGGATTTTATTAAGCAATTATCGATAGAATTGAGGGACGCCGAAATTTATAGGGCTTTCAGCGATGCTGAGAGCTTTCATGCCAACTTCTACCACAACTTCTTAGATTTGGATGATGTTAGGATCAAAGCTCCAAAAGCTGAATTCCTCATTAAAAAACTATTGAGCCTATAAAGCTTCACCTCTTAATCTGTTTTTACGGTGAGCTCCTCTCCGTAGAGTCCCCGGCATTCTATGATGGTCTCCCAAAAGCCGTCGCCGAAAGGGCCCTGGCCTCAGCAGCAGAGCTGAACACATCCTCATAGGACGGTTACCTAATAGAACTAGCCAAAATGCTCGGAATCAACAAGATATATACAATAGATGAAGAACTTACAAAGAAAATCAGAGATGTAGAAATTGAAAATCCTATTCCCAGAAATGTTATTAAGGAACACCATCAATACATACGGGAAAAATGGTTTGCCCCTCCCCCAACAGCTTCATTTTAACATTGTCAACGGAAAAAACCTCACACGGAAGGATGAGGTTATGTTGGGATGTTTTAGGCTGGAAATTTTGTTTGATGAAATTAATACCTAGATAATATTAAAATTTACATAAAGTTATTTTGTAAATTTAAAAATAGGGGGATATTGGGCACCTTTTACTCGGTTTCTCTATCCCTTGCTAGGGCTCTTCTCTCCCTTATCTCCTCTATCACTATGAAGGTGGGCATTATTATCCATATCGCGATCATGACCCAGAATAGTATCGGGTCCCAATCCATCTGGTCTAGCCTCCTATCTCTTCCAGAACATCCATCTCGGCCTTTCCCCGGCGGCTCTGGCTCTTGGCGCCTTCCTCCAGTCTACCTTCACCTCCTCCCTCACCAGCCTTCCATATGGTACGCCGGGGATGTAGAGGAGCTTCTCTGGGATTATTCCGCTTGGCCTGAAGATCATTACGAGGATGAGCAGCGTGCCCAGGAGGATATCCTCGAAGTATGAGATGGGGAAGAAGAAGTACTGGTCGAATATCCACTTATAGTATATTATGACTCTCCTC
Organism: Candidatus Bathyarchaeota archaeon; assembly: GCA_037439685.1. Lineage (GTDB taxonomy): Archaea > Thermoproteota > Bathyarchaeia > TCS64 > TCS64 > JAGTRB01. The sequence goes on along the minus strand of JBBIVO010000020.1, from coordinate 17,895 downwards.
ATCGCTACAACCAAGGCGCAACCCAAGAATGTTCCAGCGTTGTTTCCAGGCCCTCCTAGGATGAGCATCAGCCAGGGCCAGTAGGTCCACCAGGCCCTCTGATAGTTTGCCTCCACGACGAAGGAGAAGTAGAAGGCGTTGAGAACCCCAGCCAGGGCGGTTATCCCAGAGGCGAAGACAAGGATGTTCCTCCTGATCCCGACCACGTTCTTTCCCACACTGGCCACCGTAACCTCGTTCTCCCTTATGGCCCTCATCAGCCTTCCATAGGGCGAGTTTAGCATGGTCCTGAATATGAAGAAGGCGACCAGGCCTATGGCTAGGGTGATCACCGCGGTTATGACGCCTCTGTCTCCGGGGTACCAGGCGAATATGTTTGGCACGAAGACCCCTAGGGTTCCACCGCTTATCTGGGGTATGTTCCTCCCAAATATCTGTGAGGTGTCGGCCATGGTGATCAGCACTATCATCAGGTAGGTTGCCCTCAGCCTGATGGCGGGGAGGGACATGAGCCATCCTATAAGGGCGCCGAGCACCAGGGCTAGGGCCATGGAGAAGAGTAGGAGGGATACCGCGACGAATGGATGCCCCTTAAGGTATGGGTTAGTCAGCACATGGACGTTTATCTGGTTGTTGTATACCCAGTCGAAGTCCGACGCGTAGGGGAGGAGCCTTATACCTGCCGACTCGACTATCCAGAAGGCCAGCCTCATGGTTATGGCGCTGACCGTGAAGGCTCCCACTATCACCTGTACGGCGCATCCCATATTCGGAACCCCCGCATTTCCGTACTGGAAGTTCAATGCCATGGCGACTATGACGAGGAGGCCGAAGAACATGGCTATGTCCACGATGAGCCTGGCCTCGCCGGTTATCTCCCCTGCCAGGGCGCCTATCAGCTCGATCATCTAGGGCACGCTCCTACCCCTTGAAAAGAACCCTATGAGCCTCTCCCCCGTCTTGGTGGCGGCTAGCCGTTCATACACTCCCTGGAGGCCCCTAGGCTCCAATAGTAGGACCGCTATGAGGAAGAACATCGGTATCAGAGGCCTGTACTCCCCAACCCATGTGCCCCATATCCCCTGAAGCCAGTAGGTCAAGAGGATCTCGGAGAAGCCCACGCCGAAGCCTCCAATGATGGCTCCATAAACGTTCTCAAACCCTCCCAGCAGGCTTCCGGCCATTATGCTCGTTATGATGGCTGCTCCAGTGGTTGGAGAGGACTGGAACCACATGGGGAGGAAGGCCCCAGCGAGGCAGGCCATCCCCCCCGTGAGGAACCAGGAGAAGAGTTGAACCCTGTAGATGTTGATTCCAAGAACCGACGCCAACTCCGGGTCCTCCGCGGTCGCCCTCATGGCCACCCCAATCCTAGTCCTAGTCAACATGTAGTGGAGGAGGATGACTGTAACTATGCACAAAACTAGCGTCACCGGGAAGACTCCCGGATAGCCTCCCACATAGAAGTCAAACTCTTTCAGCATGAAGGCCATGCTGTATGTTTTCCAAGTTTCACGTAGCCAGAAAGCGTAGATGTTGAGGGAGGCTGTGAGGAATATCTGGATGGCGAGGGTAGAAATGGTTAGGACGATGGCTCCACCGCCAATCCTCTGGAGGACGTTGATAACCAACAAGAATATCACTATGCTTATTCCGCCCCCGAGAAGAAAGGCTAAGGGGAAACCGATGTAGGGTGAGAGGCCCATTATCTTAGATACGGTGTAGCTTATGTAGATGCCTATGCCGGCGTAGGTTCCATGGGCGAAGTTAGGTATCTTGGCCGTTAGATAGGTCAAGGTGAACCCGATGCTCAAGATGGTTATCAGGCAGGCGTACACTATGGCCGCCATCAAGAGAGGCGGGATCATCATCTGAAACCCTGTTCTAAATAAGGCCAGTCCTATTAATCTTTTTCGCGAACCCCCTTTAAACCCATTATCCGGCGTGCCCCTATCCCCCAAGAGCCTACAAAATTTTATATAGAATTATGACGGTATTAAGGTTGAAAAATCCTCGGTGAAGCGTTATGGAACGCAGAGTTGTTGTTCCCGTAATAGTGATGCTCCTAGTGGGTCTAGGGATTGGAGCTGGAATCGGCTATTATGCGGCTCCGCCGAAGGTTACAGAGAAGGTTGTGGAGAAGACGGTGCCTGTTGAGGTTCAGCCCCTCAAGGGAAAGACGATTAAGATAGGGGACATACAATCAACAACAACTGGTCTGGAGACGGAGAAGCCCTTCGTCGCCGAGATACTCAAACCGGACCTCAACGACTTCGCTAAAAAGCTGGGCTACAACGTATCCTTCGACTTCCTCATCGACGACGCGCAGGGTCAGGCGGCCATCCACCTAGAGAAGATCCAGTCCTATAAGGCTATGGGGGTAAACCTCGTCATCGGCGGAAGGTGGTCCTCCCAGGCCCAGGCGGCCCTATCATACGTGAACGAGAACAACATGCTGCTCTTCAGCCCCTCAAGCACATCACCCCTGCTGGCGATTAAGGGCGACAACCTTTATAGGATGTGCCCCGATGACACGGTCCAGGCTCCAGCCATAGCCGAGATGCTGAGGAGCTGGGGGATCAAGGCCGTCATCGTAATGCAGCGCGGAGACGCATGGGCAGATGGGATATACAACATCCTTGAGAAGGAGCTTCCAAAGAGGGATGTCACCATCCTCGACAGGGTTAGGTACGCGGCGGAGGTGACGGAGTTCAGCAGCTACCTCGCAACCATGGAGGACAAGGCCAAGGCGGCCGTGGCCCAGTACGGGAAGGATGCAGTCGCCGTCGAGGTCCTCAGCTTCGAGGAGATAGTCACCATAGTGACGCAGGCCAAGGACTACCCAACCATCTACAACCTCTTCTGGTTCGGATCAGACGGGACCAGTATGACGCAGAGGCTCATAGACGACGCCCCAACCCAGTCGAACAAGCTGAAGATATACAGCACCCTGGCCGCGCCAGCCGAGTCCCCAAAGTACTCAGCCCTATACGACCGCTACTATGCCCTTGTCAAGCAGCCCTTTGGGTACTACACGGCCTGCACATATGACATTGCTTGGACCATGGCATATGCGGTTCTCCAGACCCAGAGCACCGATCCGAAGGTCATCATCCCGACCATCCACCCCATAACCTACAATCAGTTTGGGGCAAGCGGATGGACGAGGCTTAATGAGGCTGGGGACAGGGCCCACGGCAACTACGACATATGGGGCTATGGAGACCCAGATGGCGATGGGAAGGTCGACAACGTCAAATACGGCTTCTTCGATGGTGTCACGGGAAAGGTAACCTGGTACACCGATGTCCTAGCCAAGGAAGGCATAAAGGTTCCAGCCCTAGGTTAGCATCTTAAAATAAACCCCCCTTTCTTTTTCTTAGAGTTGTTCAATATTCCTATCAATAGATCAACTCAGGCCGAACCACTTTCATCTTTCAACGGTTGAAAAGCTAGTTGCCTCTCTCAAAATGGGAGACATTAGTTTGAGGGTCATTTGTTATTCATCAATATTTTATAAGAACCGCGACAAATCGTTAATATTTAGAAAATCCTCTTTTATTGGGAGAGCCCATTCTACGACCTTGATAGGAAAATTCTTGGCGTGCAGTTGTAGGTTGGCTTTTGAGCCTACTTTTCGCCTCCTCTGTGCTGGCATTGGCAGGATAGGGGTGAGGTAAGCCTGAAGGGGGATATAGGCTTCGTTGCCATCCTTTCGCATTTCATTGAGCGCTCCAATGGCCGTTCACTTTCGGAGCTTGTACGGCTGATTGAGCTGAGGCAGGAGCGTCTCATCACCCAGCTCTGCAGATCCAGAGATTCCCGCAGCCATCCCAACAGGAGGGGGCTCATCCTGGGAGGCCCCTAGCCTCGTGAGGAGATAGCGCCCAGGCTCCTGGAGGCGAAAAGGAGAGGTGACGGGTCTGGAGTGGTGCTTGCTCGACAGAGATAGGGGGATTAGGGAGAGGTGGGATGAACAGCGTCCATCTACTCCTATCCCACGGAGCTCCTACACCTGGGTTAACGGCGGATGGCCCACCCTGGAGTTCCTCATATCGGATGACGAGCCGGGTCGGATAAACGCCCTAAAGCCGAGAGGAGGCGCTGAGCATACTGAAGCCCTAAAATCCCAACATACACCCTATGGGGAGAAGATGGAGGTTGAGGGAGCAGCCAAACAAGCACCCCTCACCCTCATAGACTCCGGAGAAAGCCTGGAAGAGACGGGAACAAGGAGCTGCTGAGAGTCAGGATCGGAGAGAGGCTTAGAAGACTCCATGAGACGGCGGACAACCTTGAAGGAAGAGGCTACATCAAGGCATCACCTAGGAACGCTAGGCTCATGGCCACCTTCGTCGAGCTAGCCCTAGAAGAAAGATGCCGTGTGCCACGAACCGGATAGAGAGGCTGATGGGAGAGACATCCAAAAGAGCAAACAGAAATGGATGAACTGGTCAACGGAAGGCCTCAAAAACATATTCACAATACTCCTCACAAGATACACCGAAGAAAAAGTCTACAACCAATTAAAAAAACGCTTATATTCTATAACAGGCCATTCACTAAATGGGCGCGGCGCCAAAAAATTTAAACGTTGGATAATAATATCAAAAAGTTTGGGATGACTGAGGTCCTTAGAACCGAGAATGTTAGGAAGTACTTTGGGAAGTTCGCCGCCGTCGACGGTGTCAGCATGAGCCTTAAGGAGGGGGGGATATACCTCCTCGTCGGCCCTAACGGCTGCGGGAAGACCACGCTGGTCAACTGCATCTCAGGGATCTTCAAGCCGGAGGAGGGGAGGATCTACTATAGGGGCAGGGAGATAACCGGTTGGGAGATGTATAGGATCGCTCGGATGGGCTTGGTCAGGACCTTCCAGATAGCCTCTCCATTCCTCAGGTTGACCACCCTTGAGAACATGCTAGTTGCTCTGCCAGACAACGCGGGGGAGAACATCTTCCTATCCCTCTTCAAGCCCAGCTGGTTGGAGAGCGAGGTGAGCGCCGTTAGGAGGGCTGCGGAGCTCCTGAGGATCCTCGGCCTCAGGCATGTCTGGGCTATGCCCGCGAAGACCCTGAGCGGGGGAGAGCTGAAGCTCCTGGAGATCGGAAGGGCCCTCATGAGCGGTGGGGAGACCATCCTGCTGGATGAGCCCGTGGGGAGCATAGATCCGAAGCTGTGCCACCAGATATTCAGCCATGTCATCCGCCTCAGGGATGAGCTTGGCATAACCTTCCTCGTGATAGAGCACAGGCTTGAGGTCGCGGCCCAGTACGCGGACTGGGTCTTCGCCATGGACAGGGGAAAGATAATATGCGAGGGGACGGCTGAGGAGGTCTTTGAGGATCCAAGAGTAGTGACCTCATACCTGGGTGAGTGAAATGGCCAACATCATTGAGACCAGGGGGTTGAATGTGGGCTACGGCCCGATCCACGTGATCTACGACCTAGACTTCGAGGCCCCTGAGGGTGAGGTGACCGTCATCGTCGGACCCAATGGGGTGGGTAAGACGACCCTCCTAAAGGCTATAATGGGCCTCGTCACGGTCTACTCAGGCCAAATAATCTTCCAAGGAAAAGACATAACCAGGCTTCCCCCATACGAGAGGACGAAGATCGGGATAGGATACATGCCCCAGGTTGGCAACATATTCAGCCGCCTCACCGTCGAGGAGAACCTGAAGATGGCGGCCTACACGATAAACGATGAGAAGATGATCGAGGACAAGTTGGAGCTCGTCTTCACCCTCTTCCCCGTCCTGAAGGGATTCCTGAAGAGGTCGGCTGGAACCCTCAGCGGAGGGGAGAGGCAGATGCTGGCTGAGAGCATGGTCCTCATGAGGGATCCCAAGGTGATGCTCGTAGACGAGCCCACCGCCGGCCTGATGCCTAAACTTGTAAACGACGTCCTCAGGAAGCTGAAGGAGATGGCCGAGACTACCGGTCTCCCGATAGTCCTCGTCGAGCAGAGGGCTAGAAGGGCTCTAGAGGTTGGAGACATCGCCTACATGATGAGGGGGGGTAGGTTCACCTTTAAGGGGACCGCCCAGGAGCTCCTGAACCATCCACAGCTGACCGAGATGTACCTGGGAGCTGTAGAGGCAAGAGAACTGAAACACGTCAAGGAGTAAACCATCCTCTATTTTATAAAACGAAAATTATAATTCAAACAATAAAATGCCACAAAAATTTAAAAACAACCATTATTCAAAAGTCGACCTCATAAAAAACTGAGAACAACGGTATTAAAATTAAAAACCATTATTATGGTAATAACCGAATTATGATTTCATAGGAATTTTATGCCGTAATAAAATAATAATTATTTCGTTGACATAATTTAAATAGATAAAATTTACGATAGATTTTTCCTCATGTAGACATTAAAGGCCTTTAATGTATTTCACCATTTCCTCGTTTATATTTAAACCTTCTACATTTACTTTTGCTCTTGTCCTTCCAAACTCATCAAACTCTGTTACTTCAAATTGAACCTTCTTCTTTAAGACGAGTTCCGAGAGCTTCTCCCTCGCCCTCCTCTCAGCCTCTGAGCCTCTGGGAGGGGGTTCAACGCCGTCTAGAACGAGGATAGCATCTGTTCTCAGCCTGAAGGAGACGGCGTCCATAACCTCCACGACCGTTCCGGACCTCATCACCATCTCGAATCCCTCCAGGAGATCCATCATGGTATATTAATTTTTCTGGGCCAGCCTTCCCAAATAGGTCCTCATCTCCTCGTTGAGGTTTAAGCCTTCAAGCCAGACCACGGCGATGCTGCTCCCAAGTCGATCCCACTCCACGGTCTCGAACTCTATCATCCTGTTGAGGGAGAGCTCCTCAAGCCTCCTTCTAGCCATCTCAGCCTCAGGTGAACCCCTTGGAGGGGCCTCCACGCCTGCAAGCCTCACAGCCATATAGGGTCTGATTATCAGGGTGGAGGCATCCTCAACCCTCACAACGGTCGCTCTACGCCTCCTCAAGCCCATCTATACAGATTGAATAGATCGATTAAAGATTATCGATGTTTGGAACAGCACCCTAGAAATCCTATTCAAAGGTTTTATCCAAAGTATATGGGAAGACTAATATGCCTCGACTACAACTGGTTAATGAGACAGGTTGGTTGAGAGGGCGAGCAGGCTTAGGATCACGGTTCTGAGGCGCTTCAAGCCAGGAGAGGTCTTCGAGGCGCCTCCGATAAGGGGGGCTCCGACGGGCCCATGTGAACTCTTCCACGATGGACAGGTTTTCTATGTTGAAGGGGATGGGAGGATGCCGGAGGGGTTCTGCGGATGGGCCTGGAACGATTTATACAAGGTTGTTCAGACCCTCCGATTCTATGGAGACTTCCACTGGTACGAGGAGGAGGGGGTCTCCGTGAACTGCTGCACGGACGGCCTTAGGCCGGTGATCTTCAAGATAGAGCGGGTTTAAACCCTCCCATATTTTTATGTTAACCCACCCTGGCCGGAGACGAACCGGAGAGAACCCTTGAGTAAACCCTTTAATAACTTATGGTATAATATTATCGGGTGTCTATGTCTGCAGCCTTTAGGGGTGCCCGTTACTGTTGGATGAACGGCGAGATAGTCGAGACGGATAGGGCTCTGGTCTCAGCCATGGAGCCCATCTACCTCGGGATCTTCGAGGGGATAAAGGCCTATGTGGAGGGGGACATATTGGGGGAGGGGGGCCTCAACATCTTCCAGTGGAAGCCTCACATAGACCGCCTCTGGAGGAGCGCCGCGGTCGACGGCCTCCAGATCCCCTACACGAAGGATCAGCTCCTAGAGGCCGTTAGGGAGGCGATCAGGGCGAACGGGTTCAGGTCAAACGTCTACATCCAGCCAAGGGTCTGGCCCAGGGCTGGGGCTGAGGAATCCGTCCACGTCGTCGTACCGGTCTGGAGGTTTGACACCCTCCTGGGGAGGGGGAACCCCCGGTTCGGGGTGCGCCGACGCTTCATGGTGAGCAGCTGGAGGAGGATTGCGAGCGACGCCCTGCCACCCCAGGCGAAGTCCTGGGCCAACTATGCCAACTCCGCCCTTGCCTCGAGGGAGGCGAAGAGATGCGGCTATGACGGGGCCATCTTCTTGGACAGTAGGGGGTTCGTCTCGGAGGCCCCAGGGGCCTGCATCATGACCGTCAGGGATGGGAAGGTCATCACCCCTCCCGTCTCGGCCTCCATCCTAGAGTCTGTGACCAGAGGCACCTTCCTGGAGTTCATCCCAAGAGACCTCGGGATACCGGTTGAGGTTAGGGATATAACCAGGGTTGAGCTCTACGCCTCCGATGAGGCCTTCCTCTGCGGGACGGGGGCAGAGGTCACGCCGATAACCAGCATAGACGATATAGAGCTCGGCGGGGAGTATCCTGGCCCGATAACGACGAGGATAGCCGAATTTTACGCCGACATCCTCTCGCGGAGGGTAGAGAAGCCGGGGTGGCTGACCCCGGTCTAGATCTCCCCCCTTTCGGTTCTTTATAACCGCAGCTCTAGGGGTCGCCTCTGCTTTCAGGAAGCTGAGGCTAGGCTCTCCTCAACCCTCCTCCCAACGAGGCTTTCGAGGGAGGCTGCGTGGGAGTAGGCGAGGGCTATGAGCCTCCCGACGGTGTCTCTGTCTATGAATTCTGCCCTGAGGGCCAGCCTCTCCGCATTCTGTGCAGCCATGGAGATAAGCACGGGTAGGCTCTGGGGTGTGGGGTAAGAGGCCCGGAGGGCTACCTGGAAGGCCTCTGACACGGCCTTCCTGAGCTGGTTCCTATACTCTTCGACATCCAGTGTTAGCTCCTCTCTGGGGATGATCCTCCCCTTCCAGTAGGCCGCCTTCGCCTCGAGCCCCATCTCCCCGGCCTTTATCCCCAGCCTGGTCAGGATCTCTGAGAGGTCCTGGGAGATCTTATCGCCCGCGCTGGCCACCTTCGTGTCGAAGTTGACCCAGATGGTTCCCCCCTCTATCCTGGTCCTAACTCCCAGGGTTGCGAGCTTGCCGATGAATGGTCCAGGGGCCAGCCCCGTGTTCCCAGCAGGTATAACTATGTCTTCGAGGGCGACATCTCCCGGCCTTGCGAAGACCCTCACCTTCCTCTTCCTCAGCATCAGGGCGAGCTTGAAGGGGTTCTCATTGGAGAATATGTATATGTTGGAGCCTGGAGCCCTATCTATGAACTCGTCAGCGCCCTCAAACCCCAACTTTTCCATAGCCTTTCTTAATATATTATTCTTTATACATTTCAGGGTTAACTCTCTTCTAAGCTCTTTTCTTAGGTCTTGGAGCATCTGGCTCTTCATCTTGAATAGCTCAGCTGCGAAGATAACATCATAGTCCTCCAGGAGTTTGACGGCCTGTTCGAACATCTTAGATTTATTCTCTGAGACCAATGATGACTCCTCACATGAGCCTTACAGCTGGGCCCATAGTCAACTTCACATAGGCTGACCTTATGTTTCCAAGGCCTCTATCCAGGGCGGGGGTCAGGCTGGAGAGGATGGCCTCTATATTCTCGGCTACCTTCGATCCTTCCATCTTCTCGCTGCCCACGGCGCACTGGATAAGGGGCTTATCCCTGCTCCTGAGGAAGACGGTCCTCCTCCCCGCCTCGATGATCTCCTCAACGGGCGCGCTGGAGGGGAGGGGGGTCGGCATCCTCCCCCTGGGCCCGAGGAAGGGGCCGACCAGCCTACCAACCAGGGGCATCAGGGGAGCCTCCGCATAGAAGATGTCGAACTCCTTAAGCCTCCTCTTGATCTCCTTCTTATCCTTCGCCATGGCCTCCAGCTCGGAGGGCTCTATGACGGCGTCGGCTCCGGCCCTCCTGGCCCTGAGGGCTAGGTCTCCTGAGGCGAAGATGAGCACCTTTCTCCCCCCGAAGCCGTTTGGGACCTCGACACGCAGGTTTATCCTCTTCTCAGGCCTCTTGAGATCTATGTTCTTCAGGTTCACTATCAACTCTATGGACTGCTCGAACCCCCTAGATGGGGCTGCTTCCCTGGCCTTCAAGATGGCGCCGATCACCTGCTCCCTTCGCATCGACATGTGGGCTCCACCTTAGGATTTGAGATATGATATAAAGGTTAAGAGTCCCCTTTTAAAAACTCGTCGTAGACCCCTGCCTCTAGGAGGGAGAGGACCTCCTTAACGGGTCTTCCATCTACGGTGACCCCCATGCTCAGGCAGGTACCTAGGACCTCCTTAACCGCCGCCCCAAGGGAGTTCGCCAGCAACCCCCCCATCTTCCTCTCAGCTATCTCGACGACCTGCTTGAAGGTGAGGTTTCCAACCGCGCTCCTCTTCGGGGTTGAGGATCCCTTGGATATACCGAGAGCCTGGGTTATCAGCGAGTATGTTGATAGCATCCCGACCTTGACCGTGAACGCCTTTGTATCTGTGTCTAGGGTCACCTCGACGGGGACCTTCACCCCTCCATAGGCCGATGTGGCCTCGTTTATCTTGTTCACCACGGCCATTATGTTGACCCCTAAGGGTCCAAGGGCCGGGCCTATCGGAGGGCCTCCCGTGGCCTTCCCCCCGACCACGATGAAGTTGAAGGTCTTCATCACCATCTAGGCCTTCTTCACCTCCCTCACATAGTCCATGTGGAGCGTGATGGGGAGGGTGTAGCTTGCCTCTAGAAGCTCTACGGTCACCTCCCCCTTCGCCTCGTCAACCCTTATCACCTTGGCCTGCATGCCTTTAAAGGGGCCTGCCACCACCTCGACTATGGCGCCGGCCTCGACGGCGGCCGCCCGTCTACTCTCGAGATACCTCTCAACTTCGGAGATGCTCAGTGTACCCTGAACCCTCTGCCTCACGTGCTTCATCCCCTTGATAAGCTCCTCTACGGTGTGGGGGGCATCGGCCTCCACTATCAGATATCCCTTGAGCTCGGCCGGTGCCAGAATAGCGGCTACTGGAATCTTCTCAGCCTTCGCCCTATCCGAAAGCATCAGGGCTATATTCCTCTCCTGCCCCCTAGTCACCTTCACCACGTAGAGGGATGTCCGCTGCCTCTCCTCATCCAAACCATCACACTCAGACTTACCGTAGAGTGGATTCGTCGAGATATAACCATTACTCATGATAAATTCAAGGTATGAATTTAAGATGGGTGGACATGAATCTCCGCCCTTCCGTCGGCTCTCAACTCCGGAGATGATCGAATTTCAGCTCTAAAGCCTCCTCGCCTCCTCAGCCCCTTGGTTTCAAACCGAGTCTGCCAGCTTCAAAAACTATCGGTTCCACCAATCTTGAGGTGATTAAAGGCTAACAGGTTTGGCCTCCCTTGGATTGAAGCCTAGCCAAGAGAGGCTATCTTATGCTCGGACGTGATATGGAGGCCTAGGCCTGATTTCGGATAGGGTCTATATACCCTGTAGCGTGATGGATACAAGCCTTATTATATAGCCTATACCTCCGAGGAGGGCAACTCCCAGGAGGCAGATCTTCACGCTTAGCCAGAAGGTCTTCCAGTCCGGCTTAGAGACCACCCTGAGAAGCCTCGCGGTCGACCTGAAGAACTCTATGAGTCCCATCATATCCCCCTTTAATCGTGGCGATTTATTATTCTTCGGGGGGAAGGATCCTCTCCGAAAACCACTCTATGTCGAAGGGTTGGAGGTCGTCGTATCCCTGCCCTGTCCCGACGTATATGATGGGCTTCCCGGTGGCGTAGGGGACGCTCAGGCTTGAGCCCCCCTTCGCATCGGCGTCCACCTTGGCCAGGATCACGGCGTCGAATCCGACCCCCTTATCGAAGGCCTCAGCCTGCTGAAGTGCGTCGTTCCCCGTCAGGGCGTCCACGGTGAGAATGGTCAGGTCTGGCTGAACCACCCTCTTAATCTTCTTCAGCTCGTCCATGAGGTTCCTGTCTGTCTGCATCCTCCCAGCCGTGTCTATGAGGACGGCATCCATCCCCCTAGAGGCGGCATGTTGCACGGCGTCGAAACCGACCGCTGCTGGATCTGCCCCATAGGAGTGCTTGATCACCCTTAGTTGAAGCCTCCTGGCGTGCTCCTCTAGCTGCTCTATTGCGCCAGCCCTATAGGTGTCGCTTGAGGCTAGGATGACCTTGAATCCCCTGTCCATCAGGAGCTTCGCGACCTTGGCTATGGTCGTCGTCTTTCCCGTGCCGTTGATGCCTATGAACATCATGGTTAGAGGCCTTCCAGAGCCCTTCCTAGAGGAAGCCAGCTTCAAGATGTCCACCTCAGAGGTGGTGGCCATCACCGTTCTAATGGATTCCAGTAGGGCTGATCTCACCATGCTCTCTCTCTTCCCAAATCTGGGGACGGGTGCGCCTTTCAGCTTCTTCTTCAGCTCTTCGCATATACCGCTGGCAACCTCAAAGGCCACGTCATTCGATAGGAGCTGGAGCTGCAGGTCTTCTAGGATGGGATCCAGCTCCTCCCTCGAGAGCTGGGTCTTCGATATCCTCTCTATAACCCCTTTCAGCCCCTGCCTTAGCCTTTCAAACACCTCGGCTCTCTCCTTGCAGCTTTGAGCTCATCTCGTTTATCATCTCCCTGTGGGCCTGTATCTGGGCCATGATCTGCTCCAGCTGCTGCTGGACCGATGATCCCGCCTTCTCGACATCGGCTATACGGGAGGAGACATCCTCCACAGCCTCCTCTAGGCCCATCTCTACCGAGACATCGGCTCCTATCCCGACTATCACCTTACTCAGGTTTCCAAGCCTCGCCCCGATGAGGGTATTCCCCCCTATCGGAACTAGGATGGGGGAGCCCTCCTCCCTTCCCTTCAGCTCCCTGAGGGAGCTCTCGGCCGCGCGGAGGTCGGACAATGTGGCCTGGAGGAGCTCCAGCCGCCTCTGGAGGGCCTCTGCGGAACCCTCCATCAGCCTGAGCTCCACCACCAGCCTCCTGAGCCTCTCCAGCCTCTCCTGGTTCTGGGTCAACCCTCCTCCAGCTCCTCCACCTCGCGGATCGTGATCTCATGCCTCTTCGCCCTGTGGTGGCTTCCAAGCTCCGAGTACACCATCTCTATGGCCTGCTCCATCCTCGTCGCCCTGACCTCCCTCCTGAACCTCATGGGCTCCAGGAGGTTCCCCTTCCTGATCTCCCCGGATATCCTGTATCTCTTCACCTCTCTCAAATCTCCTCCTCCGCGAGGGCGACCTTAACCGATCCATCCTCATCTTTGGAGAGCCTTACCCTAAGCCTCCTAGGAGGCTTCTCCACCCCCCTCCTCCATATAGCCTCGTTAACCCTTGGATCTATCTCCATCGTGGACGGCTTCATGTGCCTCTCCACGAACCCCCTCACGATGGAGATGGCCTTCTCCGCCCGGCGGTATCTCGGCGAGGCGTAGGCCCTTCCCAGGGGGATGGTGTATATCCTCTCCTCAACCCGCTTAGACCCCAACATCCCCATCCCCTATGGCTTGAGCCTCCTAATCCTCCAGCTTCTACGGGTCTTGGGGCTGAATCGCACCCTCCCCATGGTCTTCATGATTATCCATGAGGGGACCGGCCCCCTCTGTTTACCCGCCTTTATCAGGCGGAGCTTAAGCGCTAATGGCTTATTACCGGCCAAACTACTTCCTCCTCACCCTTATCTCCCTATGCTGCTGGGCCTGGAGCTGGGCTAGCAGGCTCTTGAGCACCTCATCGGATATGGGCAGCTTAACCCTGCCGCTCTGAGCCACTTGGATGAGCTGCATCTCGAGCTGCTCGGCGTACTCGGGCCTCACCATCCTTATATTCGTGAGCCTCTGCCTAGCCTCCGGCGTCATTATCCTTCGGAGGATGGTCTGCTTGGCTGCCTCGGCCTCCCTCTTCCTCTCCAGCTCCTCCTCCCTCTGAGCCTGAAGCTCCAGGAGCCGCCTCTCCCTCAGCCTCCTCAACTCCTCGTCCGAAGACATGGGTCCTCACCTCAGGCCTGCCTGGGTCGCTGCGCCTCCCGGTCTAGCTCCTTCTTTATCTGGGTGGAGAGGGCGTCTAGGAGGCTCCTCCCCTTAGGGCTTATGCTCCTCCCCTTAAGGCCTGTCTTCGTCACCAGGCCGGCCGCCTCGAGCTGCTGGAGTATCCTCCTAGCTATCGCCCCGCCCCCCCTCCTGAAGTGGGCTGGCGCCACCCCCCTCCTCTTCCTACCCCCATATAGCTTCCTAAGCCTCGAGACCCCTAGGGGACCCCTCACATACAGCTTTCTGAGCATAGAGGCGCTCCTGATATACCACCAGTCGGGGTTCTGAGGCGCCATCTCCCTATGAACCCCGGTCTTAACATAGGCTGACCATTCAGGTGGCCTAACCTCGGGGATGCTGCTCTTCAGGTACTTGCTCAGCCTCTCTATGAACAGATCGGCCGGAACATCGTGAACCGTGGGCATCTCCACCCTTTCTCCGCAGCATTGAATTGGTTAAGCCTCTGACATATATATCTGATCTTTCGCCCTCTCAGGGCCGACCTATCTACCGAATCCTGTCATATCCTCTGCTATCTTCTGATCCTCTTCAACGTCTCGGAGCAGCCTGTGGCGAGAAGGCCTGAATCTGAGCCTATGCCTATGAACCTGAACCCCTTCCCTATAAGCTCGTTGATGTGCTCTACGCCCCTGGCGAAGGCTATTCCTGGAGCCACACCCGAGGAGGCGCATGCCTCTAGAACCCTCTCCATGGCCTTAATGACCTCTGGGTGGAAGGGTTTACCCCTGTAACCCATGGATATGGAGAGGTCCATCGGGCCTATGAAGGTTGCGTCAACACCCTCCACGGCCACGATCTCCTCTATGTTCTCGACCGCCTTCCCCGTCTCTATCTGGACGGCGACGAGGATCTCCCCATCCGCGGCCTCTAGATACTCCTCCTCCGTGAGGCCCCATACGGCCGCCGGCCTTCCAGGGGCGCACCCCCTCACCCCCTCAGGGGGGTACCTGCAGTAGGAGACGGCCCTCTCCGCCTCCTCTCTTGTGTTGACCCAGGGCACGACAACCCCATAGGCTCCCGTGTCCAACGCAAGCTTTATCGCGTTCATATCGTTCCAGACAACCCTGACAAGGGGTTGAGCCTTAGAGCCAGCGGATGCCCTTATGAGGTTGTCTACGGTCTCGAAGCTAGGAGGCCCATGCTCCGTGTCGAAGAGGATCCAGTCAACCCCGGAGTTGGCCACGACCCTAACCGCCTGAGGGTTTAGGATGGAGATCCAAACCCCTAAGGCAGCCTCTCCCCCTCTAAGCTTCTCCTTAACCCTATTCCTCATGAAGCCTCCTCTAAGAAGGTACGGTTTCAATATTTAACCTGATCCTTCTGATGTTCTTCTTCAAGGACTCCTCTGAAAAGGCGTCTTCAAATTAGGACATCTTCAAATTAGGTAATCGTGTTTCCTACTTAACGGCCATCCTATTCTATTCTGATCATCTCTCTAGGGCGTAGAGTTCGATGTATCCGCACTTTGTACACCTGAAGCCTGAGATGGTGATCCTCTTCGCCTCCTCCCTCTTGAAGATGACCCCCCTCTTCTCCCCTGTTCTCTCCTCCCAGTATGGCCTCCCGGCGCTCACCT
>JBBIVO010000020.1:0-2340 GCA_037439685.1 Candidatus Bathyarchaeota archaeon | reverse complement strand
CCCGAAGAATGTCCCTGAGGTGTATGGGGAGATGGACTGAGGGTGGAGGCGCTCGATGGGGATCTGGATCTCGCCCTTCCTCATCACGCCACGGCATTTAGGGCAGGCCCTCCCCTCTCCAGACAATCCCTCGATCCATCATGGGACGGCTGGCATAAATCTCTTTTCAATTAGGGGGACACCATCCCCTAGGCCTCGTTCGAAGATAGGAAAGAATAAAAGTCGGTTCTATTCTCTTCCCTTCGAGAGCATCTGACCGATGTGAGGTGAGAGATTTGCAGTACATGTATGCGGCCCTGCTCCTCCATAGCGCGGGTAGGGAGATAACGGAGAGCAGCCTCGAAAGCGTCCTGAGCGCGGCTGGGATAAAGCCGGACCCCATAAGGGTGAAGGCCCTTGTGGCGGCCCTCTCAGAGGTGAAAATAGATGAGGCCATCAAGACCCCTGTATTCGCAGCTGCGGCCCCCTATGCCCCTCCACCTCCAAGCGAGCCCGTAGCCGGGAAGGTTGAGGAGAAGCCGAAGAAAGAGGAGAAGAAGGAGGAGGAAGAGGAGGATCTCCAGGGCCTAAGCGCGCTCTTCGGCTAGCCGGCAATGATCGAGCTCGGGGTCTAATGGCTTGGAGGTTCCCCCAGACGAGTTCAGGCTCCCCTTCTTCGAGGAGTATGGCTTCGTGAGGAGGCTCTGCCCGCGCTGTGGGAGCCACTACTGGACCCAGGACAGGTCCTCTGAGAGCTGCGGAGACTTTCCCTGCGCCCCCTACACCTTCATTGGGAACTCCCCGATGAGGAGGAGGCTGACGACGGCCGAGATGAGAGAGATGTTCCTCTCCTTCTTCGAGGATAGGGGGCACAGGAGGATACCGCCATACCCCGTCATACCTAGGTGGAGGGACGACCTCATGGTAACCATAGCGAGCATCGTGGACTTCCAGCCCTATGTGACGGAGGGTATCATCCCCCCGCCCGCGAACCCCCTCGTCATAAGCCAGCCATGCCTAAGGTTCGAGGATATAGACCTTGTTGGAAAGACCGCTGGGAGGCACCTCACCATCTTCGAGATGGGGGGCCACCACGCCTTCAACTACGAGGGGAATCCTCAGATCTACTGGAAAGATGAGACCGTAAGGCTCCACCATGAGCTTCTAACCCGAGAGCTGGGGGTTCCCTCGGAGAAGGTCAAGTACAAGGAGGGGTTATGGTCTGGGGGAGGCAACGCTGGCTTCGACCTGGAGGGGTGTGTCGACGGCCTAGAGATATCAACCCTCGTCTTCATGATGTTCAGGGTCCTCGGCACGAGGCTTGAGCCTATGCCCATAAAGGTTGTAGACACCGGATATGGGATAGAGCGTTGGACATGGCTGAGCGCGGGGGCCCCAAGCGCCTTCCACGCCAACTATGGGCCGATCCTGGAGAGGGCTCTTGACTGGGCTGGGCTGAGGGGCGTACCGGATGAGCCCCTCTCAGAAGCCGCTAGGCGCCTTCCACCCCACCCCACGGCCCCGAGGAGCCTTGAGACCTTGGCGGCGAGCCTAGGACACGACCCGAAGGAGCTTATGAGGCTCATAGAATCCTTCGAGAGCATCTACGCCGCCCTGGATCACACCAAGAGCCTGGTATTCATCCTCTCTGAGGGGGTTGTCCCATCAAATGTTAAGGAGGGCTACCTAGCCCGCCTATTATATAGGAGGGCCTACAGGCTTTTGAGGAGGGTCGGCCTCGAGGGGAGGATCCAAGACCTGATCGAGGAACAGATAGAGTACTGGGGGAGGGACTTCCCACACCTCAGGGAGATGCGGGGGGAGGTGATGGAGATGGTCGAGGCCGAGGGGGAGAAGTACACTGAGACCCTCAGGAGGGGGGCATCCCTGGTCAAGAGGGCCCTAAGGAGGGGGGAGATCTCCATAGAGCAGCTTGTGGAGCTCTACGACTCCCACGGCCTAACCCCGGAGGATGTCAGGGAGGCAGCCTCTAAGGAGGGATTCGAGACCCCAATTCCAAGCGACTTCTACTCCCTGGTGGCGAGGAGGCATATGGGGAGGGAGGCGGCTGTGGAGACCGGGAGGGGGGAGCTATCGGAGAGGGTGAGGGGACTGGAGAAGACGGCCCCCCTCTTCTACGATGACCCCTACCTGAAGGAGTTCCAGGCGAGGGTCATAGCCTCCATAGATGACAGGTACGTGGTCCTTGACAGGACGGCCTTCTACGCAGAGGCTGGTGGTCAGTCCTCGGACACGGGCTGGCTCCTGGGCGAATCCTGGAAGGCCAGGGTGAAGAATGTCCAGTCCATCGGCGGGGTTCTACTCCACGAGGTCGAGGGTCCGATCCCCAAGGTTGGAGAG
>JBBIVO010000019.1:24603-26757 GCA_037439685.1 Candidatus Bathyarchaeota archaeon | reverse complement strand
ATGGCCTCCCCCTTAAAGCGTCTCCCAGGAGGGCCCACTCCGTAACGGCCCTCATCCCCCAGGCTACGCCCTCGATGGCCATAGCTAATAGAAGTAGGCTGATGTATCTGGCCTCTGCTAGGATGATGTAGGCCGCGATGGAGGAGAGGTATGAGGCTACGAGAGGGGCCTTCCTCCCCACCCTATCGGAGAGCCTCCCCGCCGGGATCCTCGCGATGGTGTTCATCAGCCCCCTAAGGGTGAACATGAAACCCAGCAGGGGAAGCGGGGCCCCAACCTCATTTACGAGGTATATGGGGAAAAGGGTGTTGAACATCCCGTCGGCCGCTGAGAAGGTGACCCTGGCGACGGAGATGGAGGCTATCACCCTCGATCTGACCACGCTTAAGAGGGAGGAGGCGCCCCCACAACCGCTTTGGGCTCCCCTTTCAGGATGGAGGGTTTCTCCGATCATGCCAGGTCTTCTACCCCTTGAGGCTATGATATAGATGAGGAGGCCTGTCAAAGGGAAGGAGGAGGCGCATAGGAAGATTCCACGATAGCCCATGGACTCGACTAGGAGGCTGTTCACGATGGGGCCGACCATCATGGCGGCCGCGACGGAGGTTAGATAGGTTCCCATGACAGCTCCCCGCCTGTCGGGTGGGGAGAGGTCTGAGGCTATGGATATGGCTATGGGGTTGAAGCTCATGAGGGATACTGCATGGAGAAGCCTCGTCGGATAGAGCAGCCCCATATCTGGAGCGTGGAAGTAGAGGAGGAGGGAGAGGAGTTGTACGGATAGGGAAAAGGCTATTATAAACCACTTCTCCAGCCTCTCAGACAATATTCCGAAGGGGATCCTCCCCATCACAACCGCCCATGATGAGATGGCCATTAGAAGCCCGACCTCCAACTTCGAGGCTCCGAGCTGAGAGAAGTATAACGATAGTATGGGACTGATAATGGTATTTCCCATAAAGAAGCTGAAGGATATGATCAAAAGCAGATATAGCCTATTCCCCGCCATCCAAACTCAGCCCATCCGGCTCTTTTTAACCTTAGCGGAGGCGTTTAGATCGTCAGGGGCAAACTCGTGTTCCAAACATTAAGGGTGAAGCGATCTTAGGGGTTGATGAAGCCGAGCCTCCTCAACCCCTGGGCCATCGTTATGGGCATCTAGAATAGTATATATAATCATCCTCTGATTAGGTAAATCTGGTGAGTGGGGTGTTCTACACGCCTGAGGTATGCGATGGGGTCTACTACGTTGGAGTTAAAGATTTCGATAGGAGGATGTTCGACGCCCTTATCCCCTTGCCGAGGGGGACATCCTACAATTCATACCTTATCAAGGGTAAGAAAAACGCCCTCATAGACACGGTCAACCCCGGCTTCGAGGAGGAGCTTATAGGGAGGATCGGGGAGGTCATCGAGCTCGAGGATCTCGATTACATCGTGATGAACCACGCCGAGCCTGATCATGCCGGGGCGATCCCATATCTGATGAGCAGGTGCGAGGCGAGCCTAGTGGCCACGGAGAGGGGGGCTGAAATGGCCGTGCAATATTATGATCTGCCGGAGGATAGGGTGATGAAGGTGAGGGATGGAGACCGCCTGGATCTTGGAGGAAAGAGCCTGAGGTTCATAGAGGCCCCATGGCTCCACTGGCCAGAGACCATGTTCACATACCTTGAGGAGGACAGGATCCTATTCTCCTGCGACTTCTTCGGCTCCCACTCGGCCTACGGCCTCTACGACGACTCTGAGGAGGTTATACCCCCCGCGAAGAGGTACTTCGGGGAGATCATGATGCCCTTCAGGGAGATGGGTAGGAGGGCCATGGAGAGGTTGAAGGGGCTCGAGATCGAGATGATCGCCCCAAGCCACGGCCCGATATACAGGAACCCGAAGAGGATCATGGAGGCCTATCAAAGATGGACCGCCGGGGTGACGGATGAGAAGGTCCTAATCCTCTACGTGAGCATGTGGGGGTCGACCGAGAGGATGGTAAAATCCCTGGCATCCGCCCTCCTCTCCAGAGGGGTAGAGGCCAACATCTACAATATGGCGAACGCCGACCTTGGGGAGGTGGCCGGGGAGATGGTCGATTCGAGTGGCGTCGTGTTGGGCACACCGACGGTTCTTGGGGGAATGCATCCGACGGCCGCGTAT
>JBBIVO010000019.1:0-24547 GCA_037439685.1 Candidatus Bathyarchaeota archaeon | reverse complement strand
GTCATATAACTGGGGAGGCGGGGGGTCAGGCAGGCGGTGGAAGCCCTGAAGGCCGCCCGGATCGAGGTGGTCGCACACCTTGAGGTGAGGGGCCCGCCAACCAGGGAGGACCATGAGAGGATCGATGAGATGGCGGACCTCCTCACGAGGAGGATGAGGGAGGAGCGGAGATGAAGGCGACCGATGCATTGAAGGAGGAGCATGAGGCTATAACAGAGATGCTAGAGGTCCTCGAAAGGATCATTCAGAGGATTGAATCTGGTGGAGAGGCGAATCTAGAAGATCTCGAGGGGATATTGGAATTCATAAGGGTCTTCGCCGACAGGTGCCACCACGGCAAGGAGGAGGACATCCTCTTCCCCGCGATGGAGGAGCATGGGGTTCCAAGGGATGGGCCCATCGACGTGATGCTCATGGAACACGAGCAGGGACGAGGATATGTGAGTAATATGGCCGAGGCCTTAGAGAATTATGGCTCTGGAAAAATAGGGACATTAGATGAGTTTATGGAGAATGCAAAGAAATATATTGAACTTCTAAGGAAACACATAGAAAAGGAGAATAATATTTTATACAGGATAGCAGAAATACATATACCAGAAGATGAAGATGAAAGGTTGTTAGAAAGATTTGAGGAGCTGGAAAGGGAGAGGATAGGCCCTGGAAGGCATGAGGGGTTCCACAACCTCCTAAGGGGCTTAGCGGCCACATACCTCGAATGAAAGGCATCTCAGGATCCAGCCCCGGAGCGCCTCAATGCCCCGAACCGATGATTCGAGGTCGGAAACGCTTAAATATATGAAAAATTATTCATATCATGAATATTTCAAGTGAGGGGTTCCCATGAAGAAGGGGCTGAGCCAGACCTGCTATGTCTTCTTCTCCGTCATCTCAAACCCCACGAGGCTCGCGATCCTCGAGAACCTCCTCAAGGGCCCCATGAACGTCTCACAGCTCATGGAGCTTCTAGGGCAGAAGCAGAGCATGATCTCCCACAACCTCAGGCCCCTCCTAAGATGCGGCTTCATAAGGGTTGAGAGGAGGGGGAAGGAGAGGGTCTACAGCCTGAACGGCGAGACGGTGGAGCACCTATTCAGGATCGTCGAGGACCATTCACAGAGGTACTGCCCGACCATTGGGGTATGCCCCTCAAAGGAGGATAAAAGAGGATGAGAAGATTGGTTATGAAGAAGGAGGAAGAGATCTGGCCAACAGTTATATTGAGGGATAAAAAGATAATTATATACTACATAGGAAAAAGAGATGATGATGTGAAAGTGGAAGAGACGAGAAAAATGGACTTCGAGAAGATCATGAAAAAATTGGAGAGAGGCAAATCCATATTCATAACGTTGAAACCCATTGAAAGAGAGCTTGGAGATGCCTCAAGATGGCCCTGAGAAGGATAGTGAGAATAGATGAGGCCCTCTGCGATGGGTGCGGCCAGTGCCTGAAGGCATGCCATGAGGGTGCCCTAAGGATAATCGAGGGCAAGGCCAAGCTCATAGATGAGGCCTACTGCGACGGGCTGGGCGCATGTATAGGATACTGCCCGAAGGGGGCCATAACCCTGGAGGAGAGGGCTGCGAAACCCCTCCTCGAGCCCCACGGGCCGATGGGCACATACCATAAAGACGCCACCCACGCCCCCCCAACCCCAGAGGCCGAGATACCGAAGGCGCACCCGAACCAGCCCCATGGGAGGCCGCTCCTCAGAAACTGGCCGATAAAGCTCAGGCTAATCTCACCCATGGCGCCATTCCTCAGAGGGGCAGAACTCCTATTGGCGGCGGACTGCACATCCTTCGTCTCCCCAACCTTCCACAGGTTCCTCCTCCCAGGCAGGGCCCTCATCGTGGGATGCACGAGGTTCGACGAGGCCAGGGACTACGCGAAGAGGCTCGAGGAGATCCTCAGCTTCAACGATGTCAGAAACATAACGGTCGTATGCATGGAGGTCCCATGCTGCCAGGGACTCGGCTGGGCCGCCACCGAGGCGGTGAAGGCCTCTGGGAAGGCCATCCCGATTAAAAGGGTCACTTTATCGCTTGATGGGGAGGTCAAGGGGGAAGAAAGGCTTGGCTAGAAAGGGGGCCACCCCAAACACCTGCCCGGGGATAGAGAGGTTCATCAGGCCAACGGTGACCTACGTGAAGTGCCACATCTGCGGAGGCGATGTGGAGATCTGGAGCGATGAAGAAACCGGCGTCTGCCTGAACTGCGGCTCTGAGTGGAGGCCCCCCGAGAGAGAGGCCTCATGCCTAGAATACTGCGAATACGCGGAGAAATGCAAGGAGCTTATCAAGAGACTGAAACGGTGATTCTTACAGTCCGATGGACGCGAGGCCCCGAGGGGGTGAAAATATTTAAATAAGTGATATATCATGAATATTATGATGTCTAATCGGTGGAGCCTCTACTTCAACCTTGCAGCCCTGATCCACAGCATCATCGCTGCCATCTGGTCGGGCTTATTCATCTTAGACCAGTTCGGAATCCCATTAAACATGGCGAAGATAATCGCTGGGGGAAGTGTGGGCACCTGGCTAACCCTAGGATACCTCCTATACCTTGTCGCCGGAGTAATGGGGATGGCGGCATGGGGATGGATCTATGACCTAATTTCAAGATTGTCCAAAAGAGAGGTCTTCAGCGATAAATTGGCCTTAACTCACCTAATCCTCTTCAATGTGGGAGTTGTGGGGGTAACCTGGCCTATGGGATACGCCGGCTTCATAGGTGGCTCCCTCCTCCTGGCGGGAAGGGCGGCAGAGGTCCATCAAACGATAGTCGGACTCGTCATGCCGATCGGCATATCTGTGGCTATCGGAGCCATCTCAACCCTCATAGGTGCAGCCAATATACTGCTGAGCTTGATGAGGAAAACTAAAGATCAAAAATATGCAAATGATTGATAATTGAAATTATAAATTCCATCTATTTTTACTTATCTAATTTGTATGGAGCTCCGCTTAAATAATAATTAAAAGAGGTCGTCTTATAGATTAGATATATGGGCCTCATCTCCCGGGTTTGAAGGCAGTTCGTCGAGCCTCTCACCTCCTCGATAGGTTTAGGACATCCCTCAGATAGGCCTTATATGGGCCGAGCCTCCCGCCGAAGTTCACAGCGGAGATCATCAGGACCCCTGGAACCTCCATGGCTGCCCTTATCCCCTCTCTCATACCCCTCTTAACCGCGTCCTCGTCCAGCCCATTAACCACGATCTCATATATGGAGTTCACCCCCTCGGGGACCTTCGAGTCGGGCAGAGAGCCCCTTAGGGTTGGGCAGAAGGGGTGGTTTGTCGAGGCGGGGAGCTTATACTTCATCGAGCCGGTCTTCGATCCCGAGCGGCATATTCCGCCCGGGAAGGGGAGGGTCACGTATTTTGCCCTCTCTTCGATGGCCCTCACCGCTGCCTCGGCTGCGCTCAGGCCTGCCCTTCCGTCTTGAGACATTATGAGGAAGGCCCCCCCGGCGACGGCCTTCATGGTCCCCACGCTGTCCTCGACGATGAACTCCCCCTCCATCACGGGTATCCTCCAGACCTTCCTCTCCCCTAGAGTATCCCTCGCCTGGAACCCGTCTCCGAAGATGCTCAGGGCCTTACCGACCCTGAGCCTCCTCCTCGCCTTTGGGAGGCCGTCGAAGGCGGCGGTCGTCGGGCACGTCATCACGCACTGGCCTATCCGCGATATCAGCTGCTGCTTCAGGCTTCCCCTATCCCTCTGGTATACCTGGATCAGCGCCCCCGGGCGACCATCTGGGGTCTCCTCTCCCCGGAGGAGGCCCTCTATCCCCGCCTCCGCGGGGGACATTATGATGGAGGACGCGAATCCGGTGGCATATCTGGCCGCAGTTAAGGCCCACCTCTCGCTCTCCGCGGTTATGAGGACCCTCCCAACCCACATGGGGAACATCTCGGCGAAGGTGTCCGAGATCTTGAGAGTCTCTCCCAACCGCGATCTCACTATGAAGCTCTGTTCCTTGTCGTCGTAGCCTATAACCTCAAGTTCGCTCTCGCCTTCATTAGGGCCGGGCCCATCCTCGCTAGACATACTCAACCCACCTTCATAGTTCTTCATCCCCCTTATGAGTTTTTGCCGCGAATGGTGAAGGTGGCTCGTGGAGAAGCCTGAAGGGAGGATTGGAGGGATCGCATTGAAATCGTTTTTTAGAAGGGATAACGGCAACAGCCTCATAAGGACGAAAGCTATGATCTGGCCGCAAGCATAAAAATATTATTGAATTTCTGAAGATAAAATGGATTTAACGATGGTGGAGGTTTTAGTAATGAATTTTAGTCGAATTTATCAAGTAAATATAGGGTTAAAATTGTGAGATCTCGATGGGCATCTATGTTTATGGTTATGGATAGAAAATTTGAAATGTGTATACTTCATCTTCCCTTATTGGAGGTATTTCTCATAAAATTTCAGGTGGGGGTTGGCCTCCGCTGATACGAAGAGTCTGCCGTTCCCATCCTCGGTCAGGTCGCCCCTGAAGAGGTAGAATCGCCCCTTGAAGGCCTTACCCCCGGCGGTCGCCCTATCCCTCACCTCCTCGAAGGTGAAGCTCGGGAGGATCTGGGGGATCCTGCCCAGGAGGACTATCTTTCCATCCCTCATGTTCGCCCCCAGGCGGCCCTCCGAGTCTCCCCCTATGAGGATCTCGCCGCCCCCCATGTGGACGCCTGCAAACTGGCCCACGCCGCCCTCTACGTGGATGAGGCCCCCCTCCATCCATGAGCCGACCTCAAACCCCGCGTCTCCGTGGATCAGGATGGTCCCACCGGCCATCCCCTTTCCCCTACCCCTATACGATGCGCCAACCTGGTTTCCCGCGTTTCCAAATACCTCTATATGGCCTCCGCTCATGGAGCACCCCAACCAGTCTTCGACATTGCCACGGACGGTTATGGCTCCCCCCCTCATCTCCTCGCCCAGGTTGAAGCCCGCGTCTCCATCCAGCCTGATCATACCTCCACTCATCCTCCGCCCAATCCACCTGAAGCTCCTGGTGTCTCCGATGACCACGATCTCCTGCTCCGCCGCCTCATCCGCCGGCACACCCGAGACCTCGAAGAGTTCTCCAAGCACCCTCTCCCTATTCCCAACGAGGAGGGGGAGCCTCTCTATCTCCTCGATGGTTCTCCCAGCAAAGTTGTCGGGGGAGATGGCCCCTCCATCGACTGGGAGGCGGAGATCGACCTTCTTCCTGAGACTTAACTCCCTCAAGCCAGCCTCTAACAACTCAACGTCAAATCCTTATAAAAATGAGTGTTCGGATTCAGACTCTGAACGGGATGGGGGCGAGCCGTGTAGGAATAGGATGGCTCGCCCACCCTCCTCATCAGGGGCGAGGGCTACGGCCCTTCCGGACGGGGCGGGGATCAAACCCAATAAAGGGCCACTGTAATCCGTTCCCACTTCAGAGGCGTTTCCATAGAGGCAGGGCTAAAACGTTTCAAACCTTATATATCACAACTCTGCAGAATAGAAGGACCTTTGGGGAGGGGGGAATGAAGGCCATCCTCGTAACCGGGAGGACCCTCGGCCAGGGGCTGGGGCTCGAGATCGGGAAGTTCTCGGAGACCTATTATAAAAACGTGGCGGCCTGCGAGATGAACAGGGAGGATATGCTGAGGCTGGGCGTCAAGGAAGGGGACCTCGTCCGGGTCAGCTCGGGCCATGGCAGCATCATCGTGAGGGTCGTGAAGAGCTTTGAGGAGGTCCCGTCGGGGGTCATCTTCGTCCCATATGGGCCATGGATAAACCAGGTGATGAGGCCCGAGACCCATGGGACCGGGATGCCCTCCTTCAAGGGCGTCGAGGTCGAGGTTGAGGCGGGTGCCTCGGCCCTAGGAGGGATCCCTAAGCTCGACGAGCTGCTCAGGGGGGCCTAGTTCGTCATGGAGACCTTCACCGGGGTCGTCTGCCCCTTCTGCGGATGCCTATGCGACGACCTGGAGATAACCGTGGAGGGGGGGAGGATCCTGAAGGTGGGTAACGGATGCGCCTATAGCCTTGCCAAATACCTAAACTATCATAGGGATAGGATAACCACCCCCATGGTAAGGGAGGGGGGTAAGCAGGTTTCCGTCGGGGTGGATGAGGCCATAGAATGGGCTGCAAGGCTCCTCGACGAGGCCGAGTATCCAGTCCTCTATGGCTGGAGCTCAACGAGCGCCGAGGCCATAGGGGTGGGCATAGAGCTCGCCGAGGAGGTGGGGGGGGCTATAGACAACACCACCTCGGTATGTCACGGCCCAACCACGGAGGCCCTCCAGGAGCTGGGCCTACCAGGCTGCACCCTGGGGCAGGTGAAGAACAGGGCCGACCTGATAATCTACTGGGGCTCCAACCCCCTCCAGTCGCACCTCCGCCACATGTCGAGATACACGATAGGGGCTGAGGGGAGGTGGAGGAGGAGCCGAGATGAGCGAACCCTCGTCGTGGTCGATGTCAGGAGGACATACACGGCTAGGGTTGCCGACTACTTCATCCAGGTGGAGCCCAACAGGGACTACGAGTTGATAACGGCCCTAAGGATGGCCCTGAGGCATGAGGATTTGGAGCAGGATGTGGTCGCAGGGGTCCCGGCGGAGGATATAGAGGCCTTGGCGGACCTGATGATGGGCTGCGAGTTTGGAGCCCTATTCTACGGCCTGGGCCTAACCATGAGCTACGGCAAGAATAGGAACATAGACGCGGCCATATCCCTCGTCAGAGACCTGAACAGGTGGACAAAGTTCGTCATGATACCCATGAGGGGGCACTTCAACGTGAACGGCGCCAACATAGTCTTCCTCTGGCAGACCGGCTACCCCTTCGCCGTGGACTTCTCCCACGGATACCCCATCTACGCCCCTGGGGCTACATCGGCCGTGGACATCCTGAGCAGGGGGGAATGCGACGCATCCCTCATCATCTCCTCAGACCCAGCGGCGAACTTCCCTAGGAGGGCGGTGGAGAACCTCTTCAAGAACCCCCTAATAGTCATCGATCCGCACAGGACCGTCACCTCGGAGGGGGCGGATGTCGTGATACCCTCAGCCTATGTTGGGATAGAGTGTGAGGGGACGGCATACAGGATGGATGGGGTTCCCATAAAGATGAAGGGCGTGGTGGACCCCCCGCCTGGAACCCTATCGGACGAGGAGATCCTGAGAAGGATCCTGGCCGAGGTTAGAAGGCTGAAGGGGTGCGGCTGAGTTGGAGCTCCTCATAGCCAACGCGGTGGTCTACGACCCCGTGAACGGGATCGACGGCGAGAAGGTCGATATAGCGGTGAAGGATGGGAGGATAGTGGAGACATCTGAGCTTAAGGAGCCCAAGGTCCTCGACGCGTCGGGTATGATGGCCATGGCGGGCGGGGTTGACATCCACGCCCACATCGCAGGGCCGAAGGTTAACAAGGGTAGATTGCTTAGGCCCGAGGACCACATGAGGGTGGTGAGGAGGAGGGGGGAGAGGGTTAGGCCGATCGTTGGCTACACGATCCCTACAACCTTCACCACGGGATACTGGTACGCCGCCATGGGATATACCACGGTGATGGAGCCAGCCACGCCCCCCCTAGAGACGAGGCACACCCACGAGGAGCTGAACGACACGCCGTTGATAGATAAGGCCTGCTTCCCCGTCGTGGACAGCAACTGGTTCGTCTTGGAGTACCTAAAGGCTGGCGATATAAGGGGATGCGCCGCCTACCTCTCATGGCTCATGAGGTCGGTGAAGGGCTATGCCCTAAAGCTGGTCTCCCCTGGGAGCGAGGAGGCGTGGGGATGGGGGGAGGGGCTCAGGGGGATAGACGACCCAGTCCCCCAATTCGAGATCACCCCGAGGGAGATAATAAGGGGGCTATATAGGGTTAACAGGCTCCTCAAGCTCCCATCCCCCATCCACATCCACTGCAACGACCTGGGCTCCCCCGGAAACTATAGGGTTACCCTTGACACCATGAGGTGCGTCGAGGACCTCGTCGAGGGGGATACCCCCTCCCTACATATAGTCCACATCCAGTTCAACGCCTATGCAGGCTCGGGGTGGGGAGACATATCATCTGGGGCATCAGAGTTGGCGAAATACGTTAACGGCCACAGCCACGTGACGGCGGACCTCGGGCAGGTCCTCTTCGAGGACACCACCACGATGACGGCTGACGGCCCGTGGCAGTATGTGCTCCACAGGCTAAGCGGGAACAAGTGGGTCAACCACGACGTGGAGGCCGAGACGGGCGGGGGGATAGTCCCCTACGAGTATAGGAGGAGGAGCTACGTGAACGCCATCCAGTGGACCATCGGCCTGGAGTTCGCCCTCCAGGTCAAGGACCCATGGAAGCTCTGCCTCACCACCGATCACCCGAACGGGGGGCCCTTCATAGAGTATCCGAGGATCATGGCCTGGCTCCTCAGCAGCAGGGCCAGGGAGGCAACCCTCGCGAGGGTAAACAGGAGGGCGAGGCGCAGGAGCGCCCTGGCCTCGATGGAGAGGGAGTACCCCCTATACGAACTCGCGATCGTGACGAGGGCGGCTCCGGCTAGGATCCTAGGCCTAAAGGAGAAGGGGCATCTGGGCGTGGGAGCCGACGCGGACATCTCCCTATATAGGATCGACCCCTACACCACCGACCCGTCGAGGGACTATAAAAAGGTGAGGGAGGCCCTGAGGAGGGCCGCCTACACGATAAAGGGGGGCGAGATAGTGGCCGTGGATGGGGAGGTTTTGAGGACGGCCTTTGGCAGGACCTACTGGGTCGATGTCGAGGTCTCAAATGAGGACCTGGAGAGGGTGAAGTCCGACCTAGAGAGGAAGTTTGAGAAGTACTACAGCGTCAGGCTGGAGAACTACCCCATCGAGGAGGGGGACCTCAGGGCCTCAGCCCCCATAAGGATACAGGCGGAGGGGGTCTAAAGGATGAGCTGGGAGCCAAAGAGGCGCGGCGCCATCGTGAAGAGGGACCTCGAGGACCAGACCATAATGGAGAGGAGCCTCCTAGTTAAGAGGTATGAGCTCGAGCTCGACAGGAAGAGGTGTATCGGCTGCGGGATATGCGCCGACGCATGCCCGAAGGAGGCCATAAGGTACTCCCCCGCCGAGTTCAGGGGGATAAGGGCAGCCTCCCGCCCACGCATAGACTTCGACCCTGACCTCTGCGTCCTGTGCGGAGAGTGCGTATCGGTCTGCCCCCTCCAAGCCCTGAGGATGAGGATGGATGGGGCTGAGAGGGTCCCAGTCGTGGAGCTGAACGTGTTCGCCCAGGCCACTAGGAGGAGGTGGTGACCTTGGAGGAGCCGAGGATAGGGGTATACATCTGCCACTGCGGCCTAAACATCGCAGGGACGGTTGAATGCGAGGAGGTGGCCAAGAGGGCTGGGGCCCTCCCAAACGTGGTGCTCTCCAAGGACTACAGGTATATGTGCTCAGACCCTGGCCAAGAGATGATAAGGAAGGATATAGCCGAGGTGGGCCTTAACAGGGTGGTTGTAGCCGCATGCTCTCCAAGGATGCATGAGCCAACCTTCAGGAGGTGCGTGGCGTCGGCAGGCCTCAACCCATTCCTCTTCGAGATGGCCAATATAAGGGAGCTCTGCAGCTGGTGCCACCCCCACCAGCCGATGGAGGCCACGGAGAAGGCCCTAGACCTGGTAAGGATGGCCGTGGCAAAGGCGAGGTACCTCAACCCCCTAAATGTGATTAGGGTCCCAGTGACTAGGGCAGCCCTCGTCATAGGAGGGGGAGTTGCGGGGATCCATGCGGCCCTAGACCTAGCCGAAATGGGCTTCAAGGTCTACCTGGTGGAGAGGAGCCCAACGATAGGGGGCAAGATGGCCCAACTGGACAAGACCTTTCCAACCCTAGACTGCTCCATCTGCATTTTGGGGCCTAAGATGGTGGACGTGGCCCAGCACCCAAACATAGAGCTCATAACATACGCGGAGGTGAAGAGGGTTGAGGGCTACATAGGAAACTTCAAGGTGACGGTTGTTAAGAAGCCAAGATACGTGATAGAGAAGGAGTGCAACGGATGCGGAGAGTGCGCTAAGGCCTGCCCCGTCGAGGTCCCGAACGAGTTCGACGAGGGGCTGGGGTTCAGAAAGGCGATATACATACCCTTCCCCCAGGCGGTTCCCCTAAAATACACCATAGACAGGAGGACCTGCATAGAGTGCATGAACTGCGTCGAGGCCTGTAAGCTCCAGGGGAGGAACGCCATAGACTTGGAGATGAGAGAGGAGGAGATCCAGCTGGAGGTTGGAACCATCATATTAGCGACGGGATACGACCTCTACGACGCCTCTAGGATCAAGGCCTACGGCTACGGGTTCTACGACAACGTCTTCACGGCCCTAGAGTTCGAGAGGATGATCAACGCATCCGGCCCAACGATGGGCCAGATAATAAGGCTATCGGACAGGAGAGTTCCAGACAGCATGGCATTCATAACATGCGTCGGGTCCAGAGATGAGAAGACCAACACCTGGTGTTCAGGCTTCTGCTGCATGTACACCCTCAAGAACGCGCTTCTGATGAGGGAGCACCACCCAAACACAAAGATATACATCCTCTACATGGATATGAGGACGCCCTTCAAGGGATATGAGGAGTTCTTCAGGAGGGCTAGGGAGGAGGGGATAACCTTCCTTAGGGGGCGCCCAACGGAGATATACGAGGACCCGAAGACGAAGAACCTCCTGATATCTATGGAGAACATCTCGACTGGGGAGCCTATGGACCTAGAGGTGGAGATGGTTATCCTCTCCCCGGCAGCGGTTCCGGCTGCTGGTAGCGAGGGGTTGGCGAGGGCCCTCACCGTCTCCAGGGAGGTGAGCGGCTTCTACATGGAGGCCCACGCGAAGCTCAAGCCGATAGACGCCGCCACAGACGGGGTCTTCCTCTGCGGGGCCGCCCACGGACCCAAGGACATACCCTACAGCGTCGCCCAGGGAAGCGCCGCTGCCGCGAGGGCGGCCAGGATAATGGCGAGGGGGGAGTGGGAGATAGAGCCTATAGTGGCATACGTGGACGCCGAGAGGTGCAGGAACACGAAAGCCAAGTGTGGAATATGCACCACAAAGTGTCCATATGGAGCCATAACAGCCGAGGAGGGCAAGGCTGCGGTTGTGAACACAGCCAAGTGCCACGGATGCGGAACCTGCGCCGCAGACTGTCCAGCCAACGCCATAACCCAGATGCACTTCACAGACGCCCAGATAATCTCACAGATCCATGCGGCCCTCGAGGAGAGGCCTGAAGAGAAGATCCTGGGATTCCTATGCAACTGGTGCAGCTATGGGGCCGCAGACCTCGCGGGGACAGGCCGCTTCGAGTACCCATCTGAGATAAGGATAATCAGGGTCATGTGCTCTGGAAGGGTTGACAGGGACTTCGTCCTAGAGGCCTTCAGGAGAGGGGCCGGAATGGTGATGGTCTCGGGCTGCAGGTTCGGAGACTGCCACTACATATCGGGAAACTACAACGCCGAGAAGAGGATAAAGCCCCTATTCACACTCCTCCCAAGGCTTGGGATCAGCCCTGATAGGCTGAGGCTGGAGTGGTTCTCAGCCGCAGAGGCCGGATTCTACGTCAACCTCGTTAAGGAGATGTCGAAGACCCTGAGGGAGATCGGGATAGATAGGATAAGGGAGGAGAACATGAAGGCTAAGCCCATCTTGGATAGGATGCTATCCCATCTGGGAGGCGGGGGGCCTTGAGCGGGGAGATGCCTGAAGGGTTGGAAGAGCTGATAAGGGAGAAGGTGGTCTACTGCTTCCAGTGCGGATCCTGCGTTGGTAGCTGCCCCACTGCGAGGGCCATACCGGAATATAACCCCAGGAGGATAATGGAGGAGTTGATCCTTGGAAGGTGGAGGGAGGTCCTCTCCGGAAGGCTGATATGGCTGTGCACCCTCTGCCACACATGCTACGAGGTCTGCCCCCAAGGGGTTGGCATATCCCACATAATGGTGGAGCTCAGAAACCAGGCTGCCAAGATGGGGCTTGCCCCCTCAGAGTATCTCAACAACCTCAGGCAGGTGGCCTCGACTGGGTGGACCTCGCCCCTCACAGGGGCCGTCCAGAGGATTAGAAAGGAGCTGGGCCTCCCTGAGGTGAACGCCCCGAGGGTGGAGGAGATCAGGAAGCTCATCGGGCTTACAGAGCTGAGGAGGTTCTTGGAGGGAACAGCGGGATGAGGTATGCCCTCTTCAAGGGGTGCATGATACCATTAAGGCTGCCTCATTTAGAGAGGTCTACGAGGATGGTCCTAGATGCCCTCGGCTTAGAGGCCGTCGAGATGGAGGGGGCATCGTGCTGCGGTGAGCCCATATCCCTCCAGTCTCTAGATAGGGAGGCCTGGCTCACCCTTGCCGCTAGGAACCTATGCATAGCCGAGGAGATGGAGGCCGACATCCTGACCATCTGCAGCGGGTGTTACGAGACATTGAAGACAGCCAACGTATCCCTGAAGAGGGAGGCCGACCTCAGAAAGAGGATAAATGAGAGGCTATCCGCCGTTGGGATGGAGTTTAGTGGGAAGGTTGAGGTCAAGAACCTGATCGAGGCCCTCATGGACATCGGAGAGGAGAGGCTGAGGAGCCGTCTCAGGAGACCCCTCAAGGGTTTAAGGGTGGCCACCCATCCAGGGTGCCATCTCCTGCGTCCAAGCGACATCATCAAGTTCGACGATCCTATGAGGCCCATAATCCTAGACAGGTTCGTGAGGCTTCTCGGAGCTGAGAGCGTCCAATATCCAAAGAAGATGCTGTGCTGCGGAGCCGGCCTCAGGCTTATAGACCTTGAGAGGGCCAATAGGCTGGTTGAGATGAAGCTCAACATTTTAGGGGCTATCGACGTAGACTGCATGGTTCTCCTCTGCCCATACTGCATGCTCCAGTACGACCTCACGCAGAGAATGCTCAAGGGAGGGGATGATGGCTTCAAAATCCCGGTCCTATACTACTCTGAGCTTCTATCCCTAGCCATGGGCTTCTCTCCCGAGGAGATAGGCCTGAGGTTCCACAGGACGAGCGTTGAACCCCTACTGAGAAAGTTATCCTGATGGCTTCCCTATCTAGCTCCTCACCTCAGATATGATATGTCTTATTATCTCTTCGGCTATATTCTTCTCAGTGACGCTTTGAAGCCCCATCCACCCCGGCTGGCTATTAACCTCCACTATCTTAGGCCCATCCCTCCCCTCCAATATGTCCACGCCTGCTACCACGCAGCCCACAACCTTAGAGGCCCTAACAGCGAGCTCCTCCAGCTCCCCACTAAGCCTAAGGGGTTCTGGTCTAGCCCCCCGGCTCACATTGGTCTTCCACCCCTCAGCGACCCTCCTCATCGAGGCCAGAACCCTCTCGCCTAGGACGAAGGCCCTGATGTCCGTGAATTCATGCTCTATATACTCCTGGATGTAGATCACCTCATGGTGGAAGGATAGGGCCCTGAAGATCCTCTCCGCCACGTCATAGTCCGAGACCCTTGTGGACCCGATCCCCCTGGAGCCGAAGATGGGCTTTATGACGACGTCGCCCCCGAGCGCCTTGAAGGCCTCCAGCGCCCGAGTCGAGCTCTCAGTCACCACGGTCCTGGGGACTGGGAGGCCGGCCTCCTCCAGGAGGGTTAGGGCGAAGTACTTGTCCACGGCCCTCTCGATGGACTTTGGCGGGTTGACCACCAGGAGGCCAAGCCTCTCCAGCCTATAGAGGAGGTCCATCCTGAAGATTATCTCCTCAAGCGAGCCTCTGCCGATCGGTCGGATTATGAGGGCATCAAGGTCTTGGAGTAGGTCGACACCGTCCAGTGAGGCTGCGGGGCGATATCCAACCCTTGCAACCACCCCTGGGAACCTAAAGGTGATGGACTCGACCCCAAACCTCTCCATCGACTTCAGGAGCTGCATCGAGCACCAGCTCTTCTCATCGCGGGTTAGGAGGCCGAACCTCAAGTAAGCTCCCCTACAAATATATGTGATAACAGATATTTGAGTAGGGGCCTCTAAAATCTTTTTCTATCCCCCTCTCCTTTATATAGTGTCTTGTCCTCGAGGTTCGAGTTTAGGAGTTTTATGAATATCCGCTCCGCCAGCTCCCCTGCCTTCAGCAGCGATGGGGAAATGGTCCTCTTTCTGACCAACATCACCGGGACCCCCCAGGTCTGGAGGGTCTCGGCCAAGGGAGGATGGCCCGAGCAGTTAACCTATTACGACGACCGGGTAACCGGCCTAAGGCCCTCCCCCGCAGATGGAAGGGTAGCCTTCACCAAAGACCGAGGAGGGGATGAGAGGGACCAGATATTCCTCTTGCACCCTGAAGAGGGCCTCATCAAAGGTTTAGCCACAGAGGAAGATGTCATCCACGGCCTTGGGCCTTGGTCGCCGGACGGCAGGCTTCTAAGCTTCCGCTCCAATCTCAGGAGCAGGGCCTTCTTCGACATCTACACCGCCGACACCTTCTCTGGAGAGGTTAAGAGGGTCCTTGAAGACGATGGGATGAATACGCCAGAGGCATGGTCAAAGGATGGGAGGTGGCTTCTGGTCAAGAGGCAGAACACAAACCTGGACTCAGACCTCTACCTCGTCGACCTCCTGACGGGGGAAACCGGACGTGTAACAGCCCATGAGGGGGAGGCGTCATACGCTGATCCCGCATTCGCACCCGATGGCGGGGCCATCATATGCCTCTCCAACCGGGAGAGGGAGTTCATGGCCATGGTCTCCATCGACATCGAGACGGGGAGAGAGGAGGTGATAATCGGGGAGGAGTGGGACCTGGAGTCCCTCGCCTTGACACCCGAAGGAGATTTGGCAGCCTTTGCAGTCAACGAAGAGGGATACTCTAGGCTAAGGGTTATGAGACTATCCGATGGGGAGGTTGAAGATGTAGGGGGCCTCCCCCCAGGTGTTGTGAGCGAGGCGAAATGGTCGCCGGATGGGAAGCATCTGGCCTTCACCTTCAGCGGCTCAGGCCTCAACCCGGATATATGGATATACGGATATGATGATGGGTCACTGTATAGGGTGACTAGGAGCGATAGGGGAGGGATCCCCCAGAAGATCTTCGTGGAGCCTGAACTCATCCGATTCCAGACCTTCGACGGGAGAAGCATACCGGCCTATCTCTACCTACCGAGGGGCTGGGAGGGGGAGAAGCCCCCGGCCGTTATCCACATCCATGGAGGCCCCGAGTCCCAGTCTAGACCGAGCTTCAACGAGGTCGTCCAATACCTTGTCAACTACGGCTTCGCGGTCCTCTCCCCGAATGTAAGGGGGAGCACGGGTTATGGTAAGACATACGTCCACCTCGACGACACCTATAGGCGGATGGACGCCGTCAGGGACCTGAGATACGCCCATAAATGGCTGTCGGAATCCGGTAGGGTCGACCCCAGAAGGATAGCCCTCCTAGGCGGAAGCTATGGGGGCTTCATGGTCCTCGCAGCTCTCACCGAGTATCCTGAGCTCTGGGCGGCAGGCGTAGACCTCTATGGCATCGCCAACTTCCTCACCTTCCTGAGGAACACGGGGCCGTGGCGGAGGGGGCTGAGGGCCTGTGAATATGGCGACCCGGAGAGGGATGAGGGGCTCCTAAGGGAGATATCCCCCATCCACAAGGCAGATAGGATCAATGCTCCCCTGATGGTGATCCACGGGGAGAAAGACCCGAGGGTGCCGAGATCTGAGACCGATCAGGTCATCGAGGCCATGAGGCGCAGAGGGGTGCCTTTCAAATACCTCATCTTCGAGGATG
The DNA here is from genome assembly GCA_037439685.1 of Candidatus Bathyarchaeota archaeon. Taxonomy (GTDB): domain Archaea; phylum Thermoproteota; class Bathyarchaeia; order TCS64; family TCS64; genus JAGTRB01. The sequence goes on along the minus strand of JBBIVO010000019.1, from coordinate 8,791 downwards.
AAGGGCATGGCATAGTGAAGCTGAGGAACCGAATAGAGGCCTACGGGGCCATCGCAGAGTTTCTAAAAGAGCACTTGGCAACATAGAAGCCAGCGCTAAGGACCCCATCGATCTCTCATCCCACCATAAGAGGAGGAAGAAACCCTTCATGGATCCCGGCATGAATAAACCACTCAATTTTTAAAAATCTCATTAAGGCGGTTGAAGATTTGACCTCAAAAAACTCTTATAATGGTAGATCCAGGGGTTTTTGGAGGTTTGAGTTCGAATGGTACGTCTAGGGTTTCTCAAGCTGGGTAACATAGCCACATCCCCCTTACTGGAACTCCTCATGGATGAGAGGGCGGAGAGGGAGGACCTAGAGTTCAGGGTTCTCTCCTCAGGGCCCAAGATGAGCCCGGAGCAGTCGGAGGAGCTGGCTAGAGCGATGGCCTCCCTCAAGCCCGACTTAGTCTTCGTGATCAGCCCCAACGCCTCCCTAGAGGGGCCTAAGAGGGCTCGAGAGGCGCTCTGGAGGGAGGAGATCCCCGTCGTCGTCGTGACCGACGGCCCCAGGAAGCTGTTGGATGAGCTGAGGGAGAGGGGGATGGGAGGGATAATATTGGAGGCAGACCCCATGATAGGCGCAAGGAGGGAGTTCTTAGACCCCATCGAGATGGCCCTCTTCAACTCAGACGCCATAAGGGTTCTATCGGTGACCGGCGTCTTCAGGCTCCTCGTCGATGTGATCGACAAGCTCGTGGAGGAGCTGAAGAGGGGGGTGAGGCCGGAGCTTCCCCTCCTAGAGGTTACTCGAACCAAGGCCTTGGAGGCCTCAGGCCTCTCCAACCCATACGCCTTGGCCAAGGCGGGGGCGGCATATGAGATGGCGAAGAGGGTTGCTGGGCTGACTGCCGAGGCCTGCTTCAGGGAGAAGGACTGGCTGGCCTATACGAGCCTCTGCGCCTCCGCCCACGAGCTGATGAGGTCTGCGGCCCTGCTAGCCGATGAGGCCAGGGAGATCGAGAAGTATGGCGACACCCTGATGAGGAGGCCCCATCACAGGGACGGGTCTGTTTTAGAGAAGAGGAGGCTGCTGGAGAAGCCATCTAAAGCCTAGCCCTGGCCCCTCCTCTTCTTACTCATCGAGAGCTTCAATACGGCTCCGAGGCCGGACTCCCCCTCGTCGAGGGGCCTCAACTCGAGGAGGCCTGCCTCCTCTGCCTCCCTCAGGAGCGCCTCTCCTACCTCGGTTCTAGCGATGGCCGTAGACCATCCGTCGGGGGATCCAACATTCCCAACGGATATATCGGCAAACTCGGCCGTGAAGTCGTCACAGACCCTGCAGCAGGGCCTGACGAGCTCCTTAACCCTACTCAACCCAACCTCATATAGGATGTTTCCATCCCGAATGGCGGCGAATTTGCCCCTTCTTATGGTGAACTTCGCTACTTCCTTAGGGTTAACCCCTTCCCCTTCTAGGAACCCCATGAGCTTTTTATAGTCGAATGTCTCCATGCAGAATAACCCTATCTTAACCTTTGCAGAGTCGGCAATCCTCTTATCCGTGTATCTACCCACCTCTATCTTTCTTAGGGCCCTGATCTGGCATGGGGTCCCGACAGCGGCCACCTTCCCCCTCCTGTACTCGATGATCGCTGAGTCTACGCCGGTCAGGGTGGGGCTAGGGGTATACTTGGTTCCAGCCCCCTCGAGGACCTCAGCCTCGTTTAGGGCCACCATCGGCCTCGGGGCCCACGCCCTCCCCTCCTCTAGGCCTGCCACCACCGCGCACTCTCCCCCTCCCCTGAGAAACTGTATTAGGAGGGCCGAGACCACGCCACCGTCCTGGGAACGCTTGAGGATATCCTGATCCCTAGACCTACCGGCATAGCATCCCCTATAGATCCCTGTAAAGGCCTCCTTCTCCGACCTGCTCCTTCCAAAGAGAAGCCTCTCCAGCTCCGACTCTTCGAAGGAAGCTCTTGGGCAGCAGCTATAGCATATTCCACAGGCTATGCATATCCCAGTCAGCCTTGGGATCCCCTCTATCAACGAGATGGAGTTAACAGGGCAGACCGCCTCACATCCGCCGCATCCCACACAAAGGCCCTTATTTACCACCTCGGCCAACAGTTGGCCGAAAACCTTTGGCCTCGCGCTCATCTTTATCCCAACCTCTACTCTCAGGTAAGACTTCAATTTTACTATTCCATAGGGTAAAAAGTCACCTCTTCATCTCAGGATCAACTCCAGCCTCGCTCCTCCAAATCCTCACCGATGAGAGGCAGGGTCTCCAAGGACGGGGAGACTTTAATAAATCGACTTATATATTGGGCTAAGGCGGGCGTTCTCGGGTTGAGGCTAAGAGAGTTTTTCAGGCCGAGCTCCGTGGCCATAATAGGCGCGTCCAGAAGCCCTAGAAAAATAGGATATGTTCTCCTCAAGAACCTTCTTGAAAGCGGATTTAAGGGTTCGGTTTACCCCATCAATCCCAATGCCGATGAGGTCCTCGGTGTCAAGTGTTACCCATCCGTCCTAGACGTGGATGATGAGGTCGAGCTTGCGGTTGTGGCGATACCGGCAGGGCTTGTTCCATCAGCGGCTGAGGAGTGCGGGGTGAAGGGGGTTAAAGCCATGATAGTCATCTCCGCCGGGTTCAAGGAGGCAGGTCGGGAGGGCTATAACCTGGAGAGGAGGCTGATAGAGGTATGCGCAAATTATGGCATAAGGGTTCTCGGGCCGAACTGCCTGGGGTTGATCAATACATGGGCACCGCTGAATCTGAGCTTCGCCTCCGGGATGCCGAGGAGGGGGGAGATAGCCTTCATATCCCAGAGCGGAGCCCTGGGAACTGCGATCCTAGACTGGATGATCAAGAGGGGGATAGGCTTCTCAAGCTTCGTCAGCCTCGGAAACAAGGCCGACCTAGACGAGGTCGACCTCCTGGAGGCCATGGGCGGGGATGAAAACGTGAAGGCCATCCTGCTTTACGTGGAGTCGATAGAGAGGGGAAAGAGATTCATAGAGGTTTCCGGGAAGGTCTCTAGGGCAAAGCCCATCGTGGCCTTGAAGGGGGGGACCTCAACAGCGGGAGCTAAGGCGGCGGGGAGCCACACCGGAGCCCTCGTCGGGAACTTCATCTCCTACAGGGCTGCCTTCAACAAGGCCGGGATAATCCTCTCCGAGAGCTTGGAGGACCTATTCAACTATGCGATAGCCTTTACCTGGCAGCCCACCCCAAGAGGGGAGAGGGTTGCGATCGTGACGAACGCTGGGGGCCCCGGCATAATCGCCACAGACCTATGTGAGAGGCTGGGGATAGAGCTAGCGGAGCTTCATCACGAGACCAAGAACAGGCTGGCCAGAGGACTCCCATCGGCCGCCTCTCTAGGCAACCCCATAGATATCCTGGGCGACGCGGATGCTGAGAGGTATAGGCTTGCCATAGAGGAGGCCTTAGACGACTCGAACGTCGACGCCCTACTGGTGATACTAAGCCCCCAGGCCATGACCGAGGTTAAAGCCACGGCAGAGGCCCTCGTCGAGGCCCATCGAAGAAGGGGGGAGAAACCCATCCTGGCCGTGTTCATGGGAGGAGGCCTCGTGGAGGAGGCCATCGACTACCTAAAGGAGAGTGGAATCCCCTGCTTCGAGTTCCCAGAGGAGGGGGTTAAGGCCCTTTCAGCCCTCCTAGAATACTCGAGGTTCCTGAGGAGGCCGGAACATCCCATCAGAAGGTTTGAAGACGCGGATCCAAACTTGGTCAGAGAGACGCTGGAGAGGGCTAAGAGGGAGGGAAGGTTCAACCTCCTCCCCCAAGAGGCCTTCAGGGCGTTGGAGGCCTATGGTATTAGAACCCCCAAGACGGAATTCGCAGAATCCGAAGAGGAGGCGGCCCTACACGCGGAGAGGATTGGCTACCCAGTAGCACTCAAGATAGTCTCGCCGGACATCCTGCACAAGACAGATATCGGAGGCGTGGCCCTCGACCTGAGGTCGGAGGAGGAGGTGAGGTACGCCTTCAGAGATATGATGGCCAAGGCCTCGAAGCTTATGCCCCAAGCCCGCCTTTTGGGGGTAATAGTGCAAAGGATGGTTCAAAGGGGGAGAGAGATGATCGTTGGCATGAGCCGAGACAGACAGTTTGGCCCCCTAATAATGTTCGGCTTGGGGGGAATATACGTCAATTTTCTGAGGGACGTCTCGTTCGGCCTGGCACCCCTCTCAGACGAGGAGGCGTCTCGGATGATCATGGAGACGAGGGCCTCCGCTCTCCTGAAGGGGATCAGAGGAGAGGCGCCCTCAGATATAGGAGCCCTGAAGGAAGTGATGCTGAGGGTCAGCCAGATAGCCCTCGACTTCCCAGAGATCCTGGAATTGGATATTAACCCCATCATAGTTTATGAGGATGGAAAGGGTTGTATCTCCCTGGACGTTAAGATGATCATTGGAGAGTTGGAGGAGAGGAAATAGATTGGTCTACTCAATATACGTGGCGGGCACCAGCTTCAGCGGAAAGACAGCCATCTGCCTCGGACTATATGGGAAGCTTCAGGAGATGGGATTAAGGGTGGGATTCTTCAAGCCGGTTGGCAGGGGATTGAAGATGGTCGAGGGAAAGCTCAGGGATCCAGACAGCATCCTTATGAGGGAAGTCATGGGTCTACTGGAGCCCCTCGACGAGCTCTCGCCCATCATCGTGGGAAAGAGGTACCTGGACGAGATCCTCCAAAGGTGTGAATACGCCCTTGAGAGGGTTAGGGAGGCCTATAGGAAGGTCGGCAGGGATAAGGATGTACTCCTCATCGAATCGGCTCCCCAACCTGAGCTCCTAGTCTCATGTGGGCTGGACGTCTCGAGCCTATCGAAGGAGTTCTCCGCTAAGGTGATCCTCACTGTAAGAGGAGAGGACGACTCGGTGGCTGAGAGGGCCCTACTATACAAGCGCATGATCGAGGAGGGAGGTGGAGAGATCCTAGGGGTGGTTCTAAACCTCGTCCCCCTCCAGCAGATGGAGAGGATGAAGGGGGTCGTCTCAAGGGCGCTGAGCCTATGCGGATTGGAGGTTCTCGGGATAGTTCCGGACCTCAGGGAGCTCACCCTACCCACGGTCCAGGAGATCGTGGAGGCCCTCGATGCGGAGATCCTCGCGGGAGGGAGGAGCCTTGAGACCCTCGTCGACGACTTCCTAATAGGGGCCATGACACCCGAATCGGCTATGAGCTGGCTTAGGAGGAGCGTGGGAAGGGCCCTAATAACCGGCGGCGACAGGACAGACCTCATCCTAACCGCACTGGAGACTAAGCCCAGCGCGATAATCCTCACCGGCAACATATACCCATCGGAGAGGGTTCTAACATCGGCTGAGGAGAAGGGGATCCCCATCCTCCTCGTGGCAGACGACACCTATACCACCGTTACAAAGCTGGAGTACCTAGATGGTAGGATCTACCTCTCCCCCAGGTCGACCAGGAAGATACAGTTTGCGTTGAAGATGATAGGGGAGTATGTGAACCTGAAGAGGATCCTAGACGACTACGTCAGCTGTAAAGAGAGGAGGGCTTAGGCCTCTCGTTCAGAGCCTCATGATAGACCCCTGTCCGGTATCCGGAGGCCACTCATAGAAGCATCCTCAGCTCGTCGAGGGCCCTTAGAGCCCGGATCCCCCTTTCGGATATCTCTAGATATTTCCTTTTACCCTCCAAAGATGAGACTATAAGCCTCCTCCTCTCGAGATATGAGATGTGCTGATATACCGCTCCTAGGGTCATCTTCCTTCCAAGCCTCTTCCAGATCTCATACCCATGTGTTCTCCCTCTTTTAATCATCTTGAGGATCATCTCCTTAGTAGCAAGGCTAGTTCCTAATCCCGCGGCTCTCCTGCGCCTGTCCAGCATCTTTATCACATCATCGGTCTTGAGCCCACTGCTCGTTATCAAAGCTATAACCACGTCCTTTCTATCCATGGCTCCAGACTCTATAAGGTGGTGGAGGGAGGCCACCGTGGCAGCGCTAGCAGGCTCGGCGAATATCCCCTCGAACTTGGCCAGCTCCCTCTCCGCCATAAGCATCTCCTCATCCGTAACCTCGATGGCGAGACCCCCCGACTCCCTCAGCGCCCTCAACGCCGAGCGGCCGTAGAAGGGCGACGCAACCCTTATCGCAACGGCGCCAGTCTCAGGCCTGACTATCTTTACCGGTTCGTCGATGCCAAGCGTGAAGGCCTTTACGATCGGAGAACACCCACTGGCCTGGACTCCCACCAACCTCGGAGGATGATCTAATGCTCCCCTCTCGACGAGCTCCTTGTAACCCTTCCATATCGCGTATGTGGTAGCTCCACTCCCCATGGCTACAACTATCCAGTCCGGGACCTGGGCTTGCTCCGACAGCTCGTAGGAGATGGTCTTGAGGGCCTCAGCCCCTAAGGGGTTAAGCTCGGCTGTTGCCTGGTATAGCCCGGTCTCCCCGGCCATCTTGGCAGCCCTTTCAACAGCCTCCTCGATGGAGGATCCCGCCTCCTCCAGGTCAGCGTCGTATATGATCATCTGGGCGAGTTTTCCCATATCCACCTCCCGAGGCACGAGAATTTGACACCCTATATTGGCCTTCGCAGAATAGGCAGCAACTGAAGCCCCATGATTACCGTTGCTGGCGCAGATAACCCCCCCATGACCTCTACTGACGGCATCCGAAACGACTAGAGAAGCCGACCGGTCTTTGAACGAGTTGGTGGGGTTCCTAGTCTCATCCTTTATGTACAGGTGATCTAATCCTAGGGCCTCTCCGAGCCTCTTAGCCATTTGAAGCGGGGTGCCCCCCTCCCCCAGAGTTATGGGTCTGAGGACATTTGGTAGGATCCTCCTATACTTCCAAAAGGTTAGAGGGCCTTTAAGGGTGACCTCTTTCAGATAATCGGATTCGAAGGCGTACTCTAGGTTATCTCCGCATTTTATGCATCTGCTGATGGGTTCATGGGTCTCTAACCCGCAGGAGGCGCATGAAAGCCTGTACCTTGCCCCCATACTCTCCCACCACCTTCATTTAAAAAAGCTCCCTTATATTGAGATTGAAAGGGCGGTGATGTTTCACCCTCATGAGTTTCAGCTCTCTAAAATGGCCCTTAGGCGAAGAGGATTTAAACCTATCATCCTCTAATCTTGCGTCTCGAATCTCGAGTTGAAGTTTGATGGTGAAGATTGGGGATTTGAAGCCTGGGATGGAGGGGGTTGATCTGGAGGTCAGGGTGTTGAAGCTTGAGAAGCCAAGGAAGGTAAAAACCTATGCTAGAATAGAGCATATATTGATGGAGGGAGAAGTAGAAGACGATACTGGAAGAGTCCCAATAAATTTTTGGAATGATAAGATAGATGAAATTGACGATGTTGGGGTGAATGCTAGAATTAGAATTTTAAACTGCTTCATAACATCATTTAAGGGGAGACTTCAAATTAATGTTGGAAGAGGATCTGAAATTGTAAAGCTAAATGAAAAGGCCCAAACCAGATGATTTCTATTCAGAGGCCATATCGAATGAGTTGATAAACTCCCCCCATCTGGCATAGAGGCTGTGCCATATGCCTAGCTGATCGAGGATTTTACCGACGACGAAGTCGACGAGCTCCTCGATGCTCTCTGGCTTGTGATAGAAGGCGGGCATGGCTGGGAGGATGCACACCCCCATACGGCTTAATCTGGCCATATTCTCCAAGTGGATCGTGCTTAGAGGAGTCTCCCTAGGCACCAATACGAGTGGCCTCCTCTCCTTCAGCTGGACATCCGCAGCCCTAGTTATCAGATTATCCCCATAGCCATGGGATATGGCCGCGATGGTTCTCATGGAAGCCGGAACTATGACCATCCCCTTCACAGGGAATGAGCCGCTGGTTATTGGAGCATCCAAGTCCATGGGATCATATATGTGATGGGCTAAGGAGTTAAATCCCTCTTCTCCGCCTAACTCGTGCCCGATAACCCTCCTCGCGGCTCCGCTTATTACGAGATGTATCTCCACCCCTTTCTCTCTTAAAACCTCTAAAAGCCTCTTTCCGTATATCACCCCACTTGCACCAGTTACGGCTACTATAAGCCTCATCACCTCACTCCCAACATACAGATAATTTATTTAATAAACATCATCAATTTAAGATCTCCCCCTTTTTATGATCTCAACAAAAACCCATATTTTTATTTTTTTATTCTTCCTCCTCTTCAACAACATCTTCAGAGATCTTCGGTCTGGGTGGATGATCTGGGTCTATACATATATATAGAATGTTGTTTCCTCTTATGAATATGTCTCCATAACTAGCTAGGAGAACCCCGCTGTTATACTCTTTTGCCCCTTTAAGCATTATATTCATGTACCCGTCAACCCTCTCCATTTTACCCCAGTACTCAGAGCCACTTTTTAAATGGATGACCACGGGGCTTCCGATCTTTTTAACCAGGACGTTTAGGGGTTTTTTACTTGGCTCCAATCTGAACACCGGAAGTTCAATAAATGGTTGTATGTGGTTATATAAAAATTTCCTCGAGATGGCCCTTTCTTGATGATGTTAATCCAGGAACGCTGACCCGGAAACTTTTAAATTTAACTTCATTTGAAAGGCTAAAGGGTTGGAAAACCGTCTTCGTCGCTATCTGTCCTCGCTCATAGGCCCTCTACGAGCCTGAGGGTTAGTGGCAAATATTATCCAGTCCTTAACCTCCTCCCCCTCGACCAAGGATTCTACCGAGAGGCCCGAGGACTCGACCAGCCGTTTAAAATCCTCCGAGGCGGTTTTCCTCTTAAGGGTGGTTAAGACTA
>JBBIVO010000018.1:0-27795 GCA_037439685.1 Candidatus Bathyarchaeota archaeon | reverse complement strand
ATTATAAGAGGGCCTACGACGGCGACAGGGGGCCAAACACCGGGGGGATGGGCTCATACAAGGATGTGGGAGACCGTCTCCCCTTCATGACAGGGTGGGATAGGGATAGGGAGGAGGAGATCGTCGAGAGGATATTCAGAAGGCTCAAGGGGAAGGGTAGAAACCCAGGCCTGATGGGGATGCCCTTCTACGTGGCCTTCATGCACACCCGGCAGGGCCCAATGATACTAGAAAACAACAGCAGGTTTGGAGACCCCGAGATACTGAACATCCTCCCCATATTGAAAGAGGACTTCGTGGAGGTCTGCTACAGGATGCTCGACGGAGACCTTAAGGGGGTTAAAGTCGACGATAAGGCCACCGTCGCCACCTACAAGGTCCCCCCAACCTATGGAGGCTACATGGAAGCCTATCCTGAGAGGGTAAAGAGGGGTGAGGTCGGATCCCCCTTGGACCTCGAGGGGGTTGAGAGGTTGGCATCCATCTACGAGGGAAGGATGAGGATCTATCCAGGGTCGGTGGAGATAAGGGATGGCGGGATCTACCCCCTCAGGTCCAGGGCCGTATGCGTTGTGGGCATCGGGGAGTCGATAGAGGAGGCGAGGAGGATATCCCTAGAGGGCATATATGCCATAAGGGGAGGGGGGCTATGGGGCAGAGAGGATATAGGATCGAAGGAGCATATAGAAAAAAGCATAGCCCACATGGAGAGGCTGAGAGGCCTAAGGGATATCCGGTGAGGATTTCCTCTATCATATTAGGGCTTAATTTTATCACCTCCCTAGGCCTTTAGATGATCGGCATGTTGAAAGAATCGGTTTTTGAAAGGATAAGGAGGAGGAGCGAGGAATACCTCAGATTTTCCCCCCACGACAGGTATCACGCCGAGAGGGTTCAAAGGCTGGCCGTGAGAATAGCCCTCGAGGAGGGGGCCGATGTGGATGTTGTGAGGGCGGCTGCGCTCCTCCACGACGTGGCCAGGGCCATGGAGGATGAGGGGAGGGTAGAGGACCACGCTGAAGAGGGGGCCAGGATAGGTGAGGAGATCCTCCGAGAGGTGGGCTTCCCGGAGGAGAAGATGAGGAGGGCGATAGAATGCATAAAGGTTCACAGGTTCCGGGGCGGAAAATGTGCTGGGAGCATCGAGGCAGAGGTGCTCCAGGATGCGGACAGGCTGGACGCCCTCGGGGCTATAGGCCTTGCGAGGGCCTTCGCGAGGGGCGGCTGGGAGAACAAGCCCATCCACGACCCATCCATCCCCCCTAAAGAGGCCTATGACGGGGAGTCCCTCACGTCCGTCAACCACATCTATGAGAAGATCCTCAGATTGAAGGAGGAGCTGAACACTGAGACCGCTAGGAGGATCGGGGAGGGGAGGCATAGGTTCGTTGAGCAGTTTCTAGAGAGGCTTTGGAGGGAGTGGGAGGCCGAGATATAGAACTCAGGATAGGCGCTCCAGCTCGCCCTTCAAGGCCGAGGCGAGGACCCTCTCCTCCCCATCCCTCAACAGCGAGGGATCGATCCCGATCCCGTTAGGCTCGATGTAGTTAACCCAGATGCTTGGGTTTCCCCTCCTCAGATTCAACACGACTTCTGAGGCCATCAGGCCATCATTTAAGGTGATGATGGTTTGGACATGCCTCTTCACGGCGTCTGCCATCACCTCTGATGCTGAGACCCCCCTTGCGCCTCTAAGCTCCCCCGCTATCCACCTAGCCCTCCTCAGCCAGCCTTGGAACTCCTCCTCCTCATCCCTCTCCATCCAGAGCTTCAAGGCGACGATGAGGCCGACTATCTGGCTCCTGTCAACCTTCATCGCCCTTCCAATCCCCCTGTATGGGGCTGCCTGGAGGGTTGCAAGCCTTATGAGGTCCCTCCTCCCGACCAGGATCCCCGTCCCATTCGGGCCACCTATATGCTTCCCCCCGCTGAAGGCGACGAGGTCCGCCCCCTCGGCTAGGTACCTCTTAAGGTTGGTTCTGGGAGGTAGCTCGGCGGCCGCGTCGACTATCACTGGAACCCCATGCCTGTGGGCAAGCTCGGCTAGGACCTTGAGGGGAACCCCGACGCCCTCCATCCTGGCGGTGAAGGCGACGGCCGCCGTCCTCTCATTTATCGCCGCCTCTATCTCCTCTAGGGTACATCCTTCATCCCCTCCGACGACCACGAGCCTGCATCCTGCCACCTTGAAGGCGTGGTCGTAGGGGTTTCTGTGGGCCTTCTGGATGATCACCTCATCCCTGGGCTGGGAGGGGCCGGGAAGGCACTGTATCAGCTCCATCCAATCCCTGTCAAGGGCCAGACGCTCCACGGGCCTTGGATCGAAACCCTCGAGGGGGGTTCCCCTCATCACGCAGGCCGAGGTGCCGAGGACGAGGGCCGCTGAGGCTCCGGAGGTGACCAGGCCTGCCTCCGCCCCCGCCATTTTAGCGAGAAACTCTCCGGACCTCTCTATGAGCTCCATCATGATGACGAAGCTCTGGGAGGCCTCCTTCATCGCGTCCATAACCCTTGGATCCGGTATCGAGCCCCCGAGGTGGGTCATAGTGCCACTCGCGTTTATGACCCTCCTCACGCCCAGCTCATCATAGATGCTCATAGCTTCATCCAAAACCCTAACGGCCTCATCAACTATTTAACTGGTTGGTTGGAGGCCATCCCGACTAAAGTTTGGAGGCTGGAGTTGGTTCAGCTATCCCTTCGAGACGTCAACGAACTCCGTGTTCAATATGGCCCTGAGATCCTCCACCCGAACCTTGAAGACGGAGTTTGGGGTTCCAGCCGCTGTCCAGACGTGTTCAAACCTCTCCAAGGATCTGTCCAAGAGGACTTTGACAGCTCCATCGTGGGGGAAGGGGGGAACCCCCCCTATGGTGTATCCCGTATATCTCCTCACCGCATCTGCGTCGGCCAGGGTCACCCTCCTCCCGAGGAGTTGGGATAGCCTCCCCTCGTCGACCCTCTTATCTCCCGATATGACGACGACGATGGCGCATCCATCTATGAAGACTATAGACTTCGCTATCTGGGCGATATCGCATCCCAAGGCCTCGGCGGCCATCTTGGAGGTTCGCGTAGACTCGCTGAGCTCCCTCACCTCCGCCTCAACCCTCTTCTCCCTTAGGAACCTCTTAACATCTTCAGCGCCACGCTTCATGCGGCGAAGAGTCTGTATTAGGAGGTATAAAAAGGCTTGATCCAAAGGGCTAAACGGTCATGAGGGCCCCCTTCGAGGGGGTTGAGCTCAACCCTTCAGCTGCTCCCAGGCCCTCAGAAGCTCCATCAGCTGCCTCAGGTTGGGCCCTCCCCTCGTCTCCACCCTAGTCGCCTTGTATGAGCCCGCAGCGCAGCCCCATCTCAGGGCCTCGAGGTCTCCTAGCCCCTCCACCCTGGCCGCTGCGAAGGCCCCTATGAACGCGTCTCCGCATCCGACGGTGTTGACCACCCTCATCCCCATCCTCTCCAGTGGGAGGGCTCCCACCTCCGCGACCTCCCCATCCCTATAGAGGGCGCAGCCCTCGCCTCCGCGCTTAACTATGACCTTCATCTCCCTCCTTATAGCCTGCAGCCGCCTTCCAACCTCCAATGGCTCACTGGTTCCCAGGAGGTTCTCGAACTCCAATCGGTTGAGGGTGAAGTACTTCACATTCCTCAGGGTATCCTTGAGGGGCTCAACCCCCGCCCTTGCGTAGACCCCTGGGTCCCAGATAACTTCGATACCCCTCTCCATGCACAGCTCTGCCAGAAGCCTCGCCGAGGGGAGGGGGGGATCCATGATCACCGCCACCTTCGCCTCCTCGATCAGCCTCAGCCTATCAGGGTCTAGGATCCTTTCAGGGGTCAGCCTCAGATTCGCCCCAAAATACGTGTGGATCTCATTCTCCCCCGTAGGGCTGATGGTTATATAGGCCTGCCCGGACTCCTCATCGGCCGCCATGAGTATGCCGGAGGTCTCGACCCCCTCACTCCCGAGTATGTCGAGCTGCCTCTCAGCTATCTCGTCGCCTCCAAGAGCCCCGATGAAGGCCACCCTCCCCGGCCCCAATAGTCTCGCGGAGGCGACCGAGACGTTTGCGGCCGTACCCCCCGACACCCTATGGATCATCTTCACCTCCACCTCCTCCCCCTCCCTGGGCATCCTCTCCACGAAGAGGCTGATATCCCAGTTTATGGCGCCACAGCAGATGAGGTCGACCATTAACCTACCTCCCGTAGGCCACCCGCTCCATGAAGAGCTCCATGAACCTCTCGGAGTCGAGGCTTACGCAGACCTCTACATTCGGTCTCTCCTCTTCGGCGTGGCGACCTCGCCTATCCAAAACCGTTTGGCCCCTTGTGAGAAGGCCTAAGGTCTCCACCTGGACATAGAACCTCCTCGTCTCGGCTAGCTGCGGGTTCAGCGCCACGGCCAGTGCTATGGGATCGTGGAGCTGGACGAGGCCGAAACGCTTCATGAAGCCCCTGCAGAGGTCGGCTACCAGGCGTGACCTCCTGGTTCCCAGCCCATCTATCCTCCTGTAAAGGTCGACGCTTAGGCTGTTGTAGGGGTCGGCGGTTATATCCAGCCCAACCGCCTTCAGGGGTATCCCGGACTCGAAGACTATCTTCGCCGCCTCCGGGTCGTGCCATATGTTGAACTCGGCTACGGGTGTGACGTTGCCGTGGCCATATGGGGTGAGGTGGTAGGCTCCCCCCATCATCACAAGCCCGGCCACCATCTCTGCGACCCTCGGATCTGCTAGGAGGGCGGAGGCTATATTGGTCAAGGGGCCTAAGGCAACTATGGTCAACCCCTTACCCAGCTTGGAGGCCTTCTCCAGGATCAACTTGACGGCTGTATCCTCCGAGGATCTAAGCCTGGGCTCTGGAAGGGCCACCTCGCCAAGCCCTCCCCTCCCGTGGACATCCTCGGCGTGGCTCGCCTCCCTCAATAGAGGCTTAATGGCCCCCCTCGCGACGGGGATCTCCCAAGCATCCAGGAATTCAAGTATCTTGAGGGCGTTGATGTGGGCCTTATCCTGGCTGACGTTCCCGACGACGGTCGTCACAGCCTCGACCCTTATCTCAGGAGAGCTCAAAGCCAAGATGAGGGCTAGGGCGTCGTCCACCCCCGGATCGGTATCTATTATCACGCGGCTCAAAGTTTGCACCATGGATCAAGACTAGGGAGAGAATAAGGCCTTTAAAAACTAGGAAGGGATCGAGGACACCCCCTTTCGCAGATTTTGAGCAACTTTATAATTCAACCCCATATTCTCAGGTTCGATATATTAAGCCAGGGGGTTAATGGTCAACTTCTCTGGGAAGGCTATTTTAAATCCGATGGGCTTCAGCAGTATTCTGTGGACTGACGGGAGGCTGATGGAAATGTTGGGGTTAAGGGACATTTACCTTGCCTCTAGGCGTCTGAAGGGGAGGTTGAGGGAGACCCCTCTCGAGCAGTCGCATCTCCTTGGGGAGATCTGCGGGGCTGAGGTATACCTGAAGCTCGAGAACCAGCAGGTCACGGGATCCTTCAAGGTGAGGGGTGCCATAAACAAGATGCTCTCCCTCTCCGAGGAGGAGAGGGAGAGGGGGGTCATAACGGCCTCCTCCGGAAACCACGCCCAGGGGGTCGGATACGCGGCTAGAGAGCTCGGCGTCGATGCGGTGATAGTCGTCCCTAAAAGGACCCCGAGGGTGAAGATAGAGGCCATCAAGCGATATGGGGTTAAGCTGATAGTCCACGGGGAGGAGTACATCGAGGCTGAGAGGTACGCCAGAACCCTTGAAAGGGAGAGTGGGAGAACCTTCATCTCGCCATATAACGACCCGGAGGTGATCGCAGGCCAGGGAACGATAGGCCTCGAGATGATGGAGGAGAGCCCTGAAATCGAAACGATACTCGTCCCAGTGGGAGGAGGGGGGCTCATCTCGGGAATCGGATGTGCCGCGAAGGGGCTCTCAGAACGCGTGGAGGTGATAGGAGTCCAATCTGTAGCCTCTCCAGTCATGTATGAGAGCCTCAAGAGGGGGAGGATCATAGAGATGGAGCTGGGAGAATCCATAGCGGAGGGGCTTCATGGAGGCATCGAGGAGGGCTCCATAACCTTCGACCTATGCCGCAGCCTAGTCGACGGGTTCATTCTGGTGGAGGAGGACTCCATAAGGGAGGCGATCAGGCTCCTAGTGTACCGCCAGCGTCAGGTGGCTGAGGGGGCTGGGGTGGTAGGGGTGGCAGCCCTCCTCGAGAGCCCAGACCGATTCAGGGGAAGAAAGGTTGGGGTCGTGATCAGCGGAGGAAACATAGGAGAAGAGCTGCTTAGGCAGATATTGTCGGAGCCCACAGGAAGAGGCCCAATATATACCCCCTCGGAAGGTTTATAAGTGGATGGATGAGGAGCGGTTTCATTAGGTGAGAATATGCCGACCTGCGACATATGCGGGATGAACGTCGCTTCAGTCCACGAGTGCTCCCAGTGCGGAGCCAACTTCTGCGACGAGTGCGGCGATGTGAAAAGGGGACTATGCTACGACTGCCTAGGATGGGAGGAGGGAGAGGAAGAGGAGTGGGAGGAAGAGGAGGTAGAGTGGGAGGAAGAGGAGGAGGAATGGGAGGATGAAGACTGGGGCGACGAGGATTGGGAAGAGGAAGAGCCTAACTAAAGGTGGACCGTGAGGCCCCCGATTCAAAGAGGCCTATTATAATAGATTCTAGAGGCCTCGAACCAGTTTTTATCCGTCAACTACCCACGGCTGAAGCCTGTGGGCTTGCAGGTGAAATGGTTCATCTCGAGATCCCCTCATCCCTACGTTAGGCTGGTCGACGGTGGCCAAGCTGGAGAGAGCCAGCTCTACCCCAGCGATGATGAGGGAGGCGATGTAGTTGGAGCTATTTCGAAATCCGCAAACAATACACCGAAAGATCGACCGGGTCTTTGAGCTCAATACATCCACGCCTCGAACATTTTATAGACCTTCTTGGTTCAACATGGACTGCCGATATCCCTCTTTGAAGGGCTTTTGGATAAAGGATTGCAACCTTCCAAACGTCCAGCAATGGAGCCCTCCTCCTTGGCTCTTCCCATGCTCGGCTCTTTGCAGATTCGGGTAAGCTTCATGAGAGCTACGCCTCCGTTGAGGAGGTTCAAAAACTGCCAGCCGACTTGATGCAGAATAGTGTTTAACCCATCTCCCCCTTTCCCACTCAACCCTTTCAGTCGGCGCTTCGCCTTCGTGCCTTTGGGTTGGAGATAAGAGTGACGGAATTTTAGAATCCGTTCAAAGGCAACCCTGGAGATAGTTACAGGAATTGTTGAAAGCCCTAAGCGTAGCGGAAAGCCTCTCCAGCAGATTGGCTTAAGTTTGCGGACAACGGCTTGGAGAGCCCATACAAAGCATATATGAATAAGGTTTTCAAAGGTGGATAGAGGTACCTACAATAGCGGGGGGAGAAGGTTCGGATAGGAAGTGGGTCTCTTTCACCTTGAAAGACGCATTCAGGTTGAGCCTTGAACATATAGGGGGGAATCTGGGTAGGTCGGCCATCATCATCGCCTCGATAGCCCTCGGCATCTCCTTCCTAGTGGCCCTCGCCTCTATGGAGATTTTCCAGCAGGCATTTGGGCTTAATGGAGCCCTATCCACTCAGAGCCATCAATATTGGATGATGGTGGTAGCCCTCACAGTCTCCATCGTCTGCGTCACGAACACGATGCTGATAGCCGTGTATGAGAGGTATAGGGAGATCGGAACCATGAAGTGTCTAGGGGCCTTGGACCGGCACATCCTGATGCTCTTCGTATCCGAGGCCATCATAGAAGGGTTGATAGGGGGCGGGGCAGGACTGGCCTTCGGACTCTCTCTCACATCGGTATACACCGGGATAACTTCAGGCTTCAGAGCCCTCCTTCTAGCACCGGGGTATAAGCTCCTAGCCCTATCCTTAGGGTCGATCCTCCTCTCGATGGGGCTCAGCCTAGGAGGCGCCCTCTACCCCGCCTATAGGGCGTCTAGACTACTGCCGATGGAGGCCCTGAGATTTGAGCCTTGACATAGTGATAGAGTTGGAGGACCTTGCCAAGTACTACGCCGTTGGGGGAGATGTCGTAAAGGCCCTCGACGGGGTGAGCCTCCAGATCGGGAGAGGTGAATACCTCTCCATAGTCGGTCCCTCAGGCTCCGGTAAGACCACCCTCTTCAACCTCATTGGGGGACTTGACAGGCCCACTAGGGGAAGGGTCTACATAGATGGCGTCGATATCTCCAGGCTCGACGCCTACGAACTGGCATGGCTCAGATGCCGTAAGATTGGATACATCTTCCAGACCTTCAACCTCATCCCAGTCCTCACAGCCTTAGAGAACGTGGCTTTGCCAACCGTATTCGCCGGGGTTCCGAGGGATGAAGGGCTGAGAAGGGCAGAGAAGCTACTTGCCATGGTCGGCCTTGGGGATAGGCTCCACCATAAGCCCCCTCAGCTCTCAGCCGGGCAGCAGCAGCGCGTGGCGATAGCGAGGGCCATGGCTAATGACCCGGCGATAATCCTGGCGGACGAGCCGACTGGAAACCTGGACCTGAACACCGGGATGGAGATAATCAACCTCCTCCAAGGATTGAACAAGACGAGGGGGATGACCCTGATCTCTGCAACCCATGACCTGAAGATGATAAAGGCAAGCGACAGGATAGTCTATATCCGCGACGGCAAGATAGAGAGGATAGAGAGGGGCTAGAACCCGAGCCTCCTCCTATCCCTAATCGTGCTCCACTCCATGGCGATGAACCTTACGAGGGTCCCCGAGGTATGAGCCCAGCCTCTCTCCCCATGGGTCCTCAGGATAACCCTCACCCCTTCAGGCCCCCTCTCGGCGATGAGGGTATTCCTCGTATAGAAGTCGCCCCATCCCTGAGTCGCCCTATAAACGAAGTTTATCTGGTTGATAGACCCGTCGAGTCCTCGGAGCAGCTTTATAGAGGAGGTCCTCATAGCCGGATCATCCTCCCTAGAGATAAGAGATTCAGCTGCATAGTCCATGAAGTCTCCAACCTCCTCTGGGAGGAGCTTTAACGGAATAACAAGCTCCCAGGGCTCCTCAAACCCTGTCCTCTCCCTCTCTATCCTCCAACGCCTCATCAGGGAGGGGGTGATCACCACGGAGCTCCTCAGAGCAACCAAGACGCCCATGATGATGGTGGCCATCGCGACGCCTATAGAGGCTAAGCTCCAGACGGCGGATATCTTCTGGCGCACCTCTAGACCTATGTTTAGCAGCGTCATACCCCGATATAGTCCCAGCCCCACGAGGTAGCCGACTCCACCCGCGGAGATGCCGATGATCGAGGCCTCAGCCACGAATATCCCGGCTATATGGGCTGGGTTAAGGCCGACCGATGAGAGGATGTGGATCTCCCTCCTCCTCTCATATATCGAGTTCAGCGTCGTGGCGAGGACGTTCAGGACCACGATCATCCAAGGAACGATGAGGGGTAGCCCCCTCCCCTCGAAGTACCCCCCAAGTCGGGATAGGTAAACCCCCCCGTGGGAGGACGACCAGGCCATGTAGCCCCTCTCCAGGGCTAGCCTAGCAGCGTATGTGTGTACATCGACCCCGTCCCGGACGGAGATCCCAACCCTCATGATCCCAACAAGGGGCACCCTCAGAGCGGTGGAGATGTGGGTGATAACAACCTCCGACGGCTCACATGGGGATACTACATACCTCGGAGCCTCCCCCTCCGGGCTTATGTTCACGAGCTTCTTGGGGGCGTAGGGCTCTGCATCCAGGTCCTTGAGCCTCGTGAAGGCCTCGTCGTCGAAGATCCCCACAAGCCTGACACCTATCCCGGAGAGGTCTAGAAGGTCTCCCACCTCTAAACCCAGCTCCCTCCTCAGCGACTCGCTGACGAGGACCTCCCCCTCTGAGGGTAGAACCCCCTCAAGGATCATGCCCTTAAGATCGATAATCGAGGGCTCCACCTCGGGGTTTACTCCCACCACCCCATTAATGGGCCTATTTTTCAGGTAGGCCACAGGCCTTGTCAGGGGCAGGTTCTCCGCCTTAGGAGAGACCACCCTGCTCTCGGGCTGCCTCTCGAGCCACCCCGAGGCTATATCGGCTTGAGATATGAAAGCGGGCCTCTCCTCGGTGTAGCTGGACGCTCGGAGGAGAACCCCTTCCTGGGATGCCCCTCCTCCTGGAAGGCGGATGGTGATGAGGCCATAGCCCTGGTATAATGATGTGAGGGAGACGAAGCTCATAACCAGCACCGAGACGGATATGAAGGTCAGGGCGAACCTGAGCCTCCTCCGTCTAATATTCCTCTTCGCGATGGAGAAGATGGGGATGAGGATATTCCTAACCGGTATATGCTCACCCCACCCCCTGCCCTTAAGGATCCTCGGGATCAGGAGGGCCGAGATAAGCGAAGCCGCTACCGCAGCTGCCGCAGATTGGGAGAAGGCGGTGTGGGATATTAAGGAGCTTCCCGGGTAGATCAGGTAAAAGACCGTGAGGGAGAGGATGTAGGCGCTGAGGCTCCCTAGGAGCTTGCCGGCCTCCTTCTCGAAGAGCAGGAATGTGGAGGAGAAGGCTAGGAAGAAGAGGAGGAGATGGATGGAGGTGGCCGCGTCTCGAGCCATACCCACGAGGTCGCTGAGCGTCTGCCTAAGGAGGAGGTAGCCCCTCTTGGCCAGTGTGAAGCTCTCTATATAGTCGCCCTCCTCGTGGAGCCTCCTGGCCTCTGAGAGGGACCTATCCGCGTCTGAGAGCATCCTCTTCTCCGAAGTTAGGTAGAAACCCATCTCCTCCATCTCACCTATCTTTGACTCCACCTCCCTCTCTAAACCTTCAGCCACCATGATGTTGAAGGCTATCGTGAACCTCCTCACATCCAGCACCCTTCTCTCACCCCTCAAAAGGGGGGGGATGGACTCGATCCATACAACGCGGGGGGAGAGGCCCCTCTCAACCAGGATGGAGCAGTTCATCTTAACGGCTAGGGAGATATCGGCCGGTACCACCAAGTGGGAGGGGTCGAGGCCGAGGGGTTTGCTCTGGCTCTCTGGAGCAGACCCGTAGATAAGGGGTAAACCGCTGGGGCTCAACACCTCCCCGGAGCTGGGGAGATGAACTGAATATCTTAAGGAGTAGGGCAGCTCCTCCGACTCCACGAACATGACATCCCCGGATAAGATGAGGGAGGCGGCTGGCGACAAGGCGAAGACAAGCTCCCTATCAGATGGAGATGCCTCCCCCCTCGATGGGAGATAATCTACACCCGGGGTTGCCCCATCATCTGCGAGAACATAGAGCGTGTATCGCCTATCCTCCCTGACGGGTATATCGAAGCGCCCGTCATTCCCGGTGGTTCCAGATGCCAAAAGTTCCCTGTCCAACCAGACCGAGACAGCCGCGCCCTCGATGGGGGATCCACCCTCGTCTGTGACCACCCCCCTCAGCGTTGGAGAGGCGTGGACAATCCCAGGCTTTAAACCGCAGAGGAGGAGCATCACAAGGACTATGGGGAGGCCCTTTCCGACCGGAGACCCGACTGAAATTTTCTCACTCAACTCCAATTCCTCTCTGATCTCCGATGGGTCTATTTATTTTTTGATATCAAAAGGCCATTGGGATCTTGGTCAAATGGGATATCAACCTCTTATAGAGCCTCGCCCATTAAATTATTCTCTCATCTCCACAAATTTCATAGTTTTCTTTATATCCATCAACTTGCTCAGCTTTCTATCGAGTTCTTCTCCCTCATAATTGTCTATGAGCTTCTGCACAGACTCCTTCACCTTAGGATCAAGGTCTTCGAGCAATTCTTTGATTAGTCGATCTCCAGTCTTACCGGATGACTTAAGGTCTGCTCCCATCCGGACACCCATATGGGTTCCGGAAACCTATATTAAAAGGCTGTCGATCCACCCATCGAGGCCTCCATTTAGGGCAAGGCCTATGGCCGAAGCCCTAGGGGTGGCCGCTTAACCCAACCCTCTCCCTCGAGGAGAGATAGTTGGCTTGAGGCCGATCAGAACCCCACAGCGCTTATAATCAGATCCTTGAGTCTAAAAAGGGCTCTCAATTTTATTCATGTTTAAAATATTTTTATTTTCAACTAACAATTCACATATTTTATCTTAAGATCACTCTAGATTTTCTGAAACTTGTCAAGAGAACCCCTTCTCCAGTTAAACTAGAGCTTGTTCTTTTGAATTAAGGTTGCTTCTATCTCTTAAGGGGAAAAATCCTTAAGGTGGTTAAAGGATCCATCATCTCAAAGATGGCCATATGGAATTGCATCATCCCTTTTATGAGGGTGTTGATGCGGATTATTGATATAGATCTAGGAGGTCTATCGCTGAATTGAAGCTCCTCCCCACCCTTAGGCTTATGAGGCCTGTCAACTGTCTCATGATGGGCTTCGCCGTCGTCGTAGGCGCAGCTATAGGTGGCTTGGGCCGACTACTCACCGGCTGGATCGATATCGCCCTTGGATTCACGACCGCCTTCTCCCTAACGGGCTCCTCTATGGCCTTTAACGACTATTTTGACAGGGAGATAGACGCCATAAATGAGCCTAGACGTCCAATCCCCAGCGGAGAGATCAGACCAATAAGGGCCCTTCAGATATCATTTATCCTAGGTCTCCTGGGCCTCTCCGCGGCCTTTATCACCGGGCTGAACCTCCTGGTCCTCGCTCTCATATCATTAGCTCTAATGATCCTGTACTCGACCAGGGGGAAGAGGTTCGGCCTCTTGGGAAACCTCCTCGTAAGTATGTGCATAGCCATCCCCTTCCTCTATGGAGGCATTCTCGTGGAGGGGGGTCCAGCCCCTATCTCCGCCATATTCTCCTTGATGGCCTTCCTTTCGAATACGGGGAGGGAGGTGAACAAGGGGATCGTCGATATCGAGGGGGATGATGCAAGAGGTGTTAGAACAGTCGCGGTCTCTAGGGGTTCCAAGATGGCCGCTCGTGTGGCCTCAGCCTTCTACCTCTCCTCCGTGGCCGTCTCCATCTCGCCCAAGCTCTTAGGGTTGGTCTCCGCCCTCTACGACTTCCCTATAGCAATAGCGGCCGGAGGGCTGATCTACTCCTCATACTCCCTTATGAGAAACCCTACTAGGGAGAACGGTAGGAGGGTGAAGAACCTAGTCCTCGTTTGGATGTCCATAGGGCTCCTTGGCCTCTTCATGGGGAGTATGGCTTCAGATGTCACCTAGAGGAGAGGGCAACCCTCTCGAGTTCAAGCTTCCTCCTTATCGCGAAGTTGTTAGGATCTCCGTTGGCCGCTCCGATTATCTGCTCGGCGAGAACCTCGTCGAGGGTTTTTCTATTGCTGAAGGCGGCGGCCTTCGTCCCCTGAACTATGTACCTGAGGGCCAGATCTATCCTCCTCTGGGGGGATATATCGACGGCTAGCCTATAGACCACGCCGCCATAGCTTATCCTCGTGGTATCCTCGTTTGGGGCGGCGTTCTCTATCGCCCTCACAAGGACCTCTATCGGGTTTCGCCCAGTCTTGAGATTGATTATCTTGAACGCGTTTTTAACGACGTTTACAGCTCTAGACTTCTCCCCCCCGCTGCTCCCCGGGCGCATGAGCTCATTTACCAGCCTCTCCACGATGTTCATCTCAGATTTTCTGAATCTACGGGCCTCATGCCTCCCGCCCGAATGCGGTAAACATATTGGGTTCAGGTGGAGATATCTCTGAAGCCCTAAATCCCTCACCTTCACCTCCTCGAAGCTCCACTCCCCGAAGAGCCTGAGAGGCTGAGGCCTCTGGGCCGATCCACTCATTCATCTCTTCCCCTCTACACGGCTGTGAGAGAAGGGAGGAAGAGGCATAAAAGGATTTCACCTCAATCCCACAACCCCTACAACCCCATCGGGTTAACTGGACTTGCAATATCACATGTACCATCTGATTCGAAGGGAACTCCCGTTCATCCAGAGTAACCCCGAGCCTCATACCTGACCATATCAGGTGCCTGGTTCAGGTATCCCCCAAATCCTCAACCCGTTTAAAGGGGCTTTTGCTAAGAACCTAATACTGAGTGCACGGTGATACATGGTGAAGACCAACCCCTCAACCTTGCAATCTAGAAAGTTTGCTTAATCGAAATTGATCTGCTAATACCTTTATAGGCCATGAAAAGTAAAGGTTAGGCTGAAACGGAGTTTATTGAAGCAAAACTTGTAATTTCCTTTTGCGTAAATATATTAAAAGGTGAGCTTATACATGCCTCTCTAATATTTAAAGGGGGTAGAATGGCAAACTACTTGGAACGCTTCAATGAAAGGTTAAGGGAAAGATACGCTGGCTGCTCGGTTGAGGTTGAAGATATACCCAAAAATTGAGGCGAATGCCAAGGAGTACTTGAACAAGTTATCCAAGCTTGCTTAGTTGAAAGTTAGTTGAGTTGGTACTGTGTTCAGGATAAAAAAAGGAACCAAGATTTCTTTGAGAAGGATAGGGGTTTTAAGATAATTTAAAAATAGACAGCCACTTCATATGGAAAAAAGATTTTATTGATAGAAATGCATACTTATTGAAGGCTATAGATCTCCTATGTTAAGGCTTTAGAAGAGTTTGTTAGGAAAAGGGCTGAAGGTTTCAGGTAGATTATGTAGATAAGCCAGTAGGCTACAGGAGAATTGGAAGTTTTTGTCGTGGATATTGATATGAAAATAATATGGGCTTTCATGGATGCTTTCGCAACATCATACTCGATCAGGGATAGAATAGAATTAGAAGATTTATCAAGGCAAAGCTATTGGAAGTGAGTTAAAGAGATAAAGGTTAAAGCAGGCTTAGAGTATGGTGGCAGCTTAATCAAAGGATGACTGGTAAAGAGTTTTTAGAGTTAAAAAGACAAGGTTGGAAGACGAGTATATTGAGCTTGAGATAGAGGAAGCTGTTGAAAGAGTTGTTGAGCTTGGATAGATACTTAATCACGAGGAAAAGTGAATAAGAGATCGCCGGATTTAATAGAATTCCTATCTAGAAGTCAGAAGTTTTTGAAGATATTATGCTAACCCTGAAGGGGGAGGGATTCAATACCAGGCGGGATCTCGATAACTTTCAAGGCTGTACTACAGGCGCCATTCTGCCCATCGCCGCCTCCCAGATAATTGAAACCATCGCCGAGAGCCTCAAAGCGCCGTAGAACACCTTCTCGGCAGCCCGCTCCACCTCCCAATCATCCTACTGTGCTAATACACCATTAGAGAGCGATAGCGCATCAGAAGATCTGAACAGAGAAAGAAAACATATGATTAATTGAAGGCCCCTTAACCAAAGGCCATGATCCATGGTCATCTCATGGGCTTCTTCCTTTTGCCTATGACCAGCAGGTTGAGGGGGACATTGTTGACCTTTGTTACCTTGTACCTCACCCCAGGTATGTCCCCCATGGATCGAGCCCTAGGGCCGCCTATCCCCTCAACAACGACCTCGTCATGCTCGTCTACATAGTTCAGGGCGCCATCCCCGGGGAGGAAGGCTGTTAAGAGGCGGCCATTCTTAATCAGCTGAACCCTCACGCACTTCCTGATCGCCGAGTTTGGCTGCTTGGACTCGACGCCGACCTTCTGGAGGACGATACCTTTAGCAATGGGGGCGCCCTCCAACAAGTCCGCCTTCTCTCTCCTTCGCTTAAGCCTCCTTACATAGTCCCTGCTCTTTAGGCGCATCTTCTTCCTTATCTCTACGAGCCTCCTACCAGCATAGAGACCGTTCGGCATCTTACCCCCTAAAGGGTGCAAACCCCTACTGTTTAAAGGTTACGCGCCATCCAACGCCAAAGGCTCTATGGACGCCTTGATAAACCTCTTAGTAGGGGATTACCCTGGAACCTCTCCTCTATCCTCTCCATTCGAAGTGTTGAGATGATACTTAGAAACCATCAAAGGATGATGAATCGCTTGGGGTTTCCCCCTAGGTGTAACCCCTGAGCCGATGGATTAGGCCTATACGCTTCTGAAGTGGAGCCTTAAGGATGAGCCTCCGGAGGCTTCAGGGGTTAAACCCGCTCTGAGAAGAGTTATCTTTTTTAAGGGGCTTCTGAGTCTCTGTGTTTAGGAGGTTTAGAGATGAGTGGTAAGGAGAAGCCCCACCTCAACCTGATCATCATCGGACATGTGGACCATGGGAAGAGCACCTCGATAGGGCACCTCTTCTATGATACCGGAGCCATAAGCCAGAAGGTGATAGAGCAGTACGAGGCCGAGGCGAAGGCCATGGGAAAGGAGTCCTTCAAGTATGCCTGGGTCCTAGACAGGCTCAAGGAGGAGAGGGAGAGGGGCCTAACGATAGACCTGGCCTTCTACAAGCTTGAGTCTCCCAAGTACTTCTTCACGGTGATAGACGCCCCGGGGCATAGGGACTTCGTCAAGAACATGGTGACAGGGGCTAGCCAGGCAGACGCCGCCATCCTATTCGTCTCGGCCAAGAGGGGCGAGTATGAGGCCGGGATAAACCCAGGAGGCCAGACGAGGGAGCACGCCTTCCTAGCCAAGACCCTTGGGGTCGACCAGATCGTCGTTGCCATAAACAAGATGGATGACCAGACGGTCAACTGGAGTAAGGAGAGGTATGATGAGGTCAAGGACGGGGTTTCAAGGCTCCTTAGGATGGTGGGATACGACGTCAGCAAGATCCACTTCGTCCCCGTCTCGGGCTGGACTGGTGACAACCTCGTGAAGCCCAGCCCCAACATGCCGTGGTACAAGGGGCCGACCCTCTTCGAGGCTATGGATACCCTGCAAGTCCCTGAGAAGCCCGTCGATAAGCCCCTAAGGATACCCGTACAGGAGGTATACTCCATAAGGGGTGTAGGAACCGTGCCCGTGGGACGCGTTGAGACGGGGGTATTGAAGGTGGACAGGACGGTGGTGTTCATGCCAGCAAATGTCAGCGGAGAGGTAAAATCGATAGAGACCCACTATGTCAGGATGCCTGAGGCCCTACCAGGAGACAACATCGGATTCAACGTGAAAGGGATCACGAGGGACCAGCTCGACCGAGGAGACGTGGCAGGCTACCCTGATAATCCTCCAAGGGTAGCTAAGAAGGCCTTCAAGGGGAGGATCTTCATCATCTACCATCCAACGGCGATAGCCCAGGGCTACACCCCAGTCCTCCACATCCACACGGCCCAGGTGGCGGTGAGGTTTGCAGAGCTGTTGGAGAAGTTGGATCCGAGGACCGGCCAGGTGGTAGAGAAGAACCCAGCCTACCTGAGGACTGGAGATGCAGCGGTCGTGAGGTTTGAGCCCCTCCGCCCAGTGGCCATGGAGGTCTTCAAGGACTTCCCCCAGCTTGGGAGATTCGCCATAAGGGATATGGGGACGACCGTAGGGGCCGGGATAGTCCTGGAGATCGAGGAGTAGGAACCCCACGGAGCCGCGGAAGGCTTAAATTATAGCCTTCCCCGAGACGGGGGATGCTAGATGGCGAGGATGGCCAGGATAAAGCTGACGAGCACGGATAAGGAGAAGCTCGAGGCAGTCTGCAGTGAGATAAGGGGAATTGCGGAGAAGGCAGGGGTTAAGATGGTGGGGCCAGTCCCCCTCCCAACTAAGAGGCTTGTAGTTCCGGTTAGGAGAACGCCTTGCGGAGATGGGAGTAAGACCTGGGATAAGTATGAGATGAGAATACATAAGAGGTTCATAGAGATAGATGCTAGGGAGCGGGTTATGAGAAGCATAATGAGGATCAGGGTGCCAAACGAAGTTTATGTTGAGATGGAGATAAGATAATAACTGCCTCTTTTAAAGGTAGAGTTTTATGAAGCGATGCACCAATTATCAATGATATATTTTTAAATTTTTCAAGCTTAAAATCTCTACTTTTTAACCACCTTTTTAATTATGAGATTATATAATGGGTTTAGTTGTTCTAAGTTTCAGGTGATTATATTAAGTTTTATGATAAAACTAAAATTCATATTAAAATTTTCTAGTTTATTATTATGTTTTCAAGGTTGAAGTATCTTCTAGCCATTAATCTTATTCTCTTAATGTTTTGACCATTTTTCCCTATAGCAATGCCCTTATCTTTCGTTTCCACGTTGACCATAGCTATTTTCCCCCCATTTACTCGATCAACAATTCTTAGATCCTTAACTCTAGCTGGCTTCAATGCATTTCTTATGAACTTCTCTGGGTTTTCGATGTACTCAAACACCTCCACATTCTTGTTTATGAGCCTGCGGAAACGCTTGATCTTCTCCCCGCCTCTTCCTACGACGAGGCCCACATCTCCCCTTTTTACGGCGAATATGACGGTCTCAGCCTCCTCGTCTATTATGCAGTCGAGTACGGTGGCTCCTGTCATATTCTCAAGAAGAGCCATATATTTCATCTCGTTCTCCGTTATCCTGATATTGCTAAGCATCGGATCCCTTCACCGTTCTTAATATCTTTGAGTCGCCGGGTTCATTTATAACTATTGCTGAGACCGGGAAGGGCTTGCCGCAGAGGGCGCCCAGGTCTATACTCGTCCTCGTGTGCCTTATCACCGGGATCCCGGATATGGCCCCAAGCTCCATCAACCTCTCAGCCACCTCCGCTGGACAGTTTGAGGATAATACCACCAACCTTGCTCTCCCCCGACGAGCCTCCCTAAGGGCCATCTTCGAGCCCATATATACCCTCCCCGTGGATATGGCCATCCTGAGGTCCTGGTCATCTAGGCTCATGGTGTCCTCCTCCCATGGTCATGAAGAGCTCTACGCTTCCGGTTCCAAGGGGCATGGACTGCCCGACAATGATGTTCTCCACGACGCCCTTGAGGGGGTCCTTCTCGCCCTTGACGGCGGCGTTGACCAGGTGCTGGACGGTGAGCTCGAAGGCAGCCCTCGCGAGGACGCTGCTCTTCTCACCGCTTATCCCATGCCTACCTATCTGCTGAACCTCCCCGGAGTTGGTCATTATATCGGCGACCAGCATCACATGCCTTATGTCCACATCTAAACCCTGCTCCTGCAGGACATTATGGGCCTCCCTGATCAGGGCGTTCCTAGCCGCCTCTATCCCGAAGACCTCGGCTATCTCGTTTATGTCGTTGGTAGTGGTTCTGGTGGGGTCCACCCCCTCGATGCTTAAAACATCCTTAAGGCTTGAGCCCTCGGTCCTTATCACCCACTCATCACCCTCTAAGATGGTGAGAGCCCTCTTTATCTCTGGGATCCCCTTAACAGGCTTCTCCATAAGCCTCTCCGGGTCGATGGCCTTCTTGGGGAGCTTGGCGACGTAGGTGTAATCGTCTATCTTTTCAGCCTTTCCAATCTCTCTCTCCAGCCTCGAAATGGCAGCCTCCAACTCCCTGGGAGAGACTCCGAGATCCTCCAACTTGGAGGGGTCGAAGGCCATCTCCATGAGATCCCTCCTCACGTCGATGTTCAGGTTTCGGAGGATGTCCCCCATGACGGTGTAGGTAAGCCTCTGAGCCACCATTCTCGCCCCTTCAGGGCTTCTCCTACACTCCTCTTCTAGGTAAACGGTCATGACGGGGGTTGATGGAGTCCTCCTGGCATCCACGAGCTCTATCAGCCTTGGAAGGCCTAGGGTTACATTGAGCTCCGCGACCCCGGCATAGTGGAAGGTCCTCAGGGTCATCTGGGTTCCAGGCTCCCCTATAGACTGGGCGGCGACGGTTCCAACCGCCTCGCCTGCCTCCACTAGGCTGAAGTCATAGTTCCTCACCGCTGTCCTCAGGGCCTCCTCCACCCCCTCCCTGCTCAAGCCTGAGGCTGGTAGGCTCCTTGAGAGCTGCTCCACCAGGCTGAGGGGCAGCCTCCCTCCTACCTCCCTCAGCCTAGCCTCTATATAATCCTGAGGGGCGGGCTCTCCGCCCTCCATGGATATCTTTATCCTCTCTATTAGCTGTTCTATGTTCACGGCCTTTCCATGATCGCTCTTGGCAGGGTCGACGCCGTCCTCGCCGTACCTGAACTCTATTATGTTTCCGAGGGAGTCCCTCACAGTCCCGTCGTACTCTACTCTGAGGTGCTCTAAGGCGTTTATCAGTCGGCGCTGCATATACCCGCTCTGCTGGGTCCTCACGGCCGTGTCGACGAGGCCCTCCCTCCCCCCCATGGCGTGGAAGAAGAACTCGATGGGGTTGAGGCCGTCCCTGTAGCAGCTGTATATGAAGCCCCTGGCCTGGGGTGATGGATCCCCCTCCCTGAAGTGGGGAAGGGTTCGGTTTGAGTATCCTCTCATTATCCTCTTGCCCCTTATCGCCTGCTGTCCCACCGAGCCCATCATCTGTCCGAGGTTTAGGCTGGAGCCCCTGGCACCTGTCCTCGTCATTATTATCCCCGAGTTCTCGAGCTCTAGGCTCTCCTCGACTATCTCGCCGGCCTCATCCCTAGCCTTAGAGAGCTCGTTCATCACCTGGATCTCGAAGGACTCCTCTAGGGTCTGCCCTGGAAGCCTCCGGAGCCGGCCCATCCTGAGCTGCTCGATGAGGTCCTGGACACCCCTCTCCATCTGTTTCATGACCCTTCCAATCTCCTTCCTCTCCCTTTCACCTATCTCAAGCTCGTCGAGGGCGTAGGTGAAGCCCCTTATCGACATGAACTCGTTGAGGAGGCGGCAGATGGAGTTTAGGAACTGGTGTCCCACCTCCGTCCCATAGTCCTTCACTATCCTGTGGAATATCGTCTCGGGCATCTCCCCTCCTATACCATTCTTGTCTATGATCCCCCTTAGGAGGCGCCCCTGCCTTATCATGACATATGCGTCGTATGTGCACCTCTCCTGTTCGCAGGTTTGACAGTGGCGGCAGATGCTCGCCCTACCCACGAAGTTGAAGTCCCTTGGGAGGAAGAGGCTGAGGATATCCTTCCCAGACCATAGAGGCTCGGGCTCCTCAACCGTCGGCTTCGGGAGGTCTCCCCTATAACCCGCCGCCGTGAGGAGCCTCCCCACCTCCTCCCTCTTGAGGAGGGTGCCCTCCCTCGTGAGGAGGTAGGCAGCGGTTATGAAGTCCCTAGAGGCCCCTATTATCGGGGCCCCGTACCTCGGGGATAGGATCTGGTCCTGCACCTGCATGAGGAAGAGGGCCTCAGCCTGGGCCTCCTTACTCTGAGGGATGTGGAGGTTCATCTCGTCTCCGTCGAAGTCAGCGTTGTAGGGCGTGCATACCGCGAGGTGGAGCCTGAAGGTCCTGTATGGGAGGACCTTAACCCTGTGGGCCATGATGCTCATCCTGTGGAGGCTCGGCTGCCTGTTGAATAGGGCTATGTCGCCGTCCCTGAGATGCCTCTCCACGATGAAGCCCGGCTCGATGGCCGATGCCACCTTCTCACGGTCGGCGACGAACTCGAGCCTGACGCGCTTTCCATCCGGCCTTATTATGTAGAGGGCTCCTGGATGCCTGTAGGGGCCATTGACGATGAGCCTCCTCATCTCCTCTATGTTCCTCTCCGTGACGGTCTCCGGGACCGTGAGGCGTATGGCTATGTGGACGGGCACACCGACCTCGTTTATGTCGAGGTTCGGGTCGGGCGAGATGACCGTCCTGGCAGAGTAGTCAACCCTCTTCCCCGAGAGGTTCCCCCTGAACCTCCCCTCCTTCCCCTTTAGCCTCTGGGCTAGGCTCTTGAGGGGCCTCCCGGACCTGTGGCGGGCTGGGGGGATCCCCGAGACCTCGTTGTCGAAGTATGTGGTCACGTGATACTGGAGGAGCTCCGAGAGGTCCTCTATTATGAGGGTTGGGGCGCCAGCCTCTATGTTCTCCCTCAGCCTCTGGTTTATCCTTATGATGTCCACCAGCTTGTGGGTGAGGTCGTCCTCCGCCCTTATCCCAGACTCTAGGATGATGCTCGGCCTGACATCGACGGGAGGGACGGGGAGCACCTGGAGAACCATCCACTCGGGCCTAGCTATGGAGGGGTCGAAGCCGAGGAGGGCTAGGTCTTCATCCTTTACCCTCTCGAGCCACTCCCTGATCATGCTCGATGTGAGCCTCTGGCTCACATCCTCCGGGGCCTCCTCCTCTTCCTCCTCCCCCTCGACCTCGTAGAACGTGGTCGGCTTGAGGAACTTGACGTTCTTCTGCCTGGCCCCGCAGTGGGGGCATTGCCTCCCCCTCTTGTACTTCTTAGCCCTCCTGAGAACCTCGAGGATTATCTCCTCCCCAACCTTTCCGAATAGGCCTCTCTCCTCCTCCAGCTTCCCCCTCAGCTCCAGTACCTCCTCCTCCGGCAGCAGTATCCTCCCGCAGCTCTTACATGTCGCAAGGAGGAGTCGGTGGATATACTTCGCGAACTCGACGTGGATGACGGGGACCGCGAGCTCTATGTGCCCGAAGTGGCCTGGGCAGTTTAGGGAGGTGTTGCCGCAGGTCCTGCAGCGCTGGCGGGGCTCAAGGGTTCCCAGCCTCCCATCCATCAGGCCTCCTGAGATGGGGGCCCCATCCTCGTCATATGTCTCGGGGCTCTGTACCTCTACGACCGACAGCCTCCTAATCTCGTCTGGGGAGAGGATGCCGAACCTTATCGCGTTAAGGGCCTTCAACCTTAAACCTCCTTAGAGACCTCGAGGGTCGGGGATATGCAGAGGCTCTGGAGCTCCTGGAGGAGGAGTTTAAAGGCGTAGGAGACCGTCACCTGCTCTATCAGCCCCTTCTCGCCGCAGAGGGGGCATACGTATCTCCTCTGCCTTATATCGTAGTAGGCGAGCTTCCCACACCTCCTGCAGAGGTATATCGTGTAGGCATCCGACTCCTCTAGGAGCCTGTCCTTGAGGAGCATCGCGGCTCCGTGTCCAACCAGGCAGTCCCTCTCCATCTCTCCGAACCTCAGCCCGCCGCCTCTAGACCTCCCCTCCGTCGGCTGCCTCGTCAGCATCTGGACCTGCCCCCTCGCCCTCGCATGGATCTTGTCTATGACCATGTGGTGGAGCTTCTGGTAGTAGACCACCCCCACGAAGATGTCGGCGTTGAACCTCCTCCCGCTGATGCCGTCGTACATCTCCTCCCTCCCGCTGGGCTGGAACCCTAGGGCCCTCAGGGCCTCCTTTAGGGATGTGGGATCCTCGTTCTTGAAGGGGGTCCCATCCACCTCTCTCCCCCTCAGGGCTGCGACCTTCCCGGCTATCGACTCTATGAACTGGCCTATGGTCATCCTTGAGGGGAATGCGTGGGGGTTTATGATGATGTCCGGGACCGTCCCGTGGACGGTGAAGGGCATATCCTCCTGGGGGACTATCATCCCTATAACCCCCTTCTGGCCGTGGCGGGAGACGAACTTGTCCCCGAGCTCGGGGACCCTGTGGCTGCGGACCTTCACCTTCACCAGGTGGGCGCCCTCAGCGTCCTTCGTGATGAAGACGGTGTCCACGACGCCCTCCTCCGTGGGCCTGACCCCTATCGAGGTGTCCCTCAGCTGGGGGCCTCCCACCTCGAACCCACGGTACTCCTCCATGAACCTCGGGGGGCTGACCCTCCCGATAAGGACGTCGCCTCCCCCTACCTCAGACTCGGCTGAGATTATCCCGTCATCCTCCAAGAACCTATAAGCCTCAGCCCCGTGGTATCCCCTTATCCCAGGCTCGGGGCGGGTGAGCTTATCCTCAGCCCCTCCTAGATACTTCTTGCACTCAGCCCGGTATATCCTGTAGAAGGTGGAGTGGCCTAGCCCCCTCTCTATGCTTGACTTGTTGAAGATGATGGCATCCTCCATGTTGTATCCGTTCGAGCTGAGGACGGCGACGACGAAGTTCTGGCCCGAGGGCCTCCTATCATAGCCTATGACCTCCATCGGCCTGGTCCTCGTTAAGGGCCTCTGAGGATAGTGGAGCACATGCCCCCTGGTGTCGGTTCTATCCCTGTGGTTTATCGCGTAGAGGCCCGCCGCCTGCTTAGCCATCGCCGAGTGATAGGTGTTCCTCGGAGACTGGTTATGCTCCGCGTATGGGATGAGAGAGGCCGCCACGCCCAGGATGGTGTAGCTGCAGATCTCCAGGTGTGTATGCATATCCGTGAGCTGGCTCTGGTCCAGGGCGATGTAGGCGTTCTCCTCCTCCTCCGCATCCAGGTACTCTATGACCCCCTCCCTGAGGAGGTCGCTCCACCTCCAGCGCCCCGTCTGCAGGTTTCGGACATGCCTGGCCCTTAGGAGGGGTCTACCCTCCTTAACGACTATCAATGGCCTTCTGATGCGTCCGTCATCGCAGTTGACATATACCTCGTTGAGGTCGTCATAGTAGGCTATGTTCACCTCCCCGCTTATCTCACCACTTCTGCGCATCTCCCTTAAGGTCTCAACGAGCTGATTGGGGTTGAGGGTGTAGCCTAGGAGGTAGCCCTCCACAAAGACCTTGGCGCCCTTAAATCTGGTCTCATCGTCGGCGGTCCTGGCCGGAGTCACGCCCAGATATGATAGAGCCCTCTTCACCCTCTCCGGATCCGTCCCCATGGAGATGCTCGCCATCAGGGCCAGGTTCTTGACGAGGCCGCAGTTCGCCCCCTCAGGGGTCTCATTGGGGCAGAGCCTCCCCCAGTGGGTCGAGTGGAGGTCTCTTGCCTCGAAGTTCGGCTGGCTCCTGCTGAGGGGGGACTGGAGGCGCCTGAGGTGGCTCAAAGTGGAGAGGGTTGTCGTCCTATCGAGCAGCTGGGTCATGCCCACCCTCCCCCTCCTCCAGTTCCCCGTCGCGAGGGCATGCTGTATCCGGCTTGTAATGATCCCCGGCCTTACAGCTGCAGAGATGAGCACCCCCTTCCTCCTCCCGCTCATCCTCCTCAGCTGATAGCGCATATCCCGGTAGAGGCTCCAGAAGGCGCTCCTGAAGAGCTCGGCGAGGAGGGGGCCTGAGAGCCTCACCCTCTTGTTCTTGAGGTGATCCTTATCATCCTCCCCACGTCTACCCAGCTTCAGCTCTATTATCCTAGAGGCCATCTCCCCTAGGAATATCGCCTTCTCGAACCTATCCTTCTTCTCCCTCCCTATGTGTGGCAGGAGGTTAAGGTCGAGGATGGCCTCAGCCCTCTCGACCCTGAACTCCCTAACCTGGCCGAAGGCCACCCTATTCCCTATGTAAATTATGGCCTCCTCAACGGTCTGGACATTGCTTGCCTCCCTGAAGGAGGGCTCCAGTTCGCCTAGGATCTCAGCGTCCAGTGAGACTAGGTTGGCTATCTCCCTGTCGGCCTCAACGCCAAGGGCCCTCATCAGGATCACGAAGGGGATGGGAACGGGAACCCCAGGTATGGATACAACGATATCCCCCTTGGACTTGAGGGCCATATCTATTCGGGCCCTGAAGCCGACGGTGGTCGAGAATACCTTCCCCCTATAGACCGGCCTAGAGCCCCTATTATCTATCTCGACGAGGACCCTGTTGGGGGCTAGGTCCTCAAGGGCCACTATCACCCTCTCAGACCCGTTGATGATGAAGTATCCCCCAGCCTCATCGGGGTCCTCCCCGATCCTGAGAAGCCCCTCCGGGGAGAGCTTCGAGAGGGGGCATAAGGTGGATCTAACCATGATGGGGAGGTCGCCTATATTGACAACCTCGCTTGAGCTGTCGCCATCGTGGTCGAGGATCGTCTCCAGATAAAGCGGGGCTGAATAGGTCATGTTCCTTATCCTCGCCTCCCTAGGGTATATGCTCCGCACCGTCCCGTCGACCTCGACTATCCTGGGCTCCCCTACCTTCAACGCGCCGAACCTTATATTGTAGGTGTGGCCTGGAACCTCTATCGTGATCCCTCCTATCTCATCGATAACATCTTGGAGGGTTCCATCGATGAGCTCGTTGTAGCTCCTTAGGTGCTGGTTCACCAGCCCTTCCTCGGCGAAGAAGGCCTTTATGACCTCCCAGAGATCCTCACTCGTTAGACTCAAGGCTCCCCCACCATTTGAAAGGGTTATGATCGATGGAGGCTAATCCCAGATTATTTAAATCTGACTCCCCCTGCTCACCATTTTCATCCGACTAAAAGTCGTCTAAACCTCGTTTTGCATCACTTGAGGCCTTTCACCCTCTAATAAACCTTTTGAGAACGTGGCAAAAGCCGTCAGTCATCCGCAGATTTATCCGCGGCTTGCGACCCTGAGGTGGTTATGCGATCTTTCAACCTCCTTCATCTTGAAAAGAACGCCTATAGGCGGATGCGTTTCCCAGAGGAGGCCGAGACCTTTGGAGGCCGCAAATGGTAGCTTGCCCTCATGGCAGGTTGAGGCTTTCAACCGGCCTCTATCCGCCTCATGGCCAAACTTGACGCATTTGAAGTAGCTGTAGCCCCTCCAGCCCTCCCTACCTATATGTTTGCACCGTGGACAAGTTTGAATGTATAGTTCGGCTTGATCTCCCTATGGGCTACGCCTTCTCTTTCAGCTATATACCTAGGCATGCTTATAGAAAAAGTATGGTATGCGGTTAACCCTACGTCTGCTCCTCTTAGTCCATCAACCCTCGCCCCTTCTGAGGACTCAGCTTTTCGATGGCTATGTTGACGTTGAACCCCCTAGCCAACTTGAGAATCTCATTGGATATCTGCCCCATCCTCGTCCTTAGTTTTTCTGTTTTCCGAAGCCTCTTGAGTTTAAGTCCAGCTTTACCTCTTGAGATTCTATTCCGCTATTTTGAGTTTGAATCTTCTCTCCCCAAACTTGAATTGCTTGATGGAATTTCTTTTCCATAGCAGGTTTGCTTCAGCGCTTTACTGATGATGGATATTGCGATTTTGGAGCTGTTGAAGTCTATGCCCACAGTTCGGTCTGAGGTCCGGCCTCGGAAAATCTTTATTAGGTGAACCTCTAAGCAGTTAATGGCCCGCATTTGAGGTGCGGGAAGAGGAGAGGTAGCTGAGATGGCTGAGATGGTTGAGAAGGTCCTTGAACAGAGCCTTGGGAAGACCGTGCTGATAAAGCTGAGGGGAGGAAAAACCCTTAGGGGGCTGCTGGAGGGGTTCGATCAACATATAAACCTTGTCCTGAAGGACACCGAACTCATCACAGACCCAAATAGCGTCGAGAGGCTTGGAACCATCATCCTGAGGGGGGATAATGTCATAATGATATCTCCCCCACCCTCAGCCTAGGATGGGGCTAGATAGAGATGCCAACCAAAGCGGCCCTTCACACGGGCAAGAAGGTGCACATCCGCTGCAGGAGGTGCGGGCGAAGGACATACCATGTGAGGAGGAAGAGGTGCGCCGCCTGCGGCTATGGGAGCTCCCCTAGGCTGCGAAGATACTCCTGGGGGAGAAAGACCCTAAACAGGCAGGCGCGGACTGTATAGGTTCGCCGACCAAGGGGCTGTGCCCTCATCCGATAATGATATATCTCTTTCCGCCGCCTTTTCCTCGATGGAGTTGGATAAGGAGACACCCATAAAGCCCATCAGGCCCGAGTTCCTAGACTTCGTCAACTATAACATCTGTAAGGCCTACTCCGAGGCCCATGGGAGGGAGGCCGCAGAGGCCTTCTTCCGAAAGGTGGGTAGGATAGGCTTCCAGGAGCTGAGGAGGAGGGTCGAGTTCCCGAGCAGGGAGCCCTACGAGGTCCTGAGGAGGGTGGCAGGCTTCCTAGAGGAGATGGGATACCTAGCGAAGATAGGGTTGACAAAGGTCGAGGAGGATGAGGTGATAATCGAGATGTTTGGGGTATCGGTCGTCAACTCCTCGATGAGGCTGGTTAGGGAGGGCGCGAGCCCAAGCCACTTCATGACGAACCTCATGTTCGCTGCGCTTGAA
This sequence comes from Candidatus Bathyarchaeota archaeon, assembly GCA_037439685.1. Lineage (GTDB taxonomy): Archaea > Thermoproteota > Bathyarchaeia > TCS64 > TCS64 > JAGTRB01. The sequence continues at coordinate 95 of JBBIVO010000018.1, read as the reverse complement.
GAGGTGTGCGGCTTAAGGGCTGAGATAATCGACCTAACCCTAGAGCAGCCCACTGCAGAGACGGGATATGCGAAGGAGAAGTGGATCCTGAAGAA
>JBBIVO010000017.1:0-29303 GCA_037439685.1 Candidatus Bathyarchaeota archaeon | reverse complement strand
GGTCTATCCGCTCTATGGTTCCCTCTAGGCCTGGGGGCAGTAGGATCCTGTGCTGGAATGACTCGGTCTCCTGAACCGTCCCGAGGATGTCCCCGCCGGTCACCCTGTCTCCCTCCCTAACCGTGGGCTCGAAGCCCCACCTCCTATCCCTGTCCAGGGGGCTTATCTTGGCCCCCCTCGTTATGAAGGGGCCTGTCAGCTTCCAGAGCTTCGTCTCAGACCTCTCAACCCCGTCCAGGATGGTCCCCATCAAGCCTGGGCCGAGCTCCGCGACTAGGGGCATGCCCGTATCGATGACCGGCTCCCCTGGCTTCAGGCCGCTGGTGGCCTCGTAGCATTGGATGAAGGCCTCCTCCCCGCTTAGGCGCACGATCTCCCCCATGAGGCCCAGCCTTCCAACCTCGACCAGGTCGCCTATCCTCGGCTCGGCCTCAAACCTGGAGACGATGAGGGAGCCGTTGATCCTCTCTATCGTTCCTCTTAGGGACATCTCAGATCAGCCCCAGCCTCCTGGCCACCTCGGCCTCCACCCTGCTCCAGGCCTTCCGAAGCCTCCCCTCGATGGTGTTGTTATATATCTTGGTTCCATCCCTGTTCCTCACCACGACTCCGCCTAAGGCCTCGATGGGGTTCTCCTCCTGCTCCAGCCTCACCTCCCCAAGAGAGGCCCTCAAGGCCTCCTCCAGCTCCTCGATGTGGCCTTTAAGGTATTCCAGATCCCTCCTATTCGCCGATACAATTAACTCCTCCTCTCCTATGGCTGATGCCGCCTCCTCCACGAGCTTGATGAGGGCCCTTCCATAGTCTATGTTTTCAGCCTTCCCCTCGACTATCTCCATCAGCCTCTTCTCAGCCTCCATCCTGACCTTAGATATCATCTCCTCCCTTGCAAGCATAACCATCTTCCTCCCCTCAATTATAGCCCTTCCAACTATCCTGTCCCTTATGGCCCTTAGCTCTGAGCCGATTATGTTCAGAACCTGCCTCTCGGACTCTTCCCTGATCCTCTCGCACTCCCTCTCAGCAGCCTGTATTATCCTCCTAGCCCTCTCCTCAGCCTCGGTTAGGATCCTGTTCCTCCTCTCAATCGTTCTCTCTATCAGCTGGGCCTCCAGCTCGAGTGTAGGGATGCTCATCCTGGTATCACCTCCCTGAGGATCAGCTCAACGGCCTCCCTGAACCTCTCCTCCTGAACCCTCCTCAACCTTTCAGCCCTTGCCCTGTAATCCTCCATTATCCTAGCGGCCTCCAACCTCGCCCTCTCCTCCTCGGCTCTGGTTAAGTCCTCTACCCCATCCCCCCTCTCAGCCCTTATCCGCCTGTTCTCGGCCTCCTCCTTAGCCCTCGTTATCATCTCCTCAGCCCTCCTCCTTGCCTCCTCTATCCTCACCTCCGAAGCCTTCTCAGCCTCGTCGAGGATCCTCTGGAGCCTCTCACTTAAGTTTAGAACCCTCTCCATCCTCTCATCCCTCCTAAAGCTCTAGCTTCGCACCGATGGCCAAGGAGACCACGGCCTGGAGCTCCTCCATCCTCATGCCCGTCTCCAGGGTGAGGTCTGGGATGAGGGCGAAGATCGGGGTGATCTCCCCCCTCCTCAGCACCTCCTCCCGGATCGGAAGGGTCTCCCTCGCGAACCTCTCGGGTATTATGATGATCTTGAAGCTCTGCTCATTCACCAAGCCTTCTAGGAGCTCGGCGACCGCTTCCCCATCCTCAGCCTCGTACCCCACAGCCCCTATTATCTGGAAGCACGTGACGAAGGATGACGGGCCCACCACGGCTACGCTCATTTCATATTTGGTCCTCCCTTCCCGATTAAAAAATTTGTGCAGGCCAGTCGGCCTTGACTTAAAAAGAGCCCTAACTAAGAATGTGGAAGAACACTTTAAAAATAAAAAATTATAAGTTGGTGCGCACGTTGTGGTAACTCACGTTTAGAAAATTCAACCAAGGTTTGAATAAGACTTAATCGTGCAGAATCGGGCCGCCTAAACCTTGAGGACGAGATCATCATCGGAAAATCTGAGTTAAAGGCATTGAAACTGCACCTTAAGCTGGATTGAAGTTTAAGAGGTTTAAGCTAAAAGTGATAAGAAGGACAGATCCTTTTTTTCGACTTTTTAAATTCATGAGAGGAAGGTTTGTCTCTTAAAATTTATCATCTAAATAGGTGTTCTAAGTAGACTTCAATGGGCTCGGTTATTATGGCTGGCCATATCCCATAGATAAGGGAGAGGGAGCTTAGGGCAAGTAGGGCTATTATCATCGTGATCGGAGCCTCCCTGATTTGCCTCAGGTACTCGGGAAGGGATCCATAGAAGACGCGCCAAACCGTACGGAACTCGTAGGCGAGGGTTATGGCTGTAGCCAAAGTCGCAGCCAGGATGGCCACCGTGAGCTCTAGGGGAGACCTCATGAAACCCCTCTCGAAGGCGCCTGTGAGGAGTATGAATTTCGATTTAAACCCGACGGTTGGGGGGACACCGCCTATGGTGAGGAACCCCACCAGCGCCGCAATAACCGAGGAGGGCAGCTTGGAGGCTAAACCTCCGAGTTTATCCATCTCCCTCGTCCCCGTCCTGTAGAGGATCGCCCCGGCCACCAGGAAGAGGAGGGCTATTGCGAGCCCGTGGCTTATGGCATAGGAGATTGCGCCCACAACCCCATACTTCATGTAGGTGAAGACCCCGAGGAAACAGTAGTTCATCTGGCTCATGCTGAGGTAGGCCACCAGGCGCTTGGTATCGTGCTGCATTAAGGCCATGATGCCAGCATATAGGATCGTCAGGAGGGCCCAGAGCTCAAGCCAGCCGCTGTAGCCGAATAGGACCTCCCTGAACGGCACCAGCAGCCTGGCCATGGAGTAGGTCCCCAGGAGAACAGAGGTGGCCCCTAAAACGGCGCTGACGGGGGATGGAGACTCCGAGTAGGTGTCGGGGAGCCAGCCGTGAACCCCTAGCGACCCGATCTTGACGAGGAGGCCCAGGGTTATGGCCAGCCCTATCCATGGTTCTACGGCGGCGGCCTCCATCCTCCATAGGTCGGAGATCTCGAAGCTTCCGATCTGGTGGGAGACGGCCAATATGCCCACCAGCAGGGATACGCCTCCGACATGAGTCCAGAGAAAGTATGAAAGGGAGATCCTCCCCCTATCACCATAACCGTATAGGAGTATTAGAAGCCATGAAAAGACTAGGGCACATTCGAAGAAGAGGTAGAACTCGATGAGGTTTGTGGCTAGAATGGCTCCCAGGACACTTCCCGCATAGAGCAGGTATAAAGCCGGATATGCAGCATGCATGATGGTGCTTTCCTCTATATCTCCCATCCTCATGCGCCGTTCCATGTATGGAATCGAATGAAGCGCTGAAAATGCGAAGACGAAGGCCATTGTAAATATGACGGGGATACTCAGCCCATCTCCCAAGAATCCGAAAGTCAGCCTTACAGATGTTAAAGTCCAAATATATTCAACTGAAATGGGATGCTTGTGAGTTGTTAAAAGAAGGGGAGCGAACATCACGGTGATTAAAAATAGGATGATGAAGCTTAACCAATTAATAGATTTTCCGAGGGTTCTCCCAATTATAAATAAAATAGGTGCCGAAAATATTGGGATGAATACCGCTGCGATCATTAAATAGCCAATCATGCCTCTCCCCCCAACAATCCCAAAACCGTTCGCATTAATGGATCTAAGATGAAACTTGGATATATTCCAATTATTATAGATAGGAGGCTGAAGGTGATCAGTGGGATCGTCATCTTCAGCGGGGCTTCCCTTACATCCTTAAGGTGCTCCGGGGTAGGACCGAAGAAGATGCGCCTAACCGCCCATAGGGTGTAAGCTATCGTGAGGGCCGTAGAGATCAAAGCGGCTAGTGATACACTAAGCTCGAGACGTGAGGCCTGTAGGCCTCGATCGAAGGCCCCTGAGAAGACCAGAAGTTTGGATATGAAGCCCACGGTCGGAGGTATTCCAGCTATGTTCATGCATCCTATCAGGAAGGCTGTGGCTGAGATGGGCATTCTCCCAGCAAGCCCTCCTAGGGATCTGATGTCTCGAACCCCGCTTCTATACATCACGGTGCCCGCTGTGAGGAAGAGGACGGCCTTGCCTAGCCCGTGGCTTATGTAGTGTAGCATCGCGCCGGATATCCCCAAGGGCGTGAAGCTAGAGATCCCCGCTAGGATATAGCCCATCTGGCTTATGCTTGAATATGCCAGCAGCCTCTTTATGTCGCTTTGGGCCAAGACCATCAGGCCGCCGTAGAGCATCGTCACAAAGGCCCATAGGAATACTGGCCAGTAAAGGCTCTGGAAGGCGCCTTGGATCGGGATCAGGAGCCTCACGATGGCATATGCGGCCAATCCGATCATGGCGGGGCTAAGGAGGGCTGAGATGGAGGTCGGCGCCTCCGCGTGGGCGTATGGGAGCCAGATATGGAGGCCGAAGACAGCCATCTTAATGAAGAAGCCTAAAAGCATCGTCGATGTTATGAAGAGGGCTAGGGGGTTGCCATCAAGCCTCTTCAACTCTGAGATCTCAAAGGTGTGTATAGTGGCATATGTGGTGAGAGCTCCAGTTACAAACAGAACAGCTCCAACTATGGACCAGAGGAGATACATCAGGGCTATCTTCTCCCTCTCACCATACCCATAGATGTTTATCAAGCCCCATGAGGGAATTATCATCAACTCGAAGAAGAGGTAGAACTCGAAGAGGTTCGTCGAAAGGACAACCCCCATCATGCTCGTGGCGTAAGCCAAGTATAGGGAGTAGTAGGTGGCGTGAGCCCTTTTATTATCTTCATGGTACTCCTCATGGATCCTATGCTCCATGTAAGGCTGAGAATAGATTATGATGATTGTGGAAAGGAGAGCAACGGTGAGGACGATGGGGAGGCTCAGCCCATCTAGGAGAAGGCCAAACCTGATCTCGGGCAGCCAGAAGAAGTATTCGCTCCATGGCGATGCTGCGGCCTTGGGCATCATGACTATGAAGAAGACCGTGCTATAGACCAGCGGAAGTAAGGCTATCCAGCTAACGTGTCTCCCGATCCTACGGCCAACCGTGTAGACTATCGGCATGAAGAGCGCTGGAGCCAAAACGGCTATCCATGCGGAGATGTACATCATCCCTCCCCCCTACTCCCAATAGTCGTTCCACGTAAACTCTCCGAGAGGAGGTAAGGTAATTTTAGGAGTATGAAGGCTATCCTGCACTTTACCCGATTATGAGGTATACCTGAGGAGTAGATCATCGGAGAGAATTCTGAAGGAACTAAAAGAGGCCGGACTAGGGTGTTGAATATCATTGCATTACAATCCTCCTATGCTTAATAGTATTATTAGAGTGAGCAGAAAGAAGGTGATTCCAACATATAGGATGTTATAGTTTAGGATGCCTGTCTGGAGCCTCTTCGCCTCGTGGTAGATCATCGCCACCGCGTTGGGCACCCCTCTATTCAGGCCTCCTTCCATAACGCTCATCTCAACCCCTCGAAACATGATGCCTCCGAGGGTTTTGAAGAGGCCTGCCACGGCGGGCGATACCCTGTCGAAGACCATCCTCTCCAGACCATGGAAGAGCCGCTCCTTAAGACTGAGGAGGCCATCGACGAATACCGCATAGTATGCTGGATTCATATACCATCTATTCCATAGGAAGGTGTGGACCGCCCTTAGAAGGGGTGAGGATGAGACGAGGCTCCAGGGATCGACCCTTTTGGCTAGGTAGAATAGCCAGCCAGTTATACCCCCTATCAGGAGCATGGCCGCGGAGATCGCCGCGGCGGTCAACTTGGTCGAGGCTTCAACCTTTGCGGGGTGAGCCTCCACCCCCATGTGATGGAGCATCTCTTCAAGCTGATGCTCTATGAAGACCTCTGGGGAGAGCTTTGGGCTGAAGAGGCCCATCAGGCCTAGGAGGCCAACGGCTATAACCATCACGACTAGGATGGCATACGGTATCCACATCACCCTCGGAGCCTCGTGGATGTGTCTGGCAGCATACTCATTATGGGAAGGCTTGTGGTGTCCCCCGCCGTGAGATTCCTCTAGGCTGTGAGGCTTGCCATTCCCCTCATGGGCGGGGTGGGGTTCCTCTGAAGGGCCTTCATGGGCTTGAGGCCTCTCCGCACCCTCATGATGGTGAACCCCTTTCATCAGGCCTCTTAGGAACTCGCTCTCATGGCCGTAGAAGGTCATGTTCATGTACCTTATGCTGTAGAAGAAGGTCATGGCAGCGCTCATGCTTGCAACAGCCAACAGAGCTAGGGAGAGGGGGCTCCCAGCCGTGAGGCATGCGAGGAAGACCGAATCCTTGCTCCAGAACCCGCTTAAAGGCGGGATGCCGGCGAGGGATAGGGTTGCTATCAGCATGAGGGTGTGGGTTATGGGCATATACCTCTTCAGCCCCCCCATATCGGACATGTAGATGGACTCGACGGCGTGGATAACCGAACCTGCACATAGGAAGAGCGCCGCCTTGAAGAGGGCGTGGCTCATGAGGTGGAAGACCCCGCTCGTCAGGCCCGCGAGGTAGGCCTCCTCGCTGAGGCCTGAGACTCCTAGGCCGAGCATCATATACCCTATCTGGCTTATGGTCGAGTAGGCGAGAACCTTCTTCAGCTCCAGAGCCACCATAGCTTGGGAGGCGGCCAAGAAGGTGGTGAAAGCCCCTACGAGGGCTATTGCGGTGAAGTAGACGAGGGCCTCCTCTAGGTGATAGGCCCAGCCTCCCAGGTAGAATACTGGGGACATCCTCGCGACGAGGTAGACCCCCGCCTTCACCATAGTCGCCGCGTGGATTAGAGCGGAGACGGAGGTTGGACCGGCCATAGCCTCGGGAAGCCACTCGTGGAGGGGGAACTGGGCAGACTTCCCTATGGGACCGCCGAGGAGGCATAAAGCCATGAGGGATAGCAGCCCCGGGGTTGCGGAGATGGCGGGGAGCCACTCCGGCGCCATCTCGATGAGCTCCATGAAGTTCAGGGTTCCAGCATAGTGGAAGATCATGAATATGGCCGCTAACAGGAAGACGTCTCCTATTCCCGTCACCACGAAGGCCTTCATCCCCGCATGGGATGGAGGGTACATCTTCGTCGGGGGCGGCCCTCCAAGCCACCTCTCCTTCTCGTCCCTGTAGTAGTATCCTATCAGACCGTAGCTGCAGAGGCCAACACCTTCCCATCCGATGAGGAGCTGGAGGAGGTTGTTTGAGAGGACTAGGAGGAGCATATTACCTATGAAGAAGAGGAAGAAGAACCAGTACCTTGCCATGTGGGGGTCTCCATGCATGTATCCCACGGAGTAGACGACGATCAGGAAGGCTATGAAGGCGACGACGTTGGATATTATTATGCTTAGGGGGTCGACCAGGAGGCCGACCTTTAGGGGGTGGCCTGGGAAGTCTATCCACGTCGTGAGGGTCAACTCTCCAGGATACTTCCCGGTGAAGAGGTATGGGAGCATGGATGCCGCGCATACGACGGAGGAGAGGGCGAAGGCCACGGCGGCGTAATCCCTAATCCTATGGCCAAGCCTGCTGAGGAGGGGCATCAGGAGGGCCCCGATGATGGGGAGGATCCAGCTCAGCCAGGGGCCGGGATGGTTGAGAAGCGATTCAGACCCCAATCATCTACCCCCCTTAAGATTTCCTCCATCTTTCCCAGCATGATCTATAAAGGGTTTACGTTCCTCCGTCACCATGATACCACCGCCCCGATGTAGTTCTGAAGCCCCTCCACAAGGGCTTGTGAGGCCTCGCTCGCATACCTTATAGCTGGCTCAGGCCACACGCCCAGAAGGATGATGAGCGCAGCCATGACCGCTGTGACCGATACCATCAGCGTTGGTGCCTCCCTCGCCTTCAACCCCCCCTCCGGCTTCGATATCAGGGCCTTCATCACCCTTAGGTAGTAGGCCATGCTGAAGGCGCTGTTGAGCACCCCTGCCACTGCGAGCCATGGGGCCCCGATGAGGATGGCCGAGTTGAAGAGGATGAACTTGCTGACAAACCCGTTTGTGGATGGTACGCCCCCTAGGCCGAGGAGGGAGATGAAGAGGGCGAGGGTTGAGATGGGCATCATCCTCCCAACCCCTCGAAGACTCTCTATATCCCTCGTCTCGGCCTCGTGGACTATCGAGCCCGAGGCTAGGAATGCCAGGCCCTTCATCAGAGAGTGGTTGAAGACGTGGAGGAAGGTCCCCATTATCCCGTAGGATGTGCCGGATGCCACGCCTATGAGCATATATCCGATCTGGGCTATGCTGGAGTAGGCCAGAAGCCTCTTTATATCCCTCTGGAGGAGGGCCCATAGGTTGGCGAGGGTCATCGTCAATACGGCTAGGGCTGAGAGGGGTATCTGGAAGAGGGGTGGGGTGAAGACGAGGTATAGAACCCTCGTCAACCCGTATAGGCCCGTCTCTATAACCACCCCGGAGAGCATCGCGCTGATGGGGCTCGGGGCCTCAGGATGGGCGTCTGGAAGCCAGGTGTGGAGGGGGACGATGGCCGACTTCACCCCGAAGCCCACGATTAGACAGCTGAATAGGACTATCAGCCAGGGTGTTGGGGGTGCCTCCCTTAGGCCAGCCGAGATCTGGGCGAAGTTTAGGGTGCCGGTCATCCCGTAGATGAGGGACATGCTCAGGAGGAGGAAGGCGCCGGCCGAGGCGCTCATGAGGAGGTATTTGAAGCCGGCCTCTATCGGGGCCCACCTCTCCTTCATGAAGGCGACGAGGACATAGCTCGACAGGCTCATCATCTCCCAGAAGACGAATAGGGTGAAGAAGTCTCCCGCCATCGCCACCCCAGTCATGCCAGCCATCATGAATAGGAGTAGGGCGTAGTACTCATTCAGGCGGCCCACCCGCTCCATGTAGCTGAAGGAGTATATGGCCACCAGTAGGCCAAGGAAGGCTACGCTCCCAGCCATGAAGAGGCTTAGGGCATCGGCCTCGAAGCAGCCTCCTAGAGGTGGAGGCTGGCCCCATGGGTTGATCAGGAGGACGCCGTCAGGTCTGGCCCTAAGCTGCTGGAAGAGGAGGTAGATGGAGATGAGGGCCGCGGATGAGACGAAGGCGACCCACAGCTCCCTGATCCATCTCACCCCAAGCCTCTCGCCCAGGAGGCCCGTGAATGGAGCCGCCAGGCCCCCGATGAGGAGAACCAATAGGGAGGATGGAAGCTGTAGTTGTTCTAAAGGCCAATCGATCACCATCTTAACCGCCTCAGCCTCCTCACATCTATCGTTCTATAATGCCTGTAGACATTCAGTGTCATGGTCAACCCAACGGCTATTACAGCCCCGTCTAGGACGATGGCCATCATGACTACGGACTGGGGTAATGGGTCCACGAAGCCCTCAACCTGGGTGGAGAGGGCTATGAAGCTCAGGTTCGCCGCGTTGAAGAGGATCTCAATCCCCATCAAGAGGCGTATCATATCTCTCTTCAACGTGAGGCATCCCAGGCCCACCGCCATCAGCAGGATTGTGGATATGAGGAAGGGCTGATATGGGATCATGAGGCCTCAACCTCCCCAGGCTTAAGAAGGGCAAGGCAGCATATTATCGCCACGACGATGACGAAGGCCTGGACGGTGATGTCTAGGGCCCTGTTCTCCCAGAGGAACCTACTCACCCCGGAGGAGATCCCCTCGAAGGGGTTGACGGATATCAGGCGCCTTGAGGCGGCTCCGAGGCCATATCTGAAGATGGGGAAGGGCACCGCCACCACCAGCATCGATAAGAGATAGACTATGCATATGATGACGATGGCTGCCAAGGCCGAGCCGAGGTCGAAGCCTCTCCTCCTCATCCTTCACCCTCCTCCTCAGTCTCCATAACTCCGCCCCTTGTCAACATAACCGTGATGATGAAGAAGACGACGATCGCGCCAGCGAAGATGGCGAGCTGGAAGAGGGATGCCATTGGAGCCCCAATCATGTAGTATATTATTCCCAGCAGTACGTTTGTGCATAGGAGGAAGATGACACCATAAACTATGTTTGGATGTGAGACTGCGAGGAACGCTGAGAGAACTGTCAGAGAAAGCAAAACTATCAGCTCTATCATAGATCTTCAACCATCCTATATTTCATCTCGGACTCTGTTAGATAGGGCTCTATCTTCCTCTTCAACCTTGGGACCACCTCCTTGATACTTGGAACCTTTGAGAGCATCTCAGGCGTGTATATGAGCCTCCTCCTATCCTCGCTCGAGAACTCCACCAGGTCTGTGAACTCCAGCGCCTTGGTGGGGCAGAACTCCACGCAGAAGCCGCAGAGGCTGCATGTGCCGTAGTCGATCCTTGGAAACCTCCCCTCCCTCCCCTCCACCTCGACCAAGAGGATGGAGCTGCAGGGGCAGACCCTCGCGCAGGTTCCGCAGTGGATGCACCTCTCAAGGTGGAGCTTGTGGCGCCCCCTAAACCTTGGGGAGAAGACGAGCCTCTCATCTGGATATGCGACTGTCTGGGAGCTCTTAAGGACCTTTGGGGCGACGACCATCAGGGGCTTGAGGACCTTCTTCGCTAGGCTCATCAGAATACCCCCAACAGTTTCAGGGCGAGGGTTATGAAGAGGTTTAGGATGGAGAGGGGCGTGAGGTAATACCAGCCCAGGCGGAGGAGCTGATCCATCCTAAACCTCGGGAAGACCCCCCTCATCAATATGACTATGGGAACGAGAACTGCGAGCTTCAATAGCATCCAGAAGATGTGGCTGTAGAGGGGGAGGCCAAAAATGTCGGGGCCATTGTAACCTCCAAGGTAAAGGGTTATGAAGAGGAGAGCCCATGCCAGGAAGCTCACATACTCCGCCATCATGGTGAAGCCGAAGAGGACCCCGCTGAACTCGGTCCTCCACCCGAGGACGAGCTCCACCTCCGCGGTTGGGATGTCGAAGGGGGTCCTCTCAGCCTCGATGATCATACCCAAGAAGAAGATGATGAAGCCTATGAGCTGGGGAAATGCAAACCACAAGGTGGACTGAGCCTCAACTATCCTCAACAGGTCGAAGCTCTCCGCCATGATGGCCACCGAGGCCGCGCATATCACCAGGGGTATCTCGGCGGAGATGTAGAGGAAGGCGGTCCTCAGGCTCCCTATAATGGTGTACTTGTTGTTGGCCGCCCAACCCGAGAATACCGGGATGAGGGGTGAGAAGCCCGCTATCGCGAAGAAGATGGGCAGGCTTAGGCCCCCAGCCCTGAAGAGGACCCAGTCTAAGTCGAAGGGGATCAGGGCCACCGCCAGGGCCGGGATGGTTGGGAGGATGACGGGCATAGACCAGAAGATCGCCCTATGGGCATCGTAGGGGATGACTATCTCCTTGAGGAAGAGCTTCAAGAAGTCAGCGATGAGCTGGAGAACCCCTGACCGCCCCCCGCAGTAGTATGGGCCAACCCTGAGCATCGCCCTGGCGAGGAACTTCCTCTCAAACCACACGACGACGACCGCGAAGAGTAGGATGAAGGCCAGGCCTGGGATGACGACGATCTGGGCCAACGGCTTTAGGTTAAACCAGAGCAGCCTCCATAGCAGGCTCGGCAATTCTGGGATCATCCTCAAGAGGTCGTTGAGGATGTCTAGAATGGAGATGGATGAGAGCCCTAGGAGATGCTGTATAATGGCTAGGGGCAAAATCCGCCAATCTGAAGACGGGATCATCTCAGCCTCCTCCTCTCACCTGTCACAGTCGAGATACCATGGATCTATGGAGTTTACGACGACGGGGACATCGGCTACTAGGATCCTGTCCAGCTCCGCCAACCTCTCGAAGACGAACATGTTCCTGAGGGATGGGGAGTTTATCTTCACCCTATAGGGGTTCATGCCCCCGTCGGTGAACATGTGGATCCCGAGCTCCCCCCTAGCCGTCTCAACCCTGCTATATGCCTCCCCCGGCTTAGACCGCGGGAAGAGGGGTATCTTCACCCTGACCGGGCCTCCAGGCATCTCATCGGCCGCCTGCTCGATGATATTCAGGCTCTGCCCTATCTCGTGGAACCTCACCTTAAGCCTGGCCATGGCATCCCCATCGGTCTCGGTTATCACCTTAAAGTCGAGGTCTCCATAGGCCGCGTAGGGCTCATCCTTCCTCACATCCATATCTACGCCTGAGCCCCTTAGGACCGGCCCGGTCGCCCCGAGCCTTATGGCATCCTCTCTTCGGAGGACCGCGACGCCCACACACCTCATCTCGAAGACCGCGTTCTCCACCATCGCCTCCCAATACTGCTGGAAGCGTCTCCTGAGGTAGTTGACCGCCTCCCTCACCCTATCTTGGAAGCCCTCTGGGAGGTCGTTCATCACCCCTCCGGGGATTATGAAGTTGTAGCTCCACCTCGCCCCGGTCAACCTCTCAAGAAGGTCTAGGAGGACCTCCCTGTCGACGGTCGTCCAGAGGAAGACCGCTGGGAAGTAGCCCGTCGCCTCAGCTTGGAGGCCGAAGGCGTATAGGTGGCTGTTTATCCTGCACATCTCGCAGATCATCGACCTTATCCAGTTGGCCCTCTCAGGAGGCTCTATGCCTAAGGCCTCCTCGACCGCCAGGACGTAGCCTAAGCCTATGTTGGCCGTGTCCACCATCACCATCCTCTCGATGGGGATGAGGCCCTGGAGGAAGGTCCTGTTCTCCAGGATCTTCTCGATCCCCCTGTGGGTGAAGCCCAGGTCTGCTATGAGCCTGTGGACCATCTCCCCATCCACGTCTATGAGGATCCTGGTCTGACCGCTCATGGGGTGCTGGGGGCCCCAGCTTATCCTCATGATCTCGGGCTCGATCTGGGGCTCCGTCAAACCTTAGTCCCCTCCCCCTTGAAGTCCTTCCTCAAAGGGTATCCCCCCCTCCAGTCCGGGGGGAGGAGGAGGCGGACCGGGTTTGGATGGCCCTCAAAATCGATGCCGAACATCTCCATGGCCTCCCTCTCATGGAAGCTCATCGCCTCCCAGACCCTGGTCATAGATGGGATCTTGGGCTCCCCTCTTGGGAGGTCTAACCTCAAGGTGAGGATGAACCTCTCAGAGGGGTTGGTGAGGTAGTAGATCACCTGTATCCTCCCCTCTCTGGGGTAGTCCACAGCCCCTGCCGATATCGGATGGATGAAGCCATACTCATCCCTCAAAATCTCAGCCAGCCTCAGCAGATGCTCCCTCTTAGCTAGGATGGAGACCCTTCTAGGCCTTAGAACCCTAGCCTCCACGAGGAGGTCTGGGTGGGCCTTCTTGAGGGACTCCACCAGGGCCGCCTCATCCCCTTCTGACACCTATCTTGACCTCCCTCTTGATCTTCTCCTGTAGGAGCATCATCCCATGGATTATAGCCTCAGGCCTGGGTGGGCATCCCGGGATATATACATCCACGGGGACTATCTCGTCGGCCCTCACCACAGAGTATGAGTCGTGGAAGGGGCCCTTCCCAGTCGGGCAGGCGCCTACGGAGACGACGTACTTCGGCTCCCCCATCTGGTCGTAGAGGTACTTGACCCTCTCCCCCATCTTCCTGGAGATCACCCCAACTATCATGATGCAGTCGCACTGGCGGACGCTGGCGAAGGGCAGTATGCCAAGCCTCTCCATATCGAAGCGGGAGCCTGATACCTGCATGAACTCTGGGCTGCAGCATCCCGTAACGAAGTGGATGGGCCAGATGGAGAACTTCCTGGCCCAGCCAGCTATGTACTCCACAACGTTATAGATGGGCTTAGGTATATGGTACCTGTCAAAGATGCGTTCCTTGACCGTCGTCTCCGCTTCCATTCTTACCTCACCACCTTCCTGAGCTCTGAGAGGAAGTAGCCTATACCGACAAGGACGATTAGAACGTATAATGATGATATCGCCATGGCCTCAGGCCTGATGGAGGTGGATATGGCCGAGGTAAGAACCATCCATGAGAAGGCGTCTAGGGCGAAGAAGGCCACAGCATAACCGAAGTAGCGGACTGCCCCGGTTATCCTGAGGTTCAGAGCCCTACCGAAAGGGGTTTGACCACACTCATATATGTTCTCCTTAATGGGGTTAGGCTTCAGAGGCCCTATCAACCTTGCGAAGATTATTGCCAAGGATAGAAAAGCCACGAAGATCGCAGCGAAGAGCCAGAAGGCGATATAATCGCCTAGGTAAATCATCCCCCTCCACTCCCCTAAGGCTCAGTCAACACATTTATAAAATTTTCACCTCCCCAGAAAGGCGCTGTCAAGCTTAGCTCATCTCCTTGATTCCGTACCGCTCCTTCAAAGTCTTTAGGAAAGGATACGCGAGGGGTCTTTCCTCGTCCAGCTGAGCCGGAGACGCCTGGCTCTAGGCTCCATCCCGAGCCATGCCTTGGCTTGGCACCCTGAAGCCCAGATGCAGACCCTGTCCACGATCGCGGCCCGGGCCTTACCCGGGTGCAAGGCCTCAGAGAGGAGGAGCGACGCAACCTGAGCCAGATGCCTCATGGCTCAGCCCAAAGACCCCTATCGCCCTACCCGCCTTAAAGCCCCGAAAGGTAAGGGTACATGGGGTAGGCACCAACCTGTGAAGGTCCTTCACGAACAAAGCCAGCCAAACCATCCTCCGGGCCAAGACCATGGCTTCCTAGTCAAGCCTTAACTTGACAGCCCCCAGAAAGCTTGGGCTTCAAGGACCGCTTAAACACTTGGCAATAAAGTTTAATCTTTTTTGAAAAGGATTCTTGAGATATCCTTGAGAGAGACATCCCATCTAGATATTGGATCCCCCTCATCTCAGGCCCATCCCTTAGAGCTACCGATTCAAATGATCCATAGAGGGCTTATCCTGCGAAATAAAGATTTAAATTGTAAATGATTAGAATCCTATTGAAAACGGGGGAGACCATATTGTCGGAGAAGATACATGTGGTCTGGCTTCCTGGTCAGGCATGCACTGGCTGCACCGTCTCCTTCTTGAATGCGACCCATCCAAGCGTCGTGGACCTGTTGACCGGGTTCCTCCCTCAAGCGGCTGGTGTGGTCCTGGATTATCATGCAACCATTATGCTCCCTTGGGGGGATCAGGCCTTAAGGGCTTTAGACGCCGCCGCCAGGGGGGAGCTCGACCCATTCGTCTTGGTGGTTGAAGGCGCGGTCCCAGATGAGACTCTGGCACAGAGGCTCGGGGGATTCTGGTGCGCCATCGGCGAGGAGAATGGGAAGCCCGTCACCTTCACGGAGAGGCTAAACAGGCTCTCTGAGAGGGCTGCGGCCATCGTCTCAGCTGGCACCTGCGCGAGCTTCGGAGGGATCCCAAGTGGGAGAGGGAACCAGACGGGTGCCAGGGGGGTTATGGGCCACCTGGGGCGGAACTGGAAGAGCAGACTTGGGATACCCATCATCAATGTGCCGGGGTGCCCTGTGATGGGAGAGCACCTAGCCGAGACCCTAGCCCACGCCGTGCTTGCGGTGAGGGGTTACCTGCCCCTCCCAGAGCTGGATGAGGAGAATAGGCCCAAGTTCATCTTCGCCCACACGGCTCACGAGAACTGCCCAAGGGCGGGCCTCTTCTCTGATGGGAAGAACAGCCACGAGTTTGGAGAGCCATACTGCATGGGCCTCCTGGGATGTAAGGGGCCCATAAGCCACTGCGACGCTCCCAGGAGGGGGTTCGTCGAGGGGGTGGGCGGATGCCCAACGGTGGGATCACCCTGCATCGGATGCACCGAGCCAGGATTCCCCGACGAGCCCTTAAGCCCCTTCATGAAGAAGGCCCCGGCGGGATTCTTCGTGACGGAGAAGATCCACAGCATAAAGGGGAGCGTAGAGGCGGTCTGGAGCAGGTTCAAGGAGAGGCTGGCTGGAAGGCCGATATGAGGTGGAGGGTTTGAGCAGGCAGGAGATAACCATAGAGCCCATGACGAGGATCGAGGGGCATCTGGGGATACACGCCGTAGCGGATATGGATAAGCGGGTGTATGTCGACGCCCACAGCTTTATCACCATGTTCAGGGGATGGGAGCTGATCCTCGCTGGGAGGGAGCCCGCCGACGCGATATGGATAACCCAGCGCATCTGCGGCGTCTGCCCAACACCCCATGGGATGGCCTCGGCCATGGCTGTCGACATGGCCTACAAAGCCCCACCTCCCCCCATGGGGATCGCCCTGAGGAACCTCATACACGGGGCGGAGCAGCTATACGACAGCCCCCTTGGATGTATAATCCTAGAGGGGCCTGACTATAGCCAATCGGTCGTGGAGAAGGCCAACCCGGAATGGTGGAAGGAGGCTAAAAGGGAGAAGGCTGAGCACGGAGACATCCACGGCTATAGGAGGATCGCCGATATAATGACGGCCTTGAACCCCCTATCGGGAGAGCTTTGGCTGAGATCCCTAAACATCGAGAAGATGGGGAGGAAGATGGCAGCCCTCCTAGGAGCCAAGCATCCCCATGTGAACACCCTAATCCCAGGTGGCGTAGCGAAGACCCTCACGGCCTCCGATCTGGAGCAGTACGCGGCGATGCTCTCCCACCACCTCGCCTTCGCCAAGGAGTTCATCCCAATCATGGACGACCTCTGCGACTTCATCCTAGAGATGGGCTATGAAGAGGTAGGCAGGAAAAAGGCGAACCTGCTATCACATGGAGGATATGACGACCCCCTTTCATACACCGCCAGATACCATGAGATGGGGGAGTGGGGCCTAAAGAGGAGGGTCTCGCCTGGCCTGGTCCTGGGAGGCAACCTGATAACACAGGACCTCATCGAGATAAACGTGGGGGTGAGGGAGTACATAGACCGGAGCTACTTCAAGGAGTGGCCTGGCCCCAGGATCTCGGAAGACCCAGCCGGAAACCATCTAGCCGAGAACCACCCATGGAACAAGGAGACGCGGCCTGCACCGGGCCCCTTCAAGGCCTGGGACTCCAAGTACAGCTGGGCAACATCGCCAAGATGGGAGGACTGGAAGAAGAGGGTGGATGGGTTCAACCACGCCTTGGAGGCAGGGCCCATAGCGCGGATGTGGACTACGGCGAAGGGGGGGAGGGTCCCAGAGGCCAGTGGAGAGAGCCTAAAATGGACCATTCCAAGGGCCTCGGTGGCAGGATATAGGGTTGCCGAAGAGATGGGGTTCGAATGGAAGATCCCGGAGAGGGTTAACGCCATAGAGAGGATAAGGGCGAGGGCCTACTACTACGCCTATGTCGCTTACATCCTATACGGTCAGGTCCTCCAGGCGTTGGAGCTGGTTAAAAGGGGTGAGACGAAGGTCTGGAACAGGTATAGAAAGCCCAGGGACGGGTTGGGGGTAGGGATGATAGACGCCATAAGGGGAGCCCTAGCCCATTGGGTATCGATGAAGAACAGTAAAATCGAGGGGTATCAGGTGATAACCCCTTCAACCTGGAATGCTGGGCCAAGGCTTAGCGATGAGGACCTCGGACCCTACGAGGAGGCGATAGTCGGAACACCGGTCACAGAGGCGGGAGGGGAGCTTACAGGCGTGGATGTGGTGAGGGTGATAAGGAGCTTCGACCCTTGCCTAGCCTGCTGCGTCCACATATATAACGGAAAGAAGGAGATAAAATATATCCAAGAGATCTGATTACCAACTTTTTATAATTTAAAGTGGTAAATAATATTAGACCTCGAGGATGTCGAGGATCATTTTTATAGCCCTTCGCGCCGCCCTCTCCACCTCCTCCGATAGGCTTAGCCCGGGGGCGACCCTCTTCGGCTTACACCCCACCAATATAACCCTCGTTGGAAGGGTTCCAATGGCCTTTGAGAACCTTAGGAGCCCCTCAACGCCGACCTCGTGGAGGGTGAACCTTACAAGGTCGGAGGTGCCAGCCTCCAAATCATCAACCTTAACATCCATACGTTTTAGGGTTCCCGGGGGGCCATCCATCTCCATCGAGTCTATGAATATGACGGCATCATAATCCTCCAGCTCCGTGGCTATCGTGACGCCGGCGGTGCCGAAATCCCTCAACTCCACCCATTCGGGGAGGGGGAGGCTGGAGAGGAGTTCGACAACCCTGGGGCCGAACCCGTCATCACCCATAAGCCTGTTTCCTATACCTGCCACCAAGACCCTTTCAATTTGGGATGATGAGGCTGAACCCCGCATCGTCCAAATCCAATGGCTGAGAGTAATTTAACCCTTCTGCGACCTCAGACTAATAAGAAGGTTGATCCCAATCATCTCAATTAAATGTGGAGATGATGTTTTCTTGGTTGATCGATATTCGTTAACCCTCTATGCAGAGTTTAAATAACGGGAAGGCCTCGAGTTTTGGAGCGAGTTGGGGAGGCCTGACCTCGTATTAATCCATGCTCCGAGCGTCTACGACTTCAGGAAGCGCTTCGCCATGTATGGGCCCATCAGCGACGTCATACCATCAACCCCCATCTTCGAGATGTACCCCCTAGGCTTCGTCAGCATCGTCGGATACTTGGAGGCGAGGGGCTTCAAAACGCGGATAGTGAACCTCGCCGTCAAGATGCTTAGGGATGGAGGCTTCGATGTTGAGAAGGCGATATCGAGGCTTAACCCCCTCGCCTTCGGCATAGACCTCCATTGGCTTGTCCACGCCTCGGGCAGCCTGGAGATCGCCGAGATCCTCAAGCGATACCATCCCGAGACCCCCATAATCCTCGGTGGCCTATCTGCCACCTACTATCACAGTGAGATTATGGAGGGCTTCCCGCAGGTCGACTATGTTCTCAGGGGGGACTCGACCGAGGGGCCCCTCCTCGAACTCCTCGAGGACATTGAGGCTGGGAGGGAGCCTGAGTCCGTAGAGAACCTGACCTGGAGGGGCAGGGATGGGAGGGTCAGTGTCAATCCCCTCTCATACGTGCCGGAAAGCCTTGACGAGGTGGGGCTGGACTACGGCGATATGGTGGGGCTGGTAATCAGGCACAGGAGCCTTGAGGAGAGCCTGCCATATGAGAGCTTTATGGATTATCCCTTCACCGCCCTTCTGACCTGTAAGGGGTGCCTCTACAACTGCGTGACCTGCGGAGGCTCTATGTACGCCTATAGGAGCTTCTTCAACAGGGATAGGCCCGCCTTCAAGTCTCCAGACAGGCTTGTGGAGGAGATGAGGGTTGTGAGCGATTACTTCGACGCCCCGATCTTCCTGCTGGGGGACATCAGACAGAGGGGGGAGGATCACGCCGAGATGCTCCTCAAGGGGATCAGAGGGGAGGGTATAGACAACACCATAACCCTCGAGCTCTTCACCCCAGCCTCAAGGGATTTCCTGAGGGCTGTGGCAGAGGGCTGCGATAGGTTCGCTTTGGAGATCTCCCCAGAGACCCATGAAGATGAGGTTAGGAGGCTACAGGGGCGACCCTACAGCTCCGCTGAGCTGGAGAGAACCATCGAAGAGGCCTTGAGGCTAGGCTGCGAGAAGTTCGATGTCTTCTTCATGGTTGGCCTCCCAGGCCAGACGAGGGATTCGGCCCTCGGCTCTGTGGAGTACTCTAGGAGGCTCTTGGGGAGGCTGGGGGGCGAAGGGAGGCTCCACACCTTCATAGCCCCCATGGCCCCATTCCTAGACCCTGGGAGCCTGGCCTTCGAATATCCCGCTCGTCATGGATACAGAAGGCTCTACTCCTCCCTTAGGGAGCATAGGGAGGCCCTCCTCAGACCATGCTGGAAGCTCATCCTCAACTATGAGACGAGGTGGATGAGCAGGGACGAGCTGGCTGAGGCGACCTATGAGGCCATGATAAGGATGAACGAGGTGAAGATGGAGGCGGGCTTGATAGAGAGGGAGGCGGGGGAGAAGGTGATAGAGGGCCTGGCACTGGCCTTGGATTTGATGCGCAGGATAGACTCAATCATCGGAGCGGATGAGGAGACCTCGAAGAGGGCCTTGGAGGAGCTCAGACTGGAGGTTGAGAGGTCGGCGAGGTGGACGGAGTACTCCAAGAGGGAGCTTAGACCCCAGGCTAGGGCGGGGGTTAGAGTTAGAGGCGTCTTGAAGCATCTACTCGGGCTGACCTGAGGGGTGCGAGGGGCCGAATAGGAGGTTGCTAACCTCCCTTAGGGGCTTAAGCCCCTTAACCTCGAAGGGGAGGAGGGGGAGAGCCACTATCTCCATGGAGGATCCATAGAGCTCCTCCACCATCCTTACATATCCCATCTGCATCTCCCTCCTCTTCCCGTAGAGTTCGGAGGATGAGGCCGCCTCCTCCCCTATCAGATAGTTTATGATCACGGCGGAGGGGTGAATACCATATGATTTCAGCTCCTCCGCAACCCTTTGGGTCTGGGCTACGCCTAGGGACTCTGGGATGGTCACCAATATGGCCGTTGTCCTACGATCCCTAAGCATGGAGAGGACCTCCTCAGCAAGCCTCCTCCAATCCTCTATGATGCCGAGGGGGTCCCTCTTCGCCCTGCCCCTGGTGAGGACCTCGAGGGCTGTCCTCACCCTCAGATAAAGCCTTGAGGCCTCTCCAAGATGCCTGTACAACTTATCCTGAAGCCTTATTAGGGATAGGGTTCCACCGGCGGGCGCTGTGTCCCAGACAACCACGTCGTACAGCCCCTCCCTGTAGAGGTCGTAGACGTAGCTTAAGGCGAACTCCTGGTCTATGCCAGGGGCGTTAGCCACATAATCGATTATCTCCTCCTCGACGGGCAGGAAGGAGGAGACCACCTCATATACCTCCCTCCCGAACCTCTCCTTCCACATCTCGACTATGATGTCGTAGTCGAGCTCGACCGCGTCTAGGCCCTCAACCCCCTCGACACGTGTCGCCTTGCCCCTAACGTCGAGCTCAAGGATGTCTGAGAGGGAAGGGGTCGGATCCGTTGAGAGGAGGAGCGTCCTGAGGCCCCTCTCGGAGAAGTGGATGGCAGTGGCTGAGGCTGTGGTCGTCTTTCCAACGCCACCCTTCCCGCAGAACATCACTATCCTGGGCCTCTCCTCATCCAGAAAGCTTAGGGTTCCCCGGCGCATCGGACTCACCTATCAACACAGGAGGCAAAGATAAAGGTTCCACCTCTCAAGAGGAGATTTTAATGGGGGAAGGAGACGATCCATCGGACTCTCCATGTGGAGGGAGGTCACCGAGGCCCTAGAGGGGATAGTGGAGGTATATGAGCGGGTTAACCGCGTGATATCCCTCTGCCAAGACGATAGGGCTAGGGAGAGGGGCCTAGAGCTTATTGACGAGTGGGAGGGGCCGGCCTTAGAGCTTGGAACCGGCCCTGGAAACTTCTCAGCCATGCTCCTCAGGAGGCTTAAGGGGCAGCTGATAGGCCTCGACTACTCGGCCGTCATGATCCGTGAGGCTAGAGAGAGGCTGAATGGCCGGGGCCACTTGGTAAGAGGGGTCTTCGAGGCCCTCCCATTCAGGAGTTCCTGCATATCCCTAACGGCGGCGGCATACTCCCTCAGAGACTCCAAGGAGAAGGTGAAGGTGTTATCAGAGGTGGCCAGAATCCTTAGGCCGGGAGGGGCGTTCCTGATAGTCGATGTGGGAAAGCCGGAGAGCCCCATGCTGAGGATGCTCCTCTCCCTATACCTCCGATGGGGCGTCCCTATACTGGCCGGGCTGTGGGGGGGATACGGCCCGAGGAATCCGTGGCGCATGATATACGATTCCTATCTTCTCCTCCCTCCCAACAGGGAGCTCCTGAGGATCCTAGGGCTCCTCTTCGCGAGGGCCGAACTCGAAGAGAGAATCCATGGAGGCCTAATCGTCGCAGTCGCCCATAAGGGCGGAGCCTAGCTCTCTCCTAGAGCCATGATGGGCCATGGTGGATACTCCTCTAGCCCTAAGCCATGGAAGGGCCGACGAGGTTTTTCACCCTCTTACCCGTTAATATCGGCCATAGGGCTAGAGGGGTAAGATGGTTCCGAAGAGGATATTTCAACCGATCTGAGGCATCGCTCTGATGGTTCCCTCCAAGCCTGTAGGCAGTTGGCTCGCCCCCACACCGCCCACATTAGAGATCCTTAGGCCTGAAGCCGAGGAGGATGTAATGCCGACATCCATGTCCAAATCCTTCTACTCGAGAGTGGCGAAGGATGCTCCTAAGGGCTCCCCCCTCCAGAGAAAGGTGTCAGGGACGCCTCCGCTGATGGCCTAAAGGGATATTATGCTCTGATTCCTCCCCCACATAAAGGCTGTAAGGCTTCATAGTAGGGGCTTAGGAGATAAGCCGAGCCTCGCTCCGTGGGGCCTATCATAGAAGGGCGTCTAGGATGAGGCCAAGGGTTGTGGCTAGGGTGGTTGAGAGGACTAGGAGGACGTTAATCCCCATGTAGGGTATAAGGAGCTCCAAGTCTTCATGGTATCTCATGACGCCTATTGAGGCCTTCAAGGCGAGGGGAGCAGTAGCTAGAGTTATGAGCACGGTGGGGGGCATCGACCCCAATAGGATGTGAAGGACCACCCAGATATATGCGGACGCGACGAGACCCACATACATCTTAGATGCCCTCCTCAGGCCGAGGAGGGTAACGAGGTTCTTCCTCCCCACCGACCTATCGGCTTCAACGTCTGGGAACTCGTTGAGGAACAGGAGGGTGCCTATTAGGATCCCTGGCACCGCTCCGGAGACCATGGGCGAAAGAGCTAATCGACCTGTCTGGATGAGGTAACCCCCCAAGGAGACGAGGGGGCCGAAGTTTAGACCCGTGAAGAGCTCTCCCAAGTACCGGTGGCTGAGATGGGTCGTGTAGAGGTAGATCGTGAGGGCTGCGATGGTTATGATGGGCAGAACCACCCACCCGACGACGAAGGCGAAGTATACACCTATGGAGAAGCCCAATAGGAGACAGGTCAGGGAGAAGATGAAGACCCTCCTTGGCTCCAGGAGGCCCTTTGGGAGGATGCCGCTCCCGCCGCTGAAGGGGGTTCTCCTCACCCTTAGGTCCAGCCCACTCATATAGTCGAAGTAGTCGTTGATGACATTTACGCTGATGTGGGCTAGGAGGACGCCCACCAGGCCGAGCACGGCCCTCACGGGATCGAGGACCCCCTCCCTATACGCCTCTGCAAGCCCTACCGAGAAGGCTATAGGCGTCAATATCAGGAAGTGGGGGCGGGTCTCCATGAACCAGAGGGTGAAGCCCTTCATCGCCATAATGCCCTGGAGAGACCTATAAAATTTTTTGTTCGATTAAGCCCTCCTCCTTTGCCTATAAGGCTCTAGGATAAAAACGGCCTCTCAATCGCTCAATTCCTCACCTCTCCTCCGCTTAAAGGGGGTTCACCGATATGATTAAAATACTGATGGGGGCGATATCTACGGAGCGGGTAGGGCCACCTGACTGGATGTGGAGCGATGATCCCCGACAGGATTAGAGAGAGGCGGAGCTTCATAGAGGAAGCCATAGAGGATTTAAGCTTAGAGGTTGAGGCCGTGCTTGAGGCCCCCATAAGGCATATGTTGAGGACCAGAGGTAAGAGGCTCAGGCCCCTAATCTGCGTCCTCAGCTGTGAGCTGCTGGGAGGAGACTACAGGGATACGAGGAGCGCCTTCCTCGCCCTGGAGCTGATCCACAATGGAACCCTCATCCACGACGACATAGTTGATGGGGACAGGATTAGGAGGGGGACCACAACGGTCCACTCTGCCTTTGGGATAAACACCGCCGTCCTTGCGGGAGACCTCCTACTAAGCCTCGGCCTCAGGTATGCAGCTGAGACGGGGAGGCTGGAGGTGATAAGGAGGCTCTCCGAGGCGGCGTCTAAGATGGTCCAGGGGGTGGCCCTCCAGACCCACTACCGCAGAAGGGAGGCCACAGCAGAGACCTACCTGAGGATGGCATACCTTAAGAGTGGAAGCCTCTTCGAGACCTCAGCCTCCCTGGGGGGCATCATGGCCGGAGGAGGAGAGGAGGAGATCTCCCTTCTAGCACGGTTTGGGAGGAGCTTCGGAATAGCCTACCAGATCAGGGATGACATCCTAGGAGTCGCCTCGGCTGAGGAGGCCACAGGCCTAAGCGATCTGATGAACGGGGATATGAACCTCCCATACATATACGCAAGGGAGTCCCCCTCTCTCTCCGAGGACGAGAGGAAACTCCTCACGGAGATCTTCATGGGGAGGAGGGAGAACTTCGACCCAGGAGAGGTCAGAAACATCTTCCTAAGGTCTAAGGCCATAGAGAGATGCCTAGAGCGGATGAGGGAGTACGCGGAGAGGGGAGGGGAGATACTGAGCACCTTCGAGCAGAGCGAGGCCCTGAACAGCCTCAGATACCTTCTAGACAGCTATTACCGAGGCTTCAACCCAGATGAGGTGAGAGATCAAGAGCCTTGACACCTATCATTTTCGATCGGCTGAGGCGAAAGAGGGATGGAGGAGACCTATGACTTAGTGGTTGTCGGAGCCGGCCCGGCTGGCTCCACCACGGCGAGGGCTGCGGCTGAGGGGGGCCTGAAGGTTCTCCTCATCAGCAGGAACATCGAGATAGGCATCCCGGACAAGTGTGGAGAGTTCCTCCCAAGCCTGGAGGAGATGAGGCGCCTGGCACCAGACGCAGTCGACCTAGAGGAGCTCTTTGACCCCCCCACATGGTGTATCGCCAACAGGACCAAGTACGTCAGGTTCAACCTCGATGGATTGAAGGAGGTGACGGTCCCCTTCAGCGGGGTCGTCGTGGAGAGGAAGCTCTACGATAGCCACCTCGCCAAGGAGGCAGCGAGGGCTGGGGCGGAGATAGCCCCACTGACCAGCGTTATAGACCTCCTACCAGGGGGAGGGGTGAAGGCGAGGGGGGTTGGAGGAGAGGTTGAGGTCAGGTCGAGGCTGGTGGTAGGGGCCGACGGAGCCTACTCCCTCATAGCCAGGAGAGCCGGCCTACCGGTCTCGAGGAACCCCATAGACTACAGCGTAGGCTACCAGTATGAGATGGTCGACGTCGATGTCGAAGGGGAGTGCGTAGAGATGTACTTCGGGAGGAGATACGCGCCCGGAGCCTATGCCTGGATAATACCGAAGGGGGGGGATGTGGCCAACGTCGGGACGGGTATACGCCCCCCATACATGGAGGGAGGGTTAAACGTCAGGGACTATCAGGAGAGCTTCTTGAGGCGCTCTCCAGCCTCCGAGAGGCTGAGGAGGGGTAAGGCAACCGCTGTGAAGGCGGGATGCATACCAGTGGGAGGGCCGATGGAGAAGACCGTCGCTGGGAACATCTTAGTCGTCGGCGATGCGGCTGGCCACACCATCCCAACCGTGGGGGGCGGTATCCCGCCAGCCCTGATCTGCGGCAGGATAGCGGGAGATGCCGCTGTGGAGCACCTAAACGTGGAGAGGCCCATATCCCTCTACGAGGCGGAGTGGAGGAGGCAGGTCGGGAGGGTTCTGGAGAACTCCCTAAGGCTGAGGAGGATGGCCGACATCCTCCTAGCCTCAGATGAGGCCATATCCCTCGCGGCTAAGAGGGGATGGATAGACGAGGAGATGCTGATGAGGCTGATACTATGCCGCATGGACTATAAGATGAAAATCGTCGAGAAGGCCCTCCAAGCCTTTAAGCTAATGGGTAAATAATGGGTAAGAGAGCCAACCTAAAGCGAGGCAGATCTTAATTTCAAAATCATTATATCATAATCTAGGCCTCGACTACTGGAGGCTTAAAGGGCTTGCTAAATGGCGGTATTTATCGGGAGAGAGAGCGATGGGAGGCCTTACCCTATTCTTCGACTCAATTTTCGGACTAATCGCTTTTATTTAGTTCACCATATAATTTATCTCTTTCTGTCTATGTTTTTATAAGGATTTTATATCATATCCTCATCGCGATATAGCTTCATAAAAAAAGGGCCAGCGCCAACTTTATAGGTATTTTAATTGCTAAGGTCTAAAGACTTGGTTGTCAATCCAATCGAGTCGATATCCTTCGAGACGAGGCGGCGATGGGGGAGGAGAATCCATCTGGACGGTCTCGGAGTGGTCATCCTAGCGGGGGGGCGAGGTGAGAGGATGGGTAGGGATAAAGGCCTCCTCGATCTCTGTGGAAAGCCTCTGCTCCTTCATGTGGTCGAGAGGGCCTTGGAGCTTAAGCCCGACGAGGTCGTGATCGTTGTGGGAAGGGGGGGCCTAGATAGATACGCTTCGATCATTCCCTCGGGTGTAACCCTCTCAGAGGATGTGGTTGAGGATGGGGGGCCTCTGGCTGGGATGGTATCCGGGATGATGGGCATCGACTCGGAGCATACCCTTGTCCTGCCATGTGACACCCCATTCGTCAAATTGGACGTCTTGAGACTCCTCTATAAGAGAGTCGGAGGGGGGGATGCGGTCATCCCGAGATGGCCTAACGGGTATATTGAGCCCCTCCAGGCCCTCTACAGAACCTCCTCCGCGTTGAGGGCGGGCGAGGAAGCCCTTCACGGCGATGAAAGCTCATGCAGAGATATGATTAGACGATTAAATAGGGTAGTCTATATAAATACAGATGAGATTAGAGGTGTTGACCCACATTTGGTCACATTTTTCAATATAAACATTATAGAAGATTTGTTGAGAGCGGAAAAATTTATTAGGGGAGTTATTCCAAATCCTTATCAAAATAGATGAAGAGTGAGACATCTTCAATTATTTGAGATCGATTTTATGGTGTTTTACGTGGAATAAGGATTCAAAATAAATGCTCGAGTATCTCACGGCTTATCCTTAAGGCCTCTTCGCGGTCTCTAGCCCCTTCAATGATGGAGGCACCGCTCTGGAGAAGGCTCCCCTTGAACCCCTTTGAACCTGAGAAGGTTATCCCCATCTCGCCCCTCCGGTCTATATTGAAGCCTAACTTGACCAGCCTCTCTTCGGCCTTCCCCATGTCCAGCCTGTACTCTTCCTCCGGGTTTACCACGAAGACGCTTCTACCCTCCCTCCCGCATATCTCTTCAACCTTCACAAACGGAGGGGGTTGATGGTAGCCCCCTCCACATACGGGGCACCTCTCAGCCCTCATGAGGCTGATCCTCTCGAAGGTCAGGGACTCCAAGTCGCAGAAGAGGAGGGTGTTGGCGAGCTTAGGCCTCCTCTCCAAGAGGAGCCTTATGGCCTCCGAGGCCTGGATGCTCGCTACGATGTTCACGATGGAGGGGTTCACGCCGACGACGGCGCATGTGGGCAGAGAGGCATCGTCGAGGCCTCCTTGAAAACATTCTAGGCAGGCGGTCTCCCCAGGTATGATCGTTGATACATTGCCCACATTGGTTATGGCAGCCCCATAGATGTATGGGATCCCCTTCCCCACGCAGGCCCTGTTTACAGTGTACCTCGGCGCCATCCTGTCCAGCCCGTCCAGAACCACGTCAACCCCCTCCAGGATCCTCTCGACATTCCTTGGGTTGAGGGATACCGGCAGGGGCTCAACCTCTACGAAGGGGTTCAGCCTCCTCAGCCTTTGGGCTGCAGCCTCCACCTTCGGGAGGCCGATAACATCGACCCCGTAGAGGTGCTGCCTCTGGAGGTTCGAGATCTCGACGATGTCCCTGTCCACGATCCTCAGATGCCCAACTCCCATAGAGGCAAGTTGGGTGGATATGATGCTCCCTAGGCCTCCAAGGCCGACTATGCAGGCCCTCTTCCCTCTCAGTCTCCTCTGGCCATCCAGCCCGAACTCGGTGAGGACCATCTGCCTCGAGTAGTAATCCAACTCCTCGTCGGAGAAGCCCTCAACCCCATATCTGGACATTTCGCTTTGAGGCCCCCTTACAGATCGGTATTATACTGAGGATATTTCAACCATTCGGGCGCAGGCCCAGCTGGGATATAGGCTAGGATGGGATGATGAACTCTTAACTACTAATCCTCTATTAACGGATGATTAACATTGCATTTTCTAAGATTCCTGAAAACGACTTATTCGAAGATTAAAACGGATAAATATGCTGCATCATAATCCCTTTGCTTCTTTATGAAGTTATACTAGATTTTTCTAACATTCTCTCTATTGATAATAGAATTTGGCATATTCCTAGGTGCTATGTATTGAGAGATTCCAGCTTGGTTTATGCCTTCTACAGTCATAATGCCTGTTTGGCTCACCTTACCTTCTCTCTTCTATATAAAAAGTGGATTCAAAGTTGAAGGAGCTATTGCGAGCTTCATCGCGCGCACTCATCCGGGCGTTAAGCCCACTAACCTGGCAGCTCAAAGCGCGATTCGGCCAGAATACGGGTCGTAAAGACCAATGTGTTCCCGAATCAGCGCGCGACAGAACCGAGTTTTAGAAGCCAAATAGGTTGAGACGAAGAGCCTCGAAGACTTATTAAATTATCTGGAAAAATACGAGTTTATAAGCGAGCTTAAGGAAAAGGTATTAGAAAGTTAGTCTATTATGGCCATCTTAAGTCTTGAATCGATCTGCTAAGGGAAAGTCCAACATAGCTTTCCATCTTTCCATTATTGGAAGCTATATCGTATTTGTTTTGGGCTGCGGAAAGGTTTAAATACTGATTTAGGTATATTCGGTACAGGCGGTGTATATGGCTAAGATCAAGACAAGTATATATGCGGACAAAGAGTTATGGGAGAAGTTTAAGTTAAGGGTGGCTAGAAGAGGCTTAGAAGTTAGTCAAGCTCTTGAGGAGCTCATTAGGGAAGAGCTTTTTGAGGAGATGTTTGATGAGGCTCTCAAAGGAATAGGTGAAGCTGAAAGTTATGAGATAGATTTTGAACCTATAAAGCCTAGGGCTGGTCTCGTAAGCGTTTTCGTGAGGTCCTTGAGGGATGAGAGAGCCGATAGCTTATCTTGATTCAAGCAGCATAGTTAAAAGATATATTGAGGAACCTGGAAGCAGTGTTATTAGAGATGTTTATTTAAAAGCTTACTCGGGAGAATTATCTATGGCTTTCAGCTCTTGGAACATAGGAGAAACGATTGGAGCTTTTGATAAGGCTTGTGTAAGGGGTGTACTTAGTCCAGAAGACTACCTGACAGTTAAAAGGCGTTTTCTCATCGAAGCGCGGAGGTTGCTACGGCTTGGAGTATTGATGCTTGTGCCTGTTAAATTTAAATTGCTGATTGAAAGCTGGAACATAATCGAGAAGTATCACATATATGAGGCTGACGCCCTTCAAATAGCTTCAGCCAAAGCAGTGAAGGCTGCACAGTTTTTTACTGGGGATAAAGGGGTTTATGAAACTGCGAGTACAGAAGGCTTAAGAAGTATGCTCACTACGTGAAGAAGACTTTTACTCTAAAAATAAAATACTATTTAACCTTAATCACAAGTGTCGAAAATTTTTTGTTGATGTGATGATTTTGATTAAACAAGTAGAGGAAAAGTGGGAGAGGATTATAAAAACTCTTGAATTGGGGATTCTGGGAAGAATTTGCACGGCTAGGTCCCGTATAGCTCCTG
>JBBIVO010000016.1:14644-29379 GCA_037439685.1 Candidatus Bathyarchaeota archaeon | reverse complement strand
CTGAAGGAAGCTGAGACGAGTGGTGAGGCCGAGAGCCTGGCATACTTCGTCGGCTACTTCTTCCCATGCCGCCCCGGATGCCCATCAGCCATCTCCAAGGGGAGGAGATTCCTAGAAGAGCTCCAAGGCGTCGACCCTGAACTTGGAGACCTCTATAGATCGCTTCTTCAAGAGAATCTTGAACTGGTTCGACGCCAGCCCGAGATAATCGCAGAGCACAGGGCCAGGGTGGGAAAAGCCTTAGAGAAGACCCATGGAAAACCTAATTAAATGAGGAGATCAAATCCATTAGACAACTAAAATTCGATGAAAGCATAGAAACGTGACAAATCAAATTTTAGACAATAATTTAATGGTTTATTTCCATCCAAATTGGATAGCTGGTTTATAGAAGATTTAAAAAAAGGGGTTATTCAAAGGTGTAGACGATATTCACGGTTACTGAGACGCTTAATGTACCCTCGAATATCGGCGTGGCTCCCTTCTCGGTGACCGCCTCAAAGGTTCGGGTTGGCGTGTAGGGATAGTATATGCTCTCGGTTAGGGAGAGGACTCCGGTTATCCTTAGGTTTAGGGTCTCGGCGATGAGCTTCGCCTTACTGGAGGCGTCGTTCAAAGCCTTCCTGTAGGCTTCCATCTTAAGCTGCTCCTGAAGCTCGCTGGAGAGGCCGAAGGAGATCCCCTCGACCCTGTTGGCCCCAGCCCTTCCAGCCTCGTCAATCGCCTTACCTATCAGACCCAGCTCCTGCAGCCTCAACCTAAAAAGGTTGACCACCCTGTATCCGGTCACCTTCTGCCAGGTGGAGTCATAGACAGGGCTTATAGTGTAGGAGACCGTCTCCATCATCTCCTCCTTGATGCCCAGGGCCTTCAAGGCCGAGACCACGGCGCTCATCAGCCTTGCGTTCTCCTCCACGGCCACTGAGGCGGATGGGTTCTCCGTCTGAACCCCCAGCGTCAGGTAGGCCTGGTTGGCCTTTGCATAGGCGGTCCCAGTCCCCGATAATGAGATGGTCTTGGACTGTCCGTCAATGCCTACCCTTGAGCTTATGGTTCCAAGGGAGGGGGGGATGCCAACGGGAAGCCAGAGGTCACCCTTAACCGACTCCTGCGGCCTATAGGCTATTATCACCGACGCCAGCACAATCGAGGCGCATAATGCCATGATCGGGATGTCCTGCCTTTTCAACCTCATCCCCATAAGAACAGAGTCAGGGTAGTTATTTAAACCATAGATTAGAACAAACATGAGGCCGATAAAAAGGGATTAGAACAATCCCATGACGCTTGAGGAGAGTTAGAGAGCCTACTCTCACTAAACCCGCAGATATTTTGGTTTTAAGATTCTATATTGTAAGATGGTTTGAGAGATGATTCCATATAAGAGTTCTAATGACCATTATCATGATTGGCTTGGTTGATCTCCGTTCTCAACCTCCTTGGGACTGCTCTTCAGGGAGAGGGCCATATATGCTCCTGGCAGGGAAGTCGATTTGCTTTGCGGTGTGGAAGGCCACTAGAAGGATGGCTAGCTGCGTGTTGCAGGCTGGAAGTATGAGCTACATGGAGCCCCTTTAGGTGCGATCGAGGAGAACAGCCTCCATCCAGCGTAAGTCTACTAAATATTCTTATTATGTAATGACTTGAGCTTAAGAGATTTCTACGAATTTGCCTGATTATAATCAGTTTATTGTTTAAAATAAAGCATTAATGGATGAATTTAGCCCCATATAAATAGTATATAAATCGCTTTGATATAGATGGTTTGATTCAATACCAGTCGGCAACGATATTGAAAGCGGATGAGATAATATCTTTTGGCAGGTTATTTAGAAGGATTTTAAACGCGAGGCTCCGACCTTTGCAGATGCTCACGGAATCGATGGAGCCTTAGCTATATTCGTTGAAGTCTGGAAGTCGTAAACCTTTTTGGACAAACCTCCTGGGATACCTAAAATCTTTAATATGTTACTCGTTCATCCATTTTGTGATGGTTATGGAGTATGACCTTCTGATAAGGGAGGCCACCATCGTAGACGGGACGGGCAGGGAGGCCTTCAAGGGCTCGATAGGGGTTAAGGGAGAGAAGATCGTTGCCGTTGGGGAGGTTAAGGGAGACGCTGTTAAGGAGGTCGACGCCTCAGGGCTCCTGGCCACGCCTGGATTCGTCGACTCTCACAGCCATTCGGACAGGAATATCCTCTTCTACCCTCTCTGCGAGAGCGATGTCCACATGGGGGTCACCACCTTCGTGGGCGGCCAGTGCGGAAGCTCGCCAGCCCCCATCGGAGAGGTTCTCAGGCTCCCGGGCATAGCCGAGGAGTACGCCTTCGAGCTTGAGCCCTTCATGTACTTCCCGAGGAAGCCCTACTTCCCACTGGAGAGGGTGAATGAGCTCCTGAGGGAGAGGTTCGGCTGGACCATAACGTGGAGGACGATGGGGGAGTACTTCAAGGTGATAGAGGAGAAGGGGTTCTCGATAAACTATGCCCCCCTAGTGGGCCACGGGGCATGCAGGACCGCCGTCCTAGGAAACGACTATGAGAGGCAGTCCACCCCAGAGGAGGTGGAGGAGATAGGCAGGCTGATAAGGCAGGCGATGGATGAGGGATGCATAGGCCTCTCGGCTGGAATAGACTACGACCCGGACTGCTTCGCATCTAGGGAGGAGATCGACAGGCACGTCGCGATCCTAAGGGAGTACCCTGGGGCGGTCTACGCCCCTCACTGGAGGAGGACGGGGAGGAGGAGGGGCATAACCGCCGGGATCCCCTGGAACAGGATACAGGGGATAATGGACGAGCTCGAGACCGCGAAGAGGGCTGGGGTCCCCTTAGTCATCGCCCATCTGTATGGAGGCTGGGATGCGACGCCCATACCTCCCCCAAAGGTGATCCAGGAGGCCATCGGAAGGGCCACCCTGGACGTGATTGACAGGTACATATCTGAGGGGGTTAGGGTCTACTTCGATGCCATACCCTACTGGTGGTTCTCCTCGAGCTACCTATGCGGCCACTTCGCCCCCTTCCTTAGGCTGCTTGGGTCGAGGGAGGCCTTCGCCAAGGCCCTGAGGATGGCGGACTTCAGGCAGGAGGTTAGGGAGGCCCTCCAGAGGGGGAAGTTCTATATTCAGCCCCCATCCAACCCGAACATGAACCCAAACTGGGCCAAGGAGATAACCATAACAGAGCATAAGAACCCCAAATACCTCGACAGGTCCATAGCAGAGATAGCCTCCGAGATGGGGAAGGATCCCATGGAGGCCTGGTTCGACCTCATAGTCGAGGACCCGGATTCCATGTGCTCCATAGGCGACTACAGGTTCACCGAGGACTATGTGAAGCTCTTCTACAAGCATCCAAGGGGGGTGGTGGGGATCGACTCATCCATGGTGGATGACAAGAGGGAGGGGGTATACCCCCCATGGGCGAGGCCCGGGCCCAACACCTACTCGGCCTACCCGTCATTCCTCAACCGCTACGTCAAGGAGCAGAGGCTCCTAACCCTAGAGGAGGCGGTGAGGAAGTGCACCGCCCTCCCTGCAGAAGCCTACAACCTGAAGGGCAGGGGAACAATAAAGGTGGGAAGCTACGCCGACATCCTCATAATAGATTGGGAGAACCTAAGGATGAACAGCACCCCCAAGGAGACCAGGAGATACCCAACAGGGTTCGAATACGTCTTCGTCAACGGAGTCGCAGTTATAGAAAAGGACAAGCACACAGGAGCAAAGCCGGGAAAAGTACTAAAAAGAGGCCAGCTCTAACGATATTTCTACTCTTGATTGGTGAAGGGGACCTTTGGGGTCCACCCCCAACCCTACTGAAGACCCTCAACCGATGGGGCTTAGATCAATGACCACCAAACTGGCGAAGTGGGAGCTCGCCTCCCGGCCTCGATCCTCAGACGAAGCCCTTGAGCCAGCATCCAACCAGCCGCCAACAACGAGATTTATTTAGTTAAAGAGAGGTTGTCTTGATCGCCTTGTACGACCTCTTGATCAAGGGTGGGAGGGTAGTCACCGGTGCAGGGAACCCCTGGTTCATGGCGGATGTCGCTGTGAGGGATGGACGTATAGCTGATGTGGGAAGGCTCCTCGGAGGGGCTAAGGAGACCCTAGACGCCTCTGGGCTTGTGGTCTGCCCGGGCTTCATAGACCTCCACGACCACTCAGACTTCACGCTCCTCGTCGAGAGGAGGGCTGAGAACAAGGCTCGAATGGGCGTCTCCACCGTCGTCTTCCCAAGCTGCGGGTCGGGAGCGGCCCCCCTCAACGATGAGATGAGGCTTGAGGCTGAGAGGCTGAACCCATACCTAGGGGAGGCCGGGGTGAGGGTCGACTGGAGCACCGTTGAGGAGTACCTTAGAAGGTTGGAGGAGGGGGGAGTCTCGGTGAATGTGGCCCCGATGGCGGCCTACGGAAACATCCGAAGGTATGTGATGGGGATGGAGATGAGGCCCCCAACCGAGGAGGAGCTCGAGGCCATGAGGGGGGAGCTGGCCAAGGCTATGGAGGCCGGCTGCCTAGGCCTCTCGACAGGCCTCAGGTATGCACCCCAGAGCTATGCATCGACCGAGGAGGTGGTGGAGCTGACCAAGGTCGCTGCCAAATATGGGGGCTTCTACACGAGCCACATAAGGGATGAGGGGGATAGGGGAGACCCCCTAAGCGCCGTCGAGGAGATAATAAGGATCGGGTTTGAGGCCGACATCCCAGTCCACATATCCCACCTCAAGATCCTCTCTAGAAGGCTTTGGAGCCTCTGTCCAAGGCTCATCCAGATGGTCGAGGAGGCGAGGGCCCGCGGATTGGACATCACCGCAGACCAGTACCCATACAATGCCAGTGGGACAGGCCCCGGGGCCTGGATACCTCATTGGGCCCATGAGGGGGGACCCGAGGCTCTAGCTAGGCGTCTTAGGGACCCGGAGCTGGCCCCAAAGATACGGACAGCCCTCGCCGAATCCATGGATGAGAGGGGAGGGGCAGGCGCCGCCCTCATCTCAAGCTACCCACCCGACCCCTCCCTAGTGGGGAAGACGATAGCCGAGGCCGCTGAGATGAGAGGCGAAGACCATGAGGAGGCCATATTCAACCTCTTCAGGGAGCATGTGGAAAAGAGCTTATCCGGGATAGTCGAGGGCGGGTTCTCCATCGTCAACTTCAACCAGTCTGAGGAGAATCTCGAGGCCATAATGGGGAGGCCCTGGGTCGCCTTCGGAACCGATGGGAGCGTCCACTCCCCCAAGGGCCCGTTGAGGAGGCATCAGCCCTCACCCCACCCAAGATCCTACGGAACCTTCCCAAGGATCCTAAAGAGGTACGTCAGGGAGAAGAGGCTGCTCACCCTAGAGGAGGCGATAAGGAAGATGACCTCCCTCCCCGCCCAACGGCTGGGGCTATATGACAGGGGCCTCATCCTCCCAGGGATGTGGGCGGACATCCTCGTACTCGACCCTGAGAGGGTTGAGGACAAGGCCGACTTCACCCCACCAGAATCGGCTATGAGATACTCTGAAGGCATAGAGCACCTCCTGGTAAACGGCGTCCCAACCCTCAGAGATGGGGAGCACACGGGGGCGATGGCTGGAAAAATCCTGAAGAGAAACAGGAGACCCAAAAAGAGTGAAACATATGAGCTTAAGAATTTAAGCTAAACATAGAGCCATCATAAAGCGGCCTATGCGTTGACTTTATCATGAGGAACAAAGGATGCTAAGGCCCTGAAGATCTTGTGATGTATACAAAACATTTTGAAGCATAAAAGATCAACAAACTAGT
This sequence comes from Candidatus Bathyarchaeota archaeon, assembly GCA_037439685.1. GTDB lineage: Archaea > Thermoproteota > Bathyarchaeia > TCS64 > TCS64 > JAGTRB01. Next base: position 23,597 of record JBBIVO010000016.1, on the reverse strand, counting down.
AGGAGGATTTGAATTAGATGATAGAAGGTTTCAAGCTCGCATCCTTCTCCTAAAATATTCAACGATTATAAGGATAAAGATTTATACTCAATACATAAGAATGTGGCGATAAACTTTTAGATCGACATGGAATAGACTTAACCTACGGATGGAGACCAGGATCGGTCAAGGCGGCGGGCTCCTCTAGGAAATCAATGATTAAAGGCTGTGCAGAGGTCAGCCTCACGTGAGGGCCTCCTTGAACCAGAGCCTGGGCCGCCCTCCAGTCTCAAGCTTGGCGAAACCGATTTAAGGAAGCGATTTCTGCATGGAGAGTAAATAAGTAAATTTCATCTATTTTTATAAATGGGTTTTTTACATCTTTCCCCAGATGAGCGCCCAGAGCCTGGGGAATGGGAGAATGCTGGAGAAGACCTTTAAGGTCGTTCTGATGGGAGATCATGCGACGGGGAAAACGAGCCTTTTGAGGAGGCTGATCTACGGAGAGTTTGACGCCGAGTACCTCCCCACCACTAAGCCGGAGACGTTTGAGAGGGAGTATAGGTTCAGGAGCGGGGTCGTCAGGCTTGCTCTCTGGGATGCACCGGGCTCCATGGAGGAGGTTGAAGAGGGCTTCTACGCAGATGCGAAGGCGGCCCTCATCCTCTACGACGTATGCAGGGGCTCCTCCCTAAGGAATGTGAAGAGATGGTATGAAAGACTATCGAGCAAACCCATAGATAAATCCTTTATATGGATTGTTGGGAACAAAATAGATCTAGAAAGTAATAGAAAAGTTGGACATATACAAGTTAAAGAGGAAATTGGTGATTTAGAATTTAATTATGATGAGGTTTCAGCTAAGACTGGTGAAAATGTTGATAAATTGTTTAGGTCAATGTTGAGGAGATTGATAGAGTCTCAGTTGGAAGAAGTTAAAATGAGGCTAAGGGATTAAATATGAATGAAATGCAGGAATTTCTTAGAAGAAGTGATGTTCAAAAAATTCTTAGGTTTATAAGAGATGGAAAAATTGATATAATTGAACCATATATAGAATTTAATGAGATAAAATATCCTAAAATTGAGGAAATTGGAATACCTAAAGAGGATCAGCAAGAAATCCTGAGAAGGCTTGAAGAGCTTAGAATCCTCACATCAGAGGTTCGAGATACGACTATAAGATGCCCCACATGCGCCTCCCACAGGCTCCAGGTCCATCTGAGATGCCCCTCCTGCAACTCCATAGCCTTGAGGAGGGGCGTCATGATAGAGCATCTAGGGTGCGGACAACTGGACCTTGAGGAGAGCTTCAAGAGGGGGGAACAGCTCATCTGCCCAAGGTGCGGGAAAACCCTGAAGGCCATCGGGGTTGACTACAGGAAGCCAGGGGCCCTATACAGATGTATGAGCTGCGGGGATATCTTCCAAACACCGAGAACGATTTACACATGCGACGCCGGGCACTCCTTCCCCGCGGAGGAGGCAAGGGTATCCCTGATAAACGCCTATAAGCCCAACTCGGCTGCCCGCCCCATCATCGAGAGGAGCCTCATAGACCTCAAAGAGATCCTGACAGACCTCCCGGGTTGGAGGATAGAGGCCCCAGCCACTTTCAAAGACCCCTTCGGCATAGTCCACGAGCTGGCATTCGCCGCATGGATCATTGAAGAGGGGCTCGAGGGAGGCCCCCCATACGCCATAGGGGTATTTGAGGCCTCGGACAGGGAGCTGGACGGCAAGGCGGTTCTCGCATTCCGAGGGAGGACGATGGAGATACCCGCGAGGGAGAAGCTCTTCATCGCCATGCCTGGGCTTGAGGAGGGCGCGCGCCTATTGGCCGACAGCTACGGGATCTCGGTCATCGAGGCCGGGGACTCCATCGAGCTCGCCGAGAGGCTGAAGAAGAGGCTCCTAAGCATAACCAGAGAGAGGGAGAATCTAAAGGCGGAGGCCCAAGCCCTAGAGGACATAATAAAAGAGATGGAAAAAGAGGAAGAAAAGGAGATATCAACCATAAAGGGTGAAAGAGAAGATGAAATATCCGAGGGACTTGGAAGAATCCTCCTTAAACTGGCTACTAGAAAAGGAAAAACCTAGATTTTTAAGATCCATTTGGAGAGCATAAAATGAAAAAGATAGTTTACATGATTTCTGTTTTGGCAATATTCACCGTAGCCATCTTCCTCCTCCTTCCAAACCGAGAGGTTACCTTGCTGGCCATAGCGGCAGCCCTCTCATCTACAGCCTATTTTTTAATCTTGATATCCTGGAGGTTTAGGATGGGAAATGGCAGGATCAGGAGGCGAACCTCATATTTTATAATGTTTACTTCGTCAATATTTATCTTGCTTCCCTTTGTTGTTGGATTAATCGCATCATATTTTTATCCACTTTCTTTATCTTCGATTCTTTATGGAATTACTATAGTCGGATTCACTCTAACCCTATTTTATGATTTTTTAAACATCCCACTCGCCTTATATCATAAAAGAAAGGAGGATGAAATAGCTGAACAAACTTTAAGAGATTATCCATTTATAAGCATCATTATACCGGCATATAATGAGGAAAAATGCATAGAAAAAACGATTGAATCTTTACTTGAAGCTGATTATCCAAATAAAGAGATTATTGTTATTGATGATGGTTCCAATGATAAAACATATGATATAGCTTTAAGATACAAGTCAAGTGGTTTTAAAGTTGTCCATAGGGAAAATGGGGGAAAATGGTCTGCATTAAATTGTGGATTATTTTTCTCTAAGGGAGAGATAATAGTCGTTGTCGATGCCGATAGCCTTGTATCAAGAATGGCTTTAAAAGAGATAGCTAAAAGGTTCCAAGATCCCAATATCCTGGGATTGGCTGGAAATGTGAAGGTCTTAAATAGAAACAGCCTCTTGACCAGATGCCAAGCTCTAGAATACATCACCGACATAAATATCATTAAGAGGGCCTTCGCGGTGATGGGGTCAACGATGATCGTTCCGGGGTGCCTCGGGGCTTTCAAGAGAGAGGCCCTCATGGAGACGGGAAGCTTCGACCCAGACACAGTGGTGGAGGATTTCGACACCACGCTCAAGGTTCTCAAGGTGGGGGGTGTCGTCCAGACATCATCCTACGCATTTTCATTTACGGAGGCTCCGGAGAGCTTGAGGGACCTATACAGGCAGAGGCTGAGGTGGTACAGAGGGACATTGCAGGCGCTCCTCAAACATAGAAACGCCATCTCAACGCCCGTATTCGACTTTTTAAGCTTCATAGGATATCCATATCTTCTACTCTCTTTGATCTTCATTCCAATCTGTGGACTAACATCTCTTATATCAGGAATAGTATTATCACTAACTGGAGGCGCAATGATTTTTCTACAGATATTACTCATATATTTTTTAATGGAGTTTTTGTTCTCCATTTTAGCAATCCAGTTGGATGACGAAGATATAAAGCTTACCTTATATTCCCCGTTATTTGTTATCGGATATAGACACCTCAGAGATATCATAAAACTTAAAAGCTTAATAGATGTCATTTTAAAAAGGGAGATTAAGTGGACAAGGGTGAAGAGGATCGGAAGAGCTAAGGAGATAGGTGGATATGTTAAGGCACCAAAGATCATCGATTAAAAAAATATACAAAAAATTTCTATAATTTTTCTTATTGCATCCATTCAAATTATTGCATCCATTCAAATTGGATTGTTTTCATTTGAAAGCTCATTCGCTCCCAGATATGAAGTAAAAAGGAGGGTATTCATATTCTTCGATGATGGATGGAAGAATCAATATGATGTTGCTCTCCCAATATTGGAAAATTTAGGATTTAAAGCAACATTCTCTATAATAACAGATTATATAGGACTTGATAGGGGAACTTTCTGGAGTAGAATGAATATTGATGAATTGAAGTCTTTAAAAAATTTAGGAATGGAGATAGCTTCACATACAAGAACACATCCTCACATGTATAACTTGACTGAGGCCCAGTTAATTGATGAAATAATTAATTCAAAGAATAAATTGGAGGAGATGGGTTTTGAAATAAAAACATTTGTTTATCCATTTGGTGAATATAACTCAACCATAATTGAATATGTTAGAGAAGCGGGATATTTATGTGCTTGAACAATAACCTATGAACCATTCAATACTGAAAACTTTGATATTTATATGATAAGCTCTTATCCCATAACAAATCAGAGCTTCGAAGAGTTTACGAGAATTCTATCAATGGCAGATGATGGTAATGTTATTGTACTTACATATCATTTTATATCGGACATCGGCCCATTGGAGACATCAACCCCTATAGATAATTTCAAAAAACAAATGAAGTATTTAAAGGATAATAACTTTGAAGTTGTTCTACTTTCAGATTTGATTTCAGGGAGAATAGATATTTCTCCCCCAAAAGTTACATTTATAAATCCTTTAAATGGGTCAACAGTTTCTGGATCTTTAAAAATAGGGGTTTCAGCCATGGAATAATTCTGGTATTAGAAGAGTTGAGTTATACATAGATGAAAACTTTCTGGTTACAAAGTATAGTGAAACATGTTGGTTCAAATTGAAAACTAGAAACTTTTTAAACGGTCCTCACATCATCAAGGCCGTAGCCTATGATGAAGAGGGAAATAGGGGTGAGGCAACGATAATAATAAATATCTCGAATTAGGAAGCTCAATCCCATAAGATACATGATAATCAAAAGGAGGAGCTCCTATCCCTTATCTCAGGCAAAAGAGAGAAGTTGAAATTCCATCATATGAAGAGGGCAGGGGTCTTACCCAGTTAGGGCTCTCAGGCCTACCAGAAAGCCCAGTGAGCTTCGACCACCCCCATAAAATAACTCCTTTAAATCGAGGCCCCTATGGGCCATCCTCCTCGCAACGATCTCTGAACCGCGCTTAACCTTAGGCTCCACGATGCCAGGTCGATACCTTGAAGCAGAGTATATAATATATAGAGCGGCAAAATCTACACGTCTAAATAAAAGATGAAGAGATGATGTTTTGATATTTGATCATCTCGACAAAGAAATTTATGAGGTTCTAGATAGCGGTGAGGCCTGATTGAGAGCTAAGTGAGAGGTTAAGGAGAGGGCTTAACATCCAAATTATGATTTCCTTTATATTTAATAAAGTCGGAATCTCCATGATGCTGGGCGACCGCGTGCTCTGCGTATCTCATGGAGAGGATGCAGATGGGCTGATATGCGCTGCCCTCCTAGCCAACCTAAAGGGTGCCAAGCCGATCCTCGTGACCTACGATGAGGTCGAGGGGGCCCTCATGGAGGTGAGGCCCCCGACGGAGGAGCTCTACATATGTGACCTATGCGTTAGGGAGAGGCTTGTGAATGAGATCCTGAGGATAGGAAGGTTCGCGAAGGTGGTGATAGTTGATCATCACCCAACGGCTGGGGCTCTGCTCGACGAGCTGGAGAGGGCTGGAGTTCGGGTCATCTACAGCCCCAAGGACTGCGCGAGCGCCCTCCTCTACAACTATCACGGCTCGGAGATGGGGAGGGAGGAGGCGAGGCTGGCAGCCTATGCAGCCATATCAGACCAGTTCGATGAGGGGCCGATAGCCTCTAGGCTGCTACACCTCTTCGACCGCCACCTCACCCAGCATGAGGCCCTCATCCTAACCCACGCCCTCTCCAATATCACATCCAACGCCTCCAGGCTTAGGGTGGTGGAGGAGCTTAGGAGGCACACCCCACCCCATAGAATACCCGGCCTGGTCGAGGCGGCCTTAGCCCACCTCGAGCACATGGCCTCGCTGAGGGAGGGGCTCCCCCTAAAGGCTGTGAGGATGAGGAGGTTGGCCTATGTCGACGCCTCGGATGAGCCCTCCCCAGGGGCCGTGGCGAACCTCCTCATCGACGCATTGGATGTGGATGTAGGCCTCAGCTATAAAGCGGTCGGAGGGGGGAGGGTGAACATCTCCATCAGGGGAAGGAGGGGTATAGGCCTCCACCTAGGAGAGGCCGCCAGGGAGGTGGCCATGAGGCATGGGGGGTTTGGGGGAGGCCATGATAGGGCCAGCGGAGCCAGCATCCCGAGGGAGCACCTAGAGGGGTTTATCGAAGAGCTCGAGGCCGCCCTCAGAGGGAGCTGTGAGCCCCCTAAGCCGGATCCAAAGCCTGAAGGGGGCTAACCCTCAACGGCTGAGGCACCTCTACCTGAGGGGGTAGCTCCTCTCCTCTATCCCCTTCTCGCTTATGAGGAGCATGTCGACGCCGTCGCCGCTCACGGCATCCCTCGCCGCCGCGGACTTGATGGCCTGCAGGGCTAGGGCAGCCCCCTCCTCTAGGCTGAGGTCCTCCCTATAGTTCGCCTCCAAAAGGCCCATGGCTATCGCCGCACCTGAGCCCACGGAGACGAACTTGTCCGGGATGACGCTTCCCAGAGGGTCTAGCGAGTAGACGGCGGGGCCCTCCTCATCCAAGCCGCCGACGAGGGTCTCCATGAGGAGGGGGAAGAGGCGGCGCTCGAAGAGGATGTTGGCTATGAGCTTGGCCAGGGCCCTCACCGATATCGGCCTATCGTTCTCCAGCCTATATAGGGCGGTGTAGGCGGACGCCTCCCTGGTGAGGGCCTGCATGTCCGAGACCAGCCCCGCGAAGGCTAGGCCTATATTTGGAGCCAGCTTGAAGACCTTCTTCCCAGAGCGGCTCATGACGAGATGGCCCCAGCTGACCCTCTTCTCGGAGGCTAGGACCACCCCATCCCTACATACGAGACCCACCGTGGTAGCCCCTTGGAGATCCAGATATCCCATCCCACAAGACCTATGATGGGTTGGATATTAACCTGTTGCCAGACGGCCTTGGCCCAGGAGGACAGAAATTGGAAGTGCCTGTCAGATAGGATTCTCTCATATCTCAGAGAGTAAGAGGCCTGGGACCATTGATCCCTCCAACACCGGTTAATGGAAACCCGGCCTCTGCATCTGCCGCGATAGCTAGTTAACGGGCAGGACTAAGACTGGATTCGGCCACCTCTGCCACCACCGGTGGAAGGGCCGAACGCTTTAGGAGCGGATCCTCACTTTATGGGTGGGCTAGCCGTCTTTAAGGTTGAAAGGTGAGGGATCGGCGGGTGGCCACACCGGAGCTACCCCTTCCTCCCGAAGGCCAGTATCAACTCTAACAGCTTCTTCTGGTCTATCTCAGCCCTGCTTCTCCAGTCTAGGTATAGAAGCCCCCCCTCCTCTCCGAGATAGCCGTTCTGAATGTATCGGTCTATGTTTATCTTCACCCTCCAGCCTGGAAGCTTCTCCGATAGGATCTTCTCCACATCCTCTCTTGGTGCCTTCCCCTGTCTGGACACTATGTATGCTACGGCTACTGCTAGGCCAGCTATGTCGTCGATCCTCCAGCCGATGGTCTTCAGAGCCCCCTTATCCATCCCTTCCCTAAGGGTGATGTAGTACCTCGCCTCCTCGAGCTGCTTCCTTGTGGGCTCCATGGGGGCCTCAGGCTCCTCGAATACTCTTGTGACCTGGAGGCCCAGGGGCTTTATCTGGCTGTCCAGAACCTCCAGCACCTCGAGCCACTCCGGGCCCAGCTCCTCCCTCAGCTCCCACCCCCTCACCCCTGGAAGGGCGTGATGCTTGAAGAATAGCATCCTAGCCGCCTCCCTCGCCTTTCTTGCGTAGGCTGCCTCAGCCCTCTTCAACCCCTTCGCCATCTCCTCCACTCCTCCTGGTCTATCAATATCGGGATGGAGGCGCTGGAGGCCAGGTCCGCCCTCGGCTCCCTGTGGGGTATCAGCTCGACCCTCTCCTGGAGCCTATCGAGCTCCACCCTGGCATATCCGTAGCCCACGAGGAAGCATGTTAGGTACGCCCTCCTCAGGGCCTCCTCTAAGGTCCCTCCGTCCACCCATTCCCAGTAGTCTATCCTCATCTCCTCCCCTGCCCTCTCAAGTAGCTCCCTCCACAGGGCCTCAAGGGCCTCTGAGAAGTCCTCGCCTAGGATGAACTCCCTCGCCTCCCCCCTCCCCCTCCTCTCAGCCTCGGCCTCCTCCACCTCGGCCTCCGCCAGCCTCTCGCTCAATGGGAGGAGGCCCCCCCAATAGGCTAGGGAGAGGGCGAGGGTGGGGGCTGAGACCTGCTCGAGCTCAACTATCGGATGCCATGAGGATAGGAAGGCCTCCACGAGGGCCGATAGGTCGATCCTCATGAGCTGCTGGATCAATATGAATGGATCCTTGTATAGGATGGTGGACTGATGCCTTATCCACTCGTTCTGCCTCTCCAGAACCGATGAGAGCTCCCTTATGGCTGTGGCGTCGAGGCAGAGGTCATCTAGGCCCTTCACATTTGGATAGTGCCGGCGGATGACCAAGAGCACATACTCGACGTCGACCGCGAAGGGGTCGAGCCTCCCCTCCACGGCCGCCCTGCAGAGTTCGATTACGCCTTGGAGCTCAGACCTCGCCTCCCTCCCCCTCATCTCCCTCCACCAGGGTTACCCTCGATGAGCCCTCCGTCTTATGGACCATTATTATATGTGAGTTGCCCCCCTTCAGGACAAGTTGGCTTGGGGTTATAACGAGGTACTGGTCGGATGACCCCTCCAGGGTTGAGGATAGGAACTCGGTTACGGCCTCCCTGTTCCTAGGGTCCATGTGGAGGTCGAACTCGTCTACGGCCCTGAAGGGGGATAGGATCCTCTGCTGTAGGGAGAGGAGGAATGCCATGACCGCAGTGGTTCTCTCCCCCCCGCTCTGGGTGTAGGGATCCAAGAGCCTCATCTCTCCACCTTTAAATCCGACGTAGAGGTCTAGGCCGGCCTCCTCTATATCCATCTCGTTCGTGAGCCTCACCTCTCCCCTGGCCTGGAGGCGGGATAGGAGGGCCTGAAACCTCTGGTTAACCTCCTCCAAGAGGTCTCTAGTCACCTCCCTCCACCTCTTAACCCTCTCCTCAACCTCCTCCATAACCTTGACCCTGCTCTCCCTGAC
>JBBIVO010000016.1:8015-14612 GCA_037439685.1 Candidatus Bathyarchaeota archaeon | reverse complement strand
AGCTCCCCATACGTCTTTGAGTAGGACTCATACATCGCCTCGGCCTCCTCCGGGACATCAGCCATAGCCATGAGCATCCCTCCAACCCTCCTGATCTCGGCCAGGATCTCCTCGGAGGACCTTCCAGTCTCGACCCTGGCTCCCCTTATCAGGGCCTCCGCCTCCGCCTCTTTGAGGCTCTTAGTGGCCTCATCGACCCCCCTCCTCAGCTCCTCCAGCCTCCTCCTGAGGGCCTCCCCGCGCTCCTTCAGGAGGGCTGCTTGGATCCTAGCTTCTATGTACTGGTCGCTGGCCTCATCTATCTGGGCCTCCACCCCCCTCAGCTCCTCTAAGACGGCCGCCGCCTCCCCCTCCGCCTCCATAAGCCTCGCCTCCTTGGAGGCGAGCTCCCTTCCAGCCTCCTCCCTCCTAACCTTCAGCCCTGAGATCCATGCCTCGTAGGACTCGGCCTCCCTCCTCTCGACCTCCTCGAAGAGCTTGAAGTAGTCATCTAGGGTTGCGCCGACCCTCATCCTCCCCTTGAGGCCTCTGAGGTCCTCCTTGAGGCTTCTCTTCCACTCTTCGAAGGACCTCATCATGCTCTCTATCTCGCCTATTCGATCCCTCATCTCCCTTATCGCGTACCTGTAGACCCCCACATCCCTCTCGTGGGCCACCCGCCTCTCTATGAGCTCTGCCATCCTGCCCCTAAGCTCCTTGAGGCGCTGGTTAGACTCCATCATCTGGAGGCCATAGCGCTCCTGGTCTTCCTCACACCTCCTCAGGGCCTCAAGGGCTGCTTCGACACTCTCCTCAAGCCTCCTCCTCGCCTCCTCGAGCTCTGCGACCCTACTCCATGCCATCTCCCTCTGGAGGAAGACTAGGCGGGTCTGAAGCCTCCTCTTATCCTTGAGCCTCTCATACTGCCCCCTCCAGTGGTTCAGGGTCTCCCTTGACCTTTCGAGGAGCTGGTTTAGGCTCTCCTCCTCGCTGAGGATACCGCTCAGCCTCCTCCTGGCCTCCATGACATCGGCCCTGAAGGACTGGAATCCGACGGCCTCCTCCAACCCCTTAAGCCTCTCCTGGGGGGAGATGGCGGCGAAGGCCTCAGCCACATTCTGATGCATTATTATCAGCACATTCTCAGGGTCGAAGCCCAAGCGTCTGAGGATCTCTACCACCTCCTGCTTCTGAGCCCCCCTCTGGTTTATCTGGAAGCTGTACCTGCCGTCCCTCCTCAGGGTCCTAGAGAGGCGGATCACGTCGGACTCGAATTGGGGGATAGGCCTACTGCCATCCTCCCTAACCGAGTTGTCTAGGAGGAGGCTGACCCTCGCCTTCTTCTCACCCCACCTTATGAGGTCGCTCAGGCGCTTCGACCGCTCCGTATAGGTCTCCCCTAAGGCGACGCAGATGGCCTGGAGGAGGGCGGACTTCCCGGAGCCGTTGGGGCCGACGACGATGTTTAAACCTGGCTTAAGGGGGACCCTCGCATACTCGTAGGACATGAAGTTCTCCAGAATAACCTCTCGGATCAGCATGGCGGCCCTCAGACCTTAAAGCCTTAACTTAGACCAGCTTTTAAACCTGTCCCAGACCTCCTTCCCGGATTTTGGCTTAAACGCTCGGGTTTGATGGATCGAAGAAACCCTAACTCCCATCGTGGTGGTGATCGAGCAGCCAACCATTCTTCGCTTGCAGACGTTTTGGATGGCCCTTGGCCAGTGCCTCGGCATTTTCCAGCTTTAACCTGCTCCGATAGGTTGGGTGTCAGCCAGGGGCTTCCAAGGTTGGCGCCTTGAGCTTGTTTATGGGCTAGTCCACTGCCAATCCCAGCCCACCGAAGAACCCATTTACGGTCGACAAATTCGCTGATGGGAACTAGTTGAATAAGTAAAAAGTTTATCTTTTTAGATATGATCTTTAAAGGTGATATTAATGGGGAGGAAATCTCCTTTAGAGATCCACAGGGAGGCGATCGTGGTTGACTCCCACTGCGACACATTGATGCACCTCTTCCCCGAGGGGGGAAGGGAGGCCAGAAGGCTCGGCGAGAGGAGCGAGAAGGGGCATGTAGACCTCCCAAGGCTGATGGAGGGAGGGGTCGACTGCCAGGTCTTCGCTATATACACCGCCAGGCAGGAGGGGGAGCCATGGGCCCTTCGGACAGCCCTCAGGATGATAGAGGCATTCAACCGGGAGTGCGCCTCAAACGAGGCGGTAACCCTCGCCCAAAGCTTCGAGGATATTATAAAGGCCGTTGAGAGGGGCAGGATCGCGGCCATCCTATCTCTGGAGGGGGCTGAACCCCTCATGGGCGACCCCACCCTCCTCAGGATATTCCATAGGCTTGGGGTGAGGATGGCCAGCCTAACCTGGAACTGGCGTAACCCCTTCGCGGACGGGGTAGGCTCTAAGAGGGCTGAGGGGAGGCTGACAGAGGCGGGGGTAGAGGCCTTGAGGGAGATGGAGCGCCTCGGCATAGTCTATGACGTCTCCCACCTCAGCGACAGCTGCTTCTGGGACGTCGTAGAGTTGAAGGAGGGCCCCTTCATAGCCTCCCACTCGAACTGCAGGGCCCTCTGCGACCACCCCAGGAACCTGACCGACGAGATGATAAGGGCCATCGCGAGCAGGGGTGGCGTCGTAGGGGTGAACTTCTATCCCTCATTCGTCTGCGAGGGGAAGGCCACGGTGGAACGGCTCGTCGACCACATAGACCGCGTGGTCGAGCTGGTCGGATCCGACCATGTAGGCCTAGGCTCAGACTTCGACGGTATAGGTGCGACGCCAGAGGGGCTTGAGGACGCCTCCAAGATGCCGAACATCACAGGAGAACTGATCAAGAGAGGCTACTCTGAGAGAGATGTGAAGAAGATATTAGGAGAGAACTTCCTAAGAGTATTCAAAGAAGTTTTACATTAACCCTATATCCCTTTAATGAATCAATACGCCTGATATAGGGAGATACCCTTAGGCCGAAAATATACACCTTATCTCTAGGTTTAAGGATCATCAAAGGGGTAGAGGATGCCACTTGGCCTGGAGGGGCTGATGGGATGAGACTCACGGGATAATTCTTAAAGGGAGAGGGGGAGGATCTCTCCATGATGGGGGAGAGGGTCCTCGTCACCGGAGGAGCTGGCTTCATCGGCAGCCACCTAGTCGACTCTTTGATGAGGCTTGGGCTAGAGGTCGTCGCCTTCGACAACCTTTCCGGTGGAAGAAGGGAGAATATATCCAGGTGGCTCTCCCATCCAAGGTTCCGGTTCATCCAAGGCGACCTCCTGAACCAAACCGAGGTTTTAAGCCTCCTCGAAGGATGCGATCTGGTCTACCACTTGGCTGCTGACCCGGAGGTCAGGGTTGGCTCGGCCAACCCGTCAGCCCATTTCAGGAATAATATTCAAGCGACCTTCAACCTCCTCGAGGCCATCAGGCTTAGGGGTTGGAGGGGGAGGCTCGCCTTCACCTCATCCTCGACGGTTTATGGGGAGGCCGAGACCCCGACGCCTGAGGACTGCCCAAACCCGACGCCCATCTCGGTATATGGAGCAAGCAAACTTGCATGTGAGGCCCTCATAAACGCCTATGCCAAGAGCTACGGCTTCGATGCGCTGATATTCCGCTTGGCTAACGTGATTGGGCCTAGGAGCAGGCAGGGGGTGGTGGTAGACTTCGTTAGAAAGCTGAGAGAGAACCCCCATGAGGTGGAGATCCTAGGGGATGGATCCCAGGCAAAATCATACCTCTATATAGAGGACTGCGTGGAGGCCTTGCTCCTCGGACTAGGAGGCCCCCCTGCCCGACGGGTCGAGGTCTACAACGTCGGCTCGAGGGACCAGATCGATGTCCTAACCATAGCGAGGATAGTGGCTGAGGAGCTGGGCCTGGAGAAAGTGGTCCTTAAAGTAACGGGCGGCGTTGAAGGAGGAAGGGGCTGGATAGGGGATGTGAAGAATATGCTCCTCGATATCAGTAGGCTCAATTCGAAGGGGTGGAGCCCCAGATATGGCAGCGAAGAGGCGGTGAGACTAACAGTAAAAGGGATATTAAAAGAGGGGCTTCCATGAACTTCAAGGGGGATGAAACCCATAAAGCGGCCGCAGGGCCCCTCTAGGCGAAGTCGGCCTGTCTTGCATGGAGATATCTTAAGGCCTATACGAAGTCTGCTCTAGTATTTTATTCAGGAGCACCCTTCATTAAATGTTTAGGCTCTTAAAGGATGGATGGGTGTATGACCGTGGTGCTCGCCTCAGGGGCGTTCGACCTGCTCCACTACGGCCATATAAGGTTTCTGGAGGAGGCGAAGAGGCTCGGAGGACCTGACTCCAGGCTTGTGGTTATAGTGGCCAGGGACGAGACCGTCCTTAGGCTTAAGGGTAGGAGGCCCGTCATCCCAGAAGATCAGCGTAGAGCACTGGTTGAGGCCTTGAAGGTAGTGGATGAGGCCCTCCTAGGCTATGAGGATATGAACCTCGAGACGGTTATAGATAAGGTGAGGCCGGATATCATAGCGGTAGGGTACGACCAGGAGGATATAGAGAGAGAGGTTATAAGGATAGTTCGAGAGAGGGGTTTAAACCTGAGGGTTGAGAGGATCGGAAGGTTCGGCGATGAGGAGCTGAACAGCTCCTCTAAGATAAAGAGGAGGATCGTTGAGGATTGGAGATCCTTATCCTGACCCAGTCCCCATCTTTAAGGGAGAAGTGCCCCCTGAGGTAGACAGAGGATATTACCTCCATCACATCCTTCTCATAGGAGGACCTGTCCGCGATTATTAGCGCCCCTTCAACCTCTTCATTCACGATCAGGGGGTAGCATCGGGCTCCTCCAAACCCTCGCCCCATATCCATGAACCCCTCTATGCGGATCGATGGGAGGCGCTCAAGCCTCCTCCGCCTCTCCACATCCTCTTCACTTATCCTCAGGTTTAGGGTTCCAGGGTATGGGTCGAAGCCAAGCCTCTCCTTTATCTGGGCCCTGTACCCGGGCAATGAGAGGTAGTAGGCTCCCTCATAGAGGCCGCTGAAGACCCTGCCCTCGAAGACGAACGCCTCAGCCTCCATCCCCTCCATGTGCCTCTTCAAGGCGTCGTATACCTCGGCCAAGGCGTTTAAACCACTCTCGGTTATCTTCAATACGCTTCCATCCGCTCCTATCCGCCTCGTGAGGAGGCCCAGTTCCTCAAGCAGCCTCAGATGCCTGGAGGCGCTCTGCTGGGAGTATCCGAGGCCTTTAGAGAGGCTGCTCGTCGATATCCTGATGGGGCGGGCTCCAGCCCCCCGGGTGAGGAGGTGATAAAGGGTGAACCAGAGGCTTGGGCTTAACCTGCTCCCCTTCTCATGTTGGGACAATCTGCCCTAGGTATCGTTATGAGAGACCCTAAAACTATTTCTGTTTGTCTTGGTTTAGCCCTTCGCGACGGCTATTGGGGTCGCCATCATCACCTTCCTGCCTATCCCTACCCTGTGGCTTACCTCGGCTACCCTGTGGATGTCCTTGTAGCTCTCTGGGGCCTCCTCCTCAACCACCTCGTCGCTCGCCGCCCTGATCTCTATCCCCCTCTTCTTTAGGTTTGTGACTATCTCCCTGCTCGTGTAGTGCCTCTTGGCCCCGGCCCTCGACATCACCCTCCCGGCCCCGTGGGCAGTGCTTGCGAAGGATAGGCCCTCCCCCTTCTCCGTCCCCACGAGGAGGTAGCTCGCCGTCCCCATAGTTCCAACTAGGAGGACGGGCTGGCCAACCTCCACGTAGTCCCTGGGGAGGCCCTCCCTCCCCGGCCCGAAGGCCCTTGAGGCCCCCTTCCTGTGGACGACGACCCTCCTTCTTACCCCCTCTATCGTGTGCTCCTCCCTCTTCGCCGTGTTATGGGTCATGCTGTAGACGAGCCTCATGCCGAGATCCTCCGCGTCCCTCTTGAAGGTCTCTTGGAATGCCTGCCTGACGAGGTGGGTTATTATATGCCTGTTGATGAAGGCCCAGTTTATGGCGCATGCCATGGCCTGGAAGTAGTCCTCGGCCTCTCTGCTCTTCACCGGTGCGCAGCCCAGCTCCCTGTCAGGGATATTTATCCCGTATCTGCTTACGGCCCTATCCATAACCCTTATGTAGTCGCTGGCGATCTGGTGGCCGTAGCCCCTCGAACCCGTGTGGACCCAGACTATCACCTGGTCGAGCTCGGTTACGCCGAAGGTTTTTGCGGTCGCAGGGTCGTAGATCTCCCTTACCCTAGCGACCTCTAGGAAGTGGTTTCCGGCTCCCAGGGTTCCAAGCTGGCTTAAGCCCCTCTGCTTAGCCTTGCTCGAGACCCTTTCCGGGTTTGCCTCTCCCATGCGGCCGAAGTCCTCCATGTGCTCCGCGTCTTCTGGCCATCCATAGCCCCGCTCTATGGCCCACTTGACACCTTCCATGACAGCCCGGTCCTGCTCCATTACCGAGAGGCGGAGCTTGCTCCCGACGCCTACCCCGGATGGAACCAGCCTGAATATCCTGTCTATCAGCTCGCTCAGTTTAGGCTTGACCTCTTCATACCTCATATCCGTCCTCATCAGGTTCACCCCGCAGTTTATGTCGTATCCGACCCCCCCAGGGGATATTACCCCCTCCTCCTCGTCG
>JBBIVO010000016.1:6753-7991 GCA_037439685.1 Candidatus Bathyarchaeota archaeon | reverse complement strand
CGTATCCCTGATGGCCGTCTGGGAGGGTGATGGCGTACTTCAGGATCCCAGGGAGGTAGGTCATATTAACCGTCTGTTTAAGGGTCTCATCCCTCTTCATCATCTCCAGAAGCTCTCTGTCGGCGTAGATCCTCGCCGGAACCCTCATCCTAGGATCGGTGCCCTTAGGTATCTCCCAGACAAGCTCTTCAACTTGCTTGATGGGGATGCTCATACCCCCAATCTTGTCTCGGGAGGATTTATAAGCATTTTTGGTTTTAAGACCAATATTGATGGGGGTTGCAGGCCAGAATAGTCTTTAGGATACCCATGAAGGAGGTCCTCGGGAGGATTGGACGTCTCAAGGGGAGGCATGGATGGATGGCTTTGGGCTCAAAAGGAGAGGCAGGGCTCGATGTGGGTGAACTCGAGGAATACCAAGATTGGTTGGAGATGCTCCACGCCCTCAGCGCCTACAGAGAAGGAGAAGACTTTGAGTATTATAGAGAGGAGACCATCGAGCTCGATGAGGATAGCCTATCGAAGCTCACGCCTAGAAGGATCGAGATCTTAGATAGGCTCTCATCCATGAACGTCAGATCCATAAACGACCTAGCCTCGAAGACGGGGAGAGACATTAAGAATGTCCATAGGGACCTAAAGGTCCTAGAAGAGCTTGGCTTCGTCCAGCTCGAGAGGAGGGGGAGGAGGATACGCCCCATCTCCCTCCTAAAGGAGTTAACCATAATAATGGGCTAGAGGGCCCTCCGCCATCCCTTGTCTAGGCTCCATCTCCCAGCCTAAAGGGGTTAGAAGAGGCCTCGACCTCTCGGCGACCTCACGAGATGAAAGAGTGGAGCTACATAGGGTTTTTAACCTCTGAAACCCCTGAAACAGTCCTCCCCCACTAAAGCAGGCCCGTCGGGTTTCAACCCAAGGCATCTCTTGAAGGCCCACTTCATCTTTTCGTACGCCGTTTTATATTCATGAGAGGTACAAGATCCTGGAGAGGCATATGGCTAGCCTTGGGGGTTGTCGGGCGGACCTGGCTCTTCTGAACGGGAAGATCGTGACCGTTGATCCTAGATTCAGGATTGAGGAGGCCTTAGCGGTGAAGGATGGTCGCATAGTCGCCGTGGGCTCAAACGAGGAGATCAGAAAGTTCGTTGGAAGGGAGACCGAGGTCTTGGACCTAAAGGGGAGGGTCGTCCTCCCAGGACTGATAGACTCCCATATCCACATGCTTGGGACAGGCCTCA
>JBBIVO010000016.1:738-6713 GCA_037439685.1 Candidatus Bathyarchaeota archaeon | reverse complement strand
AGGAGTTCGATAGCCGATATCGTGGAGGCAGTGGGGGAGAAGGCTGAGAGGCTTAGGCCGGGGGAGTGGATCGAGGGGAGGGGCTGGGACCAGGCGAAGCTGGCTGAGCACAGATATCCTACGAGGTGGGACCTTGATAACGCCGCACCGGAGAACCCGGTTATCCTGACTAGGACATGTGGACATATAGCTGTGGTCAACAGCAGGGCCTTGGAGATCGCGGGGATAGATAGGGATACACCCCAGCCTCCTGGAGGCATCATCGATAGGGATGGAAGGGGGGAGCCTACTGGGATTCTGAGGGAGGCGCCAGCCTTAAACCTGGTGAGGAGGTGCATCCCTCCCCCAACCCTGGAGAGGAAGGTTGAGGCTATAGAGATGGCCTCCAGAGCCCTCAGCGAGGCTGGGATAACGGGGGTTATAGAGCCGGGCCTATCTGCCGAGGATATGAGGGCCTATCAGAAGGCCCTCTCCGAGGGGAGGCTGACGGTGAGGGTCAGCATGATGCTTAGAGCCCTTGAGGGTGGAGAACCCTTAGAGGAGGGGTTGAGGAGGATAAGAGAGTTTCCCCTGATCACGGGATTCGGGAGCGATATGCTCAGGTTCCTAGGGGTGAAGATCCTCATAGATGGGGGGATTGGGGGCCGAACAGCCCTCCTAAGGGAGCCCTACGAGGGAGAGCCGGAGAATTATGGGATCCTCACCCTCCCCAGGGAAAGCCTCCAGAGGCTTGTGGACGAGGCCAACCAGCACGGCATGACCGTAGGAGTCCACTGCGCAGGGGGGATGGCGATGGACATCGTCCTAGAAGCCTACAGGGAGACGGATAGAAGGAGGAGTATTAGGGGGAGGAGGTATACCCTTATCCACGCCTACCAGCCGAGCGGGGGGAATATCGAGGATTGCCGCAGCCTGGGCATCGTCGTCGCATCCCAGCCCAGCTTCCTGTACTATCTCGGAGACAGCTACCATGAGAATGTGGGTGCGGAGCGGGCCGCGAGGCTGTTGCCCCATAGGTCCTGGATAGATGGAGGGGTCGTCGTGGCCTCAGGGACGGACTCCCCGGTCACCCCCTACAACCCCTTCGTGAGCCTCTGGGCCTCCATTGCCAGAAAGACCGAGGTCAAAAACTTGGAGTTGGGGAGGGATGAGGGGGTGACCAGAGAGGAGGCGATAAGGATGTACACCTGGAACGGGGCATACGCATCCTTCATGGAGGGCCTGACGGGCAGCATAGAGCCTGGGAAGCTGGCGGACCTGGTCGTGATAGACAGGGACATCCTATTATGCCCAGAGGATGAGATAAGGGATGTCAAGGTGCTTAGGACCATACTCGGAGGCGTGACGGTCTATGAGGCTGAGGCTGCTGGGCTAAAGGCCTAGATCCGCCGCCGCCTCCCTCATGGAGGCGAGGCCTACTTCGAAGAGCTCGTCGAGGGTTAATCCCAGCTCCTCGCACCTAGCGATGTTTTCCCTGCTCACCCCCCTCGCGAAGGAGCCGTCCTTGAACTTCCTTCGGAGGCTGCTCACCTTAACCTCCTCAAGCCTCTTCCCTGGCATCATCAGAGCGGTAGCGACTACCAAGCCTGATAGGGCGTCGGCTACGATGAGGGCTATATCCATCCTACTCTCCGCCTTAACCCCCGCCAGCTGATTGTGGGCCCTTATGGCGTGGAGGGCATCCTCAGGAAGGAGATCAGCAACCATCTCTGCTGAGATAAGCCCATGCCTACCCCAGTCCTCCCCAACCTCCTCATAATCTATATCGTGGAGCATCCCCACCGCCTCCCAGAGCCCTGGATCCTCCCCAAGCCTCTCCGCCAGCCCCCTCATAATAGAAGAAACCGCTATCATATGCTTAATTAGGCTGGGGTTTCTGACATGGAGTTTCACCATCTCTAGGACTTTATCTTTCGAGACCATTCGATAAAGGTTCGATGCACTAACAAATTTAAACTTTGGGGAAAATCGAAATCTTATTAATGAATTGAATTCATCATAAAAAACTTTATGATTATTGAGTTTATATTTAAAAGAGGAAAAATTATAAAGTATTAAACTGATATTTTATAGAATTGAAGCGAACTTTTTAGAATGTGAATCATTGAAATATAAAAACTCAATCAGTAACCCGGTCTAGGTTGATCTAAGCTCCCGAGCTCCTTTTTCTACCAGCGGATCCTTTATTCCTTTTGGAATGCGTTAAAAGTCTCCGTAAACATGAAAATCTTAAATAGGGTTTATGGGCTCCTCTATGAGTCTTCGGGGGTCGCGATGAAGGTCTCTGAGAGAGGCGTGCGGATTCTCGCCTACGGGCTGATAGTGATGACCCTAACCCACACATTGACCCACGTCTTCCAACGGATACACCTAGCATTATTCCCCATGATAAGGAGGGAGTTCGACCTATCCCTCCAGCAGCTTGGGGCGATCGCGGCCATCCCATTCCTATGCCAAGCCCTCCTGGGCATCCCCACAGGCCTCCTCTCGGATCGATTCGGATCGAAGAAGATGATCCTCATCAGCTTCACCCTTGCCGTTTTGGGCAGCCTACTGGCCAGCCAGACCTTAACCCCCGAGATGTTGACGGTTGCGGTGAGCTTGGTCTACATAAACACGGTCGTCTATCACCCGGCCTCATATAGCTTCACAACCCGTATGTTCACGCCTAGAGAGAGGCCTAAGGCGCTCGGGATACATGGGGCAGGGGGGACCTTCGGGATGGCCTTGGGCCCCATATCGGTGAGCATCCTCATGGGGATCTTCGCGCTGAGCTGGAGGCAGGTCTACCTCTTCTGGACCCTTCCAATCCTGCTTGGTATGGTGGCGGTATTGAGGATAAGGTCTGAGCCCGTTGAGGATGCCCACGAGAAGGTAGGCAGCTCAGCAGAAGGCGACTCGATCTTAACATCGAGCATGCTCCTCTTCCTGGCCTACACGGGGTTGAGGAACATGGCCGCCCAGATGATAGATGTCTTCCTCCCGATCTACCTCGTGGAGAGCAGGGGGCTCGGGGAGGCCCTCGCAAGCCTGGTCTTCGGAAGCAGCTCCCTCCTAGGCCTCGCAGCCGCCCCAATAGGAGGGGCAGTGGCCTCGAGGCTCGGGGAGAAGAGGTGGCTGATGATCTCCCTGGGGATGGCCTACATATGCTTGGGCGTCGCAGTCCTCTCTCCAAGCGTGGCTGGGTTCGTCTTCTTATACCTAGCATATGGGTTCTGCAACACCCTCGGAATGGCCGCAAACTCGGCCATCGTGGCGAGGCTCTCCCCAAGCAGGAGGAGAGGGCTTGGATACTCCCTCTTCTTCCTTCCTGGAGAGGTTATGGGCGTCGTGGCACCCGTGATCGCCGCATACATAGCCTCAGGATTCGGCCTCACGAGCATCTTCACGGTCGGCCTTGCCATATATCTCGGGGGATTAGCCGTCCTCAAGGTTGGTGTTAGGGTCTGAGGCCCTCACGCGATACGAGGCCATAACATTATGGCGAGGGCTGAGGTTATTAGGCCTCCAAGGAGGTTCAGGATAAACCCTACCCTAATCATCTCCCTTAGGCTCACCTTCCCAGTGCTGTAGGCTATGGCGTTGGGTGGGGTCCCCACAGGCAGCATGAAGTCCAGGCTGGTGGTTATTCCCACTATCGCCGCCAGGGTTGTGGGGCTTATGCCGGTTGGGGCCGCCATCCCTATGGCTATCGGGAGGAATATGGCCGCACTGGCCGTGTTGCTGGCCATCACGGTGATCGCCAGGCCGAAGAAGGAGACCATGAGGATTATGGAGAGGGCCCCCGCCCCCCTCGTCAGGAACAGGAGAGCCTCCCCGATCCGGAGCATCAGCCCCGAGGCCTCCAGGGCCTCTCCGAGGCTGAGGCCTCCACCTATTAGGAGGAGAACACCCCAGTTAACCCTAGGGAGGTCCCTCTCGTCCAGGAGGCCTGAGAAGAAGAGGGTTACCGCTATGATGGCGGCTACCATGTTGGAGGAGAGGCCGTGGCCCCTCCATCCGAGGAGGGGGATCAGGGGATCCGGAACCCTCTCCGTGAGCCATAGCGTGATGGATAAGGCGAAAACCGCCAGGGTTAGCCTCTGCCTCCGGTCTAAGGGCCTAATGGATATCTCAGAGGCTTGGAGGCTACCCCCACATGGGAAGGAGAGGAGGAGCAGGAGCCATGCAGCCAGCACCATGAGGAGAGAGACGGGGAGGCCGTAGAGGATCCACCCCAGGAAGGATATCTCGACCCCCGTCAGCCTCCTCAACGTGCCTGCCGCCATGGCGGTCGTGGTGGTTCCCACGAGGGTTCCAACCCCCCCAATGGTCGCCGAGTAGGCTATCCCGAGGACCAGGGCCTTCGGGAAGTTACCCCTCTCGTCCTCCAACCCCTCTACGAGTTTAAGGGCCAGGGTCATCATGATCGCCGCGGCCGCCGTGTTGCTTATCCAGAGGGATAGAGCCATCGTGGCGGTCATCATGGTCAGGAGTAGGATGCGAGTATCTGCCCTAACCTTAGAGAGGACCTTGGATGCGAGGTACTCGTCTAGGTCGTATTTCTCGACGGCCACGGCTAGGAGAAAGCCCCCTAAGAGGAGCATCACGACGGGGTCGAAGAACGGCCTCAGGCTCTCTCCGAAGGTTTGGACGCCGAGGAGGGATTGGAGGAGGGGGACGAGGAGGGCAGTGGCAACCAGGGGCACGGCCTCGGTTATCCAGAGCCCGGCGGCGAGGACCAGGACGGCGAGGGCCCCCCTCTCTCCTTGACCTAAGTGGGGTGAGGCAAGTTGGTATGCGATGGCCGCTACGGCCGCCACAGCCGATGTGATGGTCGCCCTCCTCACGGCCCTCAAGGCGGGCCCCTCACAGCTCCCTCATCGAGTGGATGATGCAGCCCTCCTCGCCGCATAGGCCCTGGATTAGGGCCTTGAACTGGAATAGGTCCTCTATGTCTACGGTGGCGTATAGGACGGCTAGGCTTGGGTATCTCTTCTCCACAGCCATCAGGAAGGGCGGAACGGCTATGCAGCTGCTGAAGTCGGCTCTGAGCCTCGAGTCCCTAATCCTGTTGGCAAGCTTCAGGACGATGTTCCTCTCTATTATGTCCCCTCTTACGATGATCTCAACCGTAACGGGTTTTCCCATGGGCTTCAGGGTCGAAGCGGAGGGGATGCTTAAAACCGTTTCTCCCTCAGGAGCCTCAGGAGACCCACGAGCCTCTCGTCCCTGAGCCTCTCCAGCTCCTCTACAGGCCTTCTCCCAGTCATCTCTTCCACCCCCCTTATGGCCTTCTCCACAGCCGACCCCGGGGTCTGGGTCCATCTCGCCATCGTCTCGAGCCAGGCTGCCTTCGTGGCGCCGATATGCCTCATCAGGTACCCTATGCCGCCCGCCCCTCCCCCCAGGTGGTATGTGAGGAAGGGGCCCATGATGGCCCATCTCAAGCCAGGCCCAGCCCATACGGCCTTGTCCACATCCTCGACCGTGGCCACACCCCTATCCACAAGGTCTAGCGCCTCCCTCCAGAGGGCTGCGGAGAGCCTGTTCCCGATGAAGCCGGGGACCTCCCTTTTGAGGACCACTGGCACCTTTCCGATCCCCTCCATGAGGCTCTTGGTTCTCCAGACGGTCTCCTGAGAGGTCAACTCCCCCGGGCAGATCTCCACCAGGGGGATGAGGTAGACGGGGTTCCAGGGATGGGCCACGATACACCTCTCGGGAAACCTCACCGCGGCCTTCTGGATCTCGGTCATGAGGAGGCCTGAGGTGCTGCTGGCGAGGATGCAGCTCCTCGGAGCGGCCTCATCCATCTCCCTGTAGATCATCCTCTTCGCCTCGTAGCTCTCATAGATGGACTCCTGGACATAGTCTACCCCTCCTACCGCCTCTTCAAGGTCTGTCGTGGCCTTCACCCGCCCTATCGCCCCCTCGGCATCCTCCCCCAGGCCAGCCTCGACGAGGAAGCGGATCTGAGACTCAACCCTCCTGAG
>JBBIVO010000016.1:0-726 GCA_037439685.1 Candidatus Bathyarchaeota archaeon | reverse complement strand
CCTGAGGGCCATGCCGAGCCTCTCGGGTTCGAGGTCCTCGAGGACGACCTCGAACCCCTTCAGGGCGAAGATGGAGGCCCACCCCTGCCCGACGAGGCCAGCCCCCACGCATGCGACACGCCTTATCTCCCCGTACATTCGGCCTTCCACCATCCTGAGCCTAATCCTTGGAGTAGAGGATCTCGCCGTTCACCATGGTCATCCTAACCTTGACCTCCTTTATCCTCTCAGGCGCGATCTCGGTGAGGTCCTCGTCTAAGACGACTATGTCCGCCAGCTTCCCAGGCTCTATGCTGCCCGTCAGGCCCTCCATGAAGGAGGCATATGCAGCCTCGAGGGTGTAGCACCTCACGGCCTCCTCCAGCCCTATGCGGCTCTCCCTTATGGGGTGGTTTAGGGCGGACCAGAGGCCATACATCGGGTTGAAGGGCATGCAGTCTGAGCCGAAGGCCACGTGGATCTCCTCGTCGAGGAGCGCCCTGTAGGGGTTGTTCTGCCTCAGCCTCTTGGCGCCTAGGCGAGACTCGTACATGCCGCCGGGGCCGCTCCACTCCCCCACGAAGTTCGGCTGCATCGATGCGACGATGCCCAGCTGCCTGAGCCTCTCGATCTGCGTCGTGGTGAGGACCTCACAATGCTCTATTCGGTGGCGGTGATCCCTCCTAGGGGACTCCCTGAGGACCTTCTCTACGATCTCTATCGAGTGCTCTATCCCCCTGTCTCCTA
>JBBIVO010000015.1:24776-29659 GCA_037439685.1 Candidatus Bathyarchaeota archaeon | reverse complement strand
TAGTTGAGGATGAGAGGGTTTGGGGATGCACCGAGTGGGGGATCGGAAACATGCCGTGGAGGCCCGCCGCCACCCACTCAGACGGGATCTGCCTGAACTCCTCGGTCTGGCTTGACGGGGTACAAATATTGGACAAGGGAAGATGTACCCATCCAGAGCTGGTAGAGCTTGCCAAGAAGCTCGGAAAACAATAATCATTTTTGTTACTGCAACCATCTTTATCTAACATTGCATCGAGAAAATAACAACGCAATGAGAAATATGAGTTTATTTAAGGGTTGGCCAACTCATTAATGTTAAAAGGAGCATCTTAAGACTAATTAGGTGATGAGCTTGGATTGCGATATCTTGATCATAGGCGCTGGAATATTGGGCCTAAGCTCAGCTTATCACCTTAAGGTTAGGAATCCTGAGAAGAGGGTTGTGGTGGTGGAGAGGTTTGGGGGGCCTGGTCAAGGTAACAGCGCCAAGAGTGAGGGGGCCTTCAGGAACCTCTTCGGCTCCAGGACGAACTATCTCCTCGCCGACTCGACCATCGACTGGTTCATCCACCTCCAGGAGGAGCTGGGATACGACCTGAAGCTGGCCAGGATCGGCTACCTCTGGCTCTTCAGCGAGAGGCAGTATGGCCGCCTCTCGGGGGCTCTGGAGATGATCAGGTCTAGGGGGGTCGAGTTCCAAGTCTTGGGGAGGGATGAGATCGCTGAGAGGATCCCGGAGCTGAAACTCGATTTTGTGGGGGATGAGGAGGCCGAGCTCCTGGGCCTCCAGCCCGTTAAGGCGGGGGTCCTCGGGAGGAAGTGCGGCAGCATCGACGCCGACTCCCTGGTCAGGTGCTATGAGGAGATGTTCCTAAGGCTGGGCGGTGAGGTGAGGTATGGGGTTGAGGTCAGGAGGCTCCTCCTCAAGCCAGAGGTGGAGCTGGGCCTCCCAGGGGAGCCCTTCGTCTGGCAGGAGGCCCGAGTAGCTGGGGCTGAGACGAGCAGAGGAGAGGTGAGGGCCGAGACCACCGTGGTGGCGGCCGGCGTCTGGTCTGAGAGGCTCCTCGAGCCCATAGGGCTCGACCCCTTCATGAGGGCTAAGAAGAGGCAGATATTCGCCTTCAAGGACCCCAAGCTCAGGGGGATATTCGAGGCGAAGGGCCTGAACGAGTATGGGGTCCTGCCCTTCACCATCCTCCCAAAGGCAGGGATATACTTCAAGCCGGAGCTGACGGAGGGAAGCGTCTGGCTCGGCTGCGCAGACAACCTAGGGAGGAGGTTCGGATTGGAGGAGGACCCCCAGCCGGAGGAGGACTACTACATCAACAACATCTACCACGTCCTCGTGAAGTACTTCCCATGCTTCAGGGACCTGAGGCCCGTGAACATGTGGGCCGGACAGTACTCGATAAACAGCCTGGACCAGACGCCCGTAGTGGAGGCATTGGCCCCGGGGCTGATCTATGTTGGGGCCGCGAGCGGGAGCGGCATAATGAAGTGCGACGCCCTTGGAAGGATAGCCACGGCCCTCTACTCAGGCGAGGAGGAGGCGGAGCTCTACGGGGGGAGGAGGTTCAGGGTCTCAGATATTGGGATTGAGAGGCGAAACGTGGAGAGGGAGACCCTCGTCATCTAGCCCTCCTCTCCAGCCCATCTAGAACCCCATCGAGGAGGTTCTTCACGGCCTGCAGGGTTGCCTCCCCACCCCCATCAGGGTAGGATGCGATGCCGAAGGCAGCCACCTTCGGATGTTCGAAGACCATGGAGAGGGCCTTCGAAAGCTCGGTGCTCGAGGGTCCCCCCTCAACCCTGAACCTGTGGCCCTCCACCTCTATGGGATCTAGAACGTCGAGGTCCACATGGAGATAGATGAGATCAGTCAACCCCTCCAGCCTCTCAACCTCGAGGTCTATGCTTAGAGAGGCCTCCTTAACCTCCTCCACCGATATGTGAGCCACCTCGCTCCGGTCCAACAGCTCCCTCTCGAGGGGGTCGACATCCCTGACCCCAACCATCACCACATACCTTGATGGGAGGGCTGGGTCTAGGCCGCAGATCATCCTGAGCCTTGAGAGGCACAGCCCGGTCGATATGGCCACCGGCATCCCACCCAGCATTCCGCTTAGGGTGGTCTCGGGGGTGTTGAAGTCGGCGTGGGCGTCGCAGTAGACCAATCCAACCCTTAAGGGCCTCTTGCCAGACCTTTGGAGGCCTCCGAGGACCCCCATCAACCCGCTGCAGTTGGAGAGGAGGGCTACTGGGAAGAGGTCCCTCCCCCTCTGACCGGCTATGAGGGTTCCCAGGTGGCGGGAGGCCAGCCCCAGGCGGTGCCACGCCCCATACTCGCCCTCCTCCTCAGCCGTGAGCATCGCGGACCCAGCCTCTTCGACCGGAACCCCCTTTGAGGAGGCGAGTTCCCTCAAGCCCCTCTCCATCATCTCAGGCCCTTGAGAGAGCTCAGGGCCGTAGGGGGAGCCGGTGTAGGGGAGCTTGGAGACCCCAAGCCTCATAGATGGAGCCATGGGGTTGACTTCACTAACCGAATATTAAGAGTTTTGAAGCCCTCCACCATTTTTTGGGACGATAACGGCTTTAAGGGTTGGCATACTCTTAGTTGGGATGGTGCAGGTTAGGGTTCTAGGCGTCTCAGGCTCCCCTAGAAGGGGTAAGAACACCGAACTCCTCTTGAGGGCTGCATTAGAGGCCGCAATGGAGGAGGGGGCCGAGGCGGAGCTGGTCAGCCTATCGGAGTATAGGATCCTCCCATGCGATGGATGCAACGTGTGCGTGAGGGGGAGGCCCTGCCCCTTGGACTCCGAGGACGAGATGGGAGGGATCCAGGAGAGGCTTCTCAAGGCCGACGCCCTCATCCTGGCGGCCCCGAGCTACTTCGGCGCCGTCCCAGGCCTGATGAAGAACATGATGGACAGGACGAGGCCCCTGAAGATGAGCGGCCACAGGCTCGGGGGGAAGGTGGCCTCAGCCCTCTCGGTCTCAGGCCTACGCCATGGAGGTGGGGAGAGGGTGGTGGAGGCGATGATCCACTTCGCCCTCGTCCACGGCATGATAGTGGTGGGAGGATGCGGAGACCCCTTAACCTCAGGCCATTTCGGGGTCGCATCCCTCCAGGGGGAGGCGGGCTGGAGGGGGGCTGACGAGGACAGGATAGCCACCTCCAACGCCAGGGAGGTGGGAAAGAGGGTTGCGAGGATAGCCACGGCCATAAAACTGGGATCTGAGAGGCTGGGCCATGGCTCACAGGGCTAGGATCAGGGACCTTGGCTGGTCTCTGATAGTCGGAGGCTTCAGGATTGTTCAGCACGACGATGTGGAGGACCTCCTGAGGAGGGTGGGGGAGGAGGCGACCCCATGCACCCATCAGCTCTTCGACGGGGGGAGGGTTGCGGGCTGGGAGCACCTCCACATGGCGGCGGTGAACGCCCTAAAGGCCTTCAAGGCTGGGAGGGCCCATTCCAGGAGCCTGGCCATGGAGGTCCTCCTCTACGCCTCATGCGATGACCAGATCTCCAGGGCCCTGGGGGTGCTGGGCGTATCCAGCTCGACGAGGAGCCTCGCGCTCCTCGTCATGTCCTCGGAAGAGGAGGAGGCAGAGAGGTGCTACGAGAGGGCCTCCAGGCTGTTGGGCGAGGAGGACGACTCGGTGCTCCTAGTAGACGATGAGAAGCTCAGAACCCTTATGGAGGTTTATCAGGTCTCCGAGGAGGAGCTCCAAGCCGTGGGTGGAAGCCCCGCCGAGGCCTTGACCAGCCTCATAATCGAGAGGGGGGCCCTCCTAGCCATCCGCCGATAGCTCGGCCTTCACCCTCTGCACATTCAAAAGGGACCTCGGGCGCAATACTGAGACCCCAGTATATCTCCCCACGATCTCGATCAATACTATCCAGCCGGGGCTCTCAAGGTCAACCTTCCTGCTGATCCCCGACGCCACCGCCTCTATCGCCTCCCTACTCCCAAGTCCCGTCCTCCTCTTCTCGACGGTTATCCTGTAGGACTCTTCCTCCCCAATCCTGGAGGCCAGTTGGCGGGCGGCCTCCACGATCCTATCTAGCTCGGTTGGAACTACCGACTCTATGGGGATCACCCTCAGGAGATATCTGAAGTCGCCTGGCCTCCTCCTCAACTCCTCCCCGAGGAGCCTCACGGCCTCCAACGGGTCTAGGGAGGTCCTTGCCAGGATGAGGCCCCTGACGGGGGAGTGGCCCACGCTTGGTCTCCCATCCCCCACCTCCCTCAAGAGCATCCAGAGCTCGCTTGAAGCCTCGCTCTCCAACCCCCTAGCCGTGGTAGCTATAAGGTTGAAAACGGAGATCAGGGAGACCATCTGAGAAGATCAGGGTTCAAGCTTATATTATCGTATCTCCCCCTCTCTAGAATCCTATGAAGGTTGCGCCCCGCTGCGGATACTGCCTGATGCACAGGGGCTACATGGAGATATTGAGGGCTACGGAGGATGAGAGGCTCCGCCTAGAGGCGGTTCGAGGCCTCCTTCAGCTCTTGGCCGATGAGTTCAGCCCCGACGCCGTCCCCTCCAGGATCGGGGCTGAGAGGGACAGGATCATAAGGAGGCTGACGGGCTGCGACGACCCCTATAGGGAGATGAAGAGGAGGGCCGATGAGGAGGCCCTAAGACTCCTTCCAACCCTTGAGGGGTATGTTGAGGCGAAGCCTGAAGGCGAGCGCCTAAGGACGGCCCTAAGGATCTCCAGCATCGGAAACATGATAGAGTACGATGTCCCCGGGCACAGCCACGATATAAACGAGGTTCTGGATATGCTGGAGGCTGAGGGTCTCTACATAGATGATACGGAGGCCTTCAGGAGGCTGCTGGGGCCTGGGGTTGAGGTGCTCCTCCTCGCAGATAACGCTGGGGAGATAGCCCTC
>JBBIVO010000015.1:24499-24736 GCA_037439685.1 Candidatus Bathyarchaeota archaeon | reverse complement strand
TGGGATGCAGGGTCGTCGTGGCGGTTAAGGGGGGTCCAGCCCTCAACGACGCCCTCATGGAGGATGCCATAGCCACGGGGATGACCGAGGAGGCCGACGAGGTCTTGGAGACAGGGTCGGACGCCATAGGCATCAACCTCGAAGAGGTCTCTGAAGGGTTCAGGGAGGCCTTTAGAGAGGCCGACCTCATACTGGCAAAGGGGATGGCCAACTGGGAGACCCTCACCGAGGAGGGGG
>JBBIVO010000015.1:18745-24476 GCA_037439685.1 Candidatus Bathyarchaeota archaeon | reverse complement strand
CACCCAACCCTCTTCCTCCTCAGGACGAAGTGCGAGCCGGTGGCCTCCTCATTAAGGGCCCCCCTCGAGAAGAACATCGCGATGCTGGTCCCAGAGGGGTGGAGGCTCTAAAGCCCTGGAGCAACCCAAAATCATCCCCTTTCGAGGGTTCTATACGCGGATATATGTATAGAACCAGCAGCCCAAGGTGTCCATGGGCGATCCTTATCGTATCATCTTAAGGGGTGATGATTCTTGACATCGGAGGTAAAGTTTATCGGTGAAGCTAACAATTTAAGTGTAGTCATGAGGTTTAATTCGGATCTTATGGAGGCTGGGATTAGGGAGGTTAATGAGGCTCTACGGCTTCTTAAATAGCTTTCGGCAAGGAAATTCTATGATTAACTATCCACGAAAGGCTCTCGATGAGGTATCTATTGATTCAGCTTGTTGAGGCTGCAGCTAGCATATGCATGCAAACTCTATCAAGCATATTCAATGAGAGGGCTGAAAGTTACCCTGACTGCTTCTCTAGGCTTGGAGCAAGAGGCGTTCTTCCATAGGATTTAGCTTCTAAGCTTGCCTCAGCTGCGAGGCTCAGAAACCTGCTCGTCCATAGATACTGGGAGGTTGTAGACGAGAGGGTTTATGACTCGATCAAGCAAGGCTTAAGGGACTTCGAGGAGTTTATAATGCGTGTGAGGAGGTTTCATGAGGGGCGAAAAGATGAGTGAGGAGCTTGTTAAGTTTGAGTTTAAGCTCCATAGATTATCTTCTGGTGAGAAGAAGATCCTACTCGATAGGCTGGGGGAGGAGTTGATGCGCGTGGAAGACCTGATCTTCGCTTACGTTCATGGAAGCTTCGTCGAGCTAGAAGAGTTCAGGGATGTGGATATCGCCGTTTGGATCAGAGATCCTGAAGAAGCATTTATAGTATTCGGTAAGATTCTTTGGACTGTTCTGGTAGGAACTTTTGTATCCAGCCTTGGGCGTAGCTTATCTTCTTGGAGAGTTGGTGGTATGCTTCCTCGATGATCTTCGTCCTGAAGAAGGCTGTCGATATGCACCTTTTCACGCCTCTCCAGATCTGGTCGATCGGGTTCAGGTCTGGCGAGTAGGGCGGCAGGTAGACCAATCGTATGTCCAGAACTCCAGCCTTCTCCTGCGTCATTCTTGCCCTATGGGAGGTGAAGTTGTCCAGGATCATGAGGATACTCCCCTCCGGGTTCTTCCCCCTCACCTCCTCCAGGAACTCGCAGACGCTCTCCTTCTTCGAGTTCTCCTTGAAGCCGATTAGGCTCACCCCTGCCGGAGTGTAGAAGCCGAAGGCGTTAATCCCATACTTGGTTGTGTCCCTTCTGATCTCGGGTTTCTTGAAGGACCAGACCCCTTGGGTGTTTGAGGCCGTCTGGGGGTTACATTCGTCCATGAATCCCAGAATAAACCTCTTCCCTTCTTCGAAGGCTTTTTCAACACTCTTTTTCAGCCTTTCCTCAGCGTCTTCCGGTCTCCTGTAATCCTTGGGGTATGGTTTGCAGTATCTCATCCCTAGGGACCTGAGGATCCCGCTGATGCTGTCTGGCGAGTAGTCGACGCCGAACCTCTCCAGGATCAGGTTCCTCACCTCCTTAGTTGTCCAGTCATTCCTCCTCCTGAGTATCTCCTCCAATTCCCTCCTCTCCTCAGCTGGTAGCTTAGGGGCCTGCCCGCTTTTTTGAAGTCGAGCCTCAGCCCTTCCAAGCTCCGTGCGTTCCACCTCTCGAGCCAGTTGTACCCTGTCTGCTTGACCCTCCCCAGCTTCCTCGCTGCCTTCTCCACACTCTCGCCCTCGTAGAGGTCCCTGATGAAGATGAGCCTCTCCAAGAACCTCTTCTCCCTCTCCTCCCTAATCAGCCTCTCAATCTCCACATGGGAGAGGTGCCTCTCCACCAAAATCTTCCGCTTCATACCAAATATAAAGAGGCACAGTCCAATCAATTTTACCGAATACTATAATTACACGGTTAACCTCTCAGCTGAACTGGAAATCAAACATAAACTACCCATAGACATTTATGCACTCAATGAAGCACCCTTATCCTTCAAGCATCACGTCTTCAACAGAGGCATGCTCCTCTTTTCTAAGGATGAGGGGCTCAGGCAGAGGATGATCGATGAGGTGGCTAGAGAGTATATGGACTTAAAAGAGCTGGAGAGGCACGCTATCAAGTAAAAGCTCTACGACCAACATTTATCGATGATGGGCTGAATCGGCACAGCCCGGAGCTCCGGTATGATGAAGCCTTGAGGCTGAAAAACCGAGGATCTCCAGACTTCAGTCGTGGAGAATGGCAACTCTCTATTGAGGAGAAGTATGACCTTCCATCCTCGATCCTCCACCTCTTCTCCCTAAGGGTTTTGTCACTGTTGGGATGCCAGGCGAATCTTGTGGGGTTTGATCGATGTCGAATACGGGCGGCTACTCACCTTTATTTCCCCAAATCGAGTTTTATCTCTTCCAGATATTCCTTAAAAGCCTCAACCGTTTCCGGCTGATAAACGTGTTGAAGGAATATCCCTCTTATATCCCACCGGTTAACCCTCTCCATCTCCGGATAGGGCTGGAGCTTGAGAACGCGGTTAACCCTTCAGCCCCTTCACATCTCCATGCCTTAGAGTCCTAGGGCCTCCCTAATCTGCTCAGCCCTTATAGGCCCCACCCTCAGGATCCAGGCCTCCTCCCCACTCAGGTCCACCACCGTCGGCGGCTCTCCCAGGGGGGCTCTTCCGCCATCTAGGATGAGATCCACCTCGCCCCCCAGCCCCTCAGCGGCCTCTCCAGCCGTGGTTGGTGGGGGCTCGCCATACCTGCTTGCGCTCGCCTCCACTATAACACCACCCGAGAGCTCGGCAAGCCTCCTAGCCACCGGATGGTTGGGCACCCTAACCCCTAGCGTCCCGGCCCCTCTAGTCACCCAGATAGGGTAGCTAACCCTGGCCGGGAGGACCAATATTAGGGGGCCAGGCCAGAACCTTGAGGCCAGAAGCTCCGCCGATGGGTTGAACTCCACGAGCCTCCTAGCCACACCCATATCGGAGCAGGCGAGGGGTAGGGGCTCCTCCACCCCACCCTTAATGGAGGATATCCTTCTAGCTGCATCCACGTTGGCCGGGTCGCAGCCGAGGCTGTAGTGGGCCTCCGTGGGGTATATGACCACCCCCCCAAGGCGGGTGATCGCCGCCGCCCTCCTAACAGCCTCCTCCGACGCCTGAAGGGCCTCCATCCATCACCTCGATGGCGGCTTGGGATTTAAGGGTGGCGCCACCCCAAATCACGGAGGATCATAAATAACAAAAATACATCTTTTTAATTCATATTTCAACTTCACAATTCATTTATCAAATAAGATATCGATTCAAAACGGGTCGTGTTAGGTTGGAGGATCCCAAGAGGGAGGAGGACCTAAACAAGAGGATAGCTACGGCAGCCCTCGTAGCCATAACCCTAATCGCCTCAGCCCTACTCGGATACTGGCTGGGGAGCATGGTAAACCTCCTCATGCCACCCTAGATTAAACAGGAATCGGAGAGTCTGAACCCCTGATCTCAATTGGACCCACATTATTTCGTAGAGCTTTTAGGATAGGTAGGACTTCTCGATTTTGGAAAGCTATTCCAAAGGTTCTGGCTTGACGATTATGGAAAAGTCTATAAGGGAAAATAGGAGAAGAACTATGGGTTTGGAGCCGCCGTAGCTCAGTCCGGTAGAGCGCCTGGCTGTTAACCAGTTGGTCGACGGTTCGAATCCGTCCGGCGGCGCCTATCCTCCCTCATTTTGAAGAATGGAGTTCAAGGAGATATTCGAAGCCCGCCTTCAATGAGCACGGAAATCCTTTAGGCGTTCTTGCAACCTTCCAGATAAGAAACCCTCGTTAAACCTCGCCAGTTTCCCATATTAAAGGGTCTTTCAAGCCTAACAGGCCCATGAGGGGTGTGAATGATCTTCAAAGGAGCTTAGCCTATGGCCAAAGCTTAATAGCCTCTCAGGCAAGAGTTGAGGTGATTGGGATTGGACCTCGCCTCTTCCTTTCGGGGTAGAGACGTAGTCTCTATGAGAGAACTCACAAGGGAGGAGATCGACTTCATCCTTGAGAGGGCCACTGAGATGGAGCCCGTCGCCGTGATGGGCTCGGATATGCTGAGGGGGAGGATAATGGCCACCCTCTTCTTCGAGCCCAGCACAAGAACCCGCCTGAGCTTCGAGTCGGCTATGCTCAGGCTTGGAGGGGGGGTCATAGGCTTTGCGGAGCCTGGGGTCTCCTCAGTGGCCAAGGGGGAGTCCCTGAGGGATACCATAAAGACCGTTGAGAACTACTCCGACATAATAGTGATAAGGCATTATGAGGATGGGGCTGCGAGGGTGGCTGCCGACGCCGCCAGGGTCCCGGTCATAAACGCCGGCTCGGGAAGCCTCGAGCACCCGACCCAGGCCCTGCTGGATCTGCACACCATGAGGGAGGCGAAGGGGAGGATAGATGGGCTCAAGATCGCCTTCCTAGGGGACCTCCTCTACGGCAGGACCGTCCACTCCCTCCTCTACGCCCTCTCAAACTACGATGTGAAGGTCTTCCTCGTCTCCCCGGAGAGGCTAAGATTCAGGAGGGACCTCCTCAGGGAACTGGAGGGGAAGATCGAATATGAGGAGACAGAGGACCTTCACAGGTGCCTGGGAGAGATAGATGTACTATACGTGACGAGGATCCAGAAGGAGAGGTTCCCAGACCCCAAGGAGTATGAGAAGCTTAAGGGCTCATACATAGTCTCCAGGGAGACTTTGAGGCACGCCAAGGGGGAGCTGATGGTGATGCACCCCCTGCCCAGGGTAGATGAGATATCGACGGACGTGGACGATACCCCCAACGCCTGGTACTTCAGGCAGATGAAACACGGCCTATATGTCCGAATGGCCCTCCTCTCCCTAATTCTGGGAAGCGGATAGACCCCCATAAGCGGACAGGTTTACGAACCCTCATCCATTTGGCTCCACGATAAATCTCACCCTTGAAGGCCCATTAAGGGGGATGTTCGGCCTCCTCGGCTCGAAGGCCAGCCTATCGATCAGCCCTTCCACTTAGCTCCCAATGGCGCCTCTGAGGGCCCCCCTTATCCTTCCCCATCGGCTCGCCTCGCGCTCCACCGGCTCCTTCCTTTCTACAACCCTGAGAGAATCGGGGATCCTGTAGAGGTATATCCTGTGAGACCCTATATCGTTGTGGAAGGCCTCATCTATCCTCATGCTCATCCACCCATTTATCGGGAAGTCGTGGCTCACTATCCTGGTCCCATCTCTGAGCTCCTTCTCAAACTTCGGCTTCAGCTTTGTGTTTCCCGAGGTGGTTAGATATAGGGTGATGAGGGTTGCTGAGGAGAGGTCGGCTAGGAAGAAGTTCCCCCTTATTATCTCGATCCTATCCTCTAAACCCTTAATCTTCACCTTCCTCATCACGCCCTCGCACATCGAGGCGTTGAGCTCATAGCCCACAGCCCTCTTCACGTTGAACTCCTCAACCGCGGCGAAGAGGATCCTGCCATCCCCACACCCGAGGTCGTAGACGACATCGTCTGGCCCTGCCCCTCCAACCTCCAGCATCTTCTTCACGATGTTGAGGGGGGTTGGAACATAAGGAGCCACGCTTGCCGGGATCTCCCACTCGAGGGGGTAACCCCTCCCAGCCGATCTAAAGCGATCGGCGATGTGAGACATGAACCCTCT
>JBBIVO010000015.1:18480-18729 GCA_037439685.1 Candidatus Bathyarchaeota archaeon | reverse complement strand
CCATCCCGCATAAAGATGCATCACGCCCTAAATAACTTTAATCCCAGATGAGCTGAGTCCCTCACCTCTATTATATTTAAATACTGTCTGAAGATAAGATACTAAATCAGAATAATTTTTGTACTATAAATTAGGTCTCTCCTCAAATTACGACGTTTTTAATAGATTTAAAGTTTGTATCCTATTCTCCTGAGGAATCTCTTCCTCTCCTCTATATCCTCCCCCGCCTCGATGCCCTTGGCCCTGTAT
>JBBIVO010000015.1:0-18448 GCA_037439685.1 Candidatus Bathyarchaeota archaeon | reverse complement strand
CCCCTGCTCTGTCTCCACCACTATCACCTGTACAGGGTTAGCCGTCGCACAGTAGATCCCGCACACCTCTGGAACATGCTTTATCGAGTTCAGGACATTTATGGGGTATGCCTCCCTTATGAAGAGCAGGAAGCAGTGGCCGGCCCCCAATTCAAGGGCCTTCTCGTAAGCAAGCCTCCTCAGCTCCTCATCGTTCCCCTCATGCCTAACCAAGCAAGGGCCGGAGGACTCACAGAAGGCTAGGCCGAATTTTACCCCGGGCACGCTGTTAACTATGGCCTCGTATATATCTTCCGTCGTCTTGATAAAGTGAGACTGGCCTAGGATCAGATTACAGCCCTCAGGAGCCTTGACCTCAACAACCTCGAACCTCAACCCTGTGCCCATCTCCTTCTAGAAGAAGAGGTTCCAGATATTGAAGGTTTCGCCTTAACACCTAATGGCGGAAAGATTAGTGGGGGAAGACCAGAGGGATCTCTGCTCGAAGCCCAAGTATTGGATCCATCCTCTATGCTGTTTGAGAGGCCCTCATCGTCTTTCTAAACCTTGATGAGGCCTTTGATCATCCTTAAACTGCTTTATCCCTTTTGAATAACTCCTCTTTCACATAGGATTTTATTTAGCTCTTCCTCTATATTATCTATTCTAAGCTCACCACTCATCTCAATAACTTTATTCTTTTTTATATATTCATCTAGAACTGGTTTAGTCTCTCTATAATATATCTTTATTCTATGTCTGATGACCTCCTCTCTGTCGTCCTCCCGCTGCATCAGCTTCGATCCGCACTCGTCGCATACCTCGTCTCTTAGAGGGGGCTTATCCTTCAGGTGGTAGATCGCACCGCAGTGTGGGCATGACCTCCGGAGGGATAGCCTCTCCAAGATGGCGTCCTCCCCTGCCACGACGTTGAGGACTAGGTCGATCTCAACTCCTTCACTAGAGAGTAGTTCTTCGAGGGCCTCAGCCTGCCTCAGATTCCTGGGGAAGCCGTCGAGTACAAAGCCCCTCTCGAGGTTCAACCCCCTGAGCCTCTCCTCCAATAGGCCTATCACCACGTCGTCTGGGACCAGCTCTCCACGATCCATGTATGCCTTAGCCCTCCTCCCCGCCTCGCCTCCTCCGGAGACCGCCTCTCTGAGTATATCCCCCATGACTATGATGGGGATTTTGAAGATCTGGCCTATCAGCCTAGCCCTCGTCCCCTTCCCCGATCCAGGGGGGCCTAAGACTATGACCCTCATCCCCAAGAGCCTCTACCGGTGAGCCTTCTATGATGATTACAGGTCCTCCTTAAAGCTTTGGGGTGAGCCTTCTCGCTTCAGGGTTGAACGTGAGTTTTCTGAGTTCAACGAGTAGGGCGGGGTGAGGGGGTGTTTGGCACCGCCTCCGTAAGCTATTGGCAGGCTGATGGGGAACGATAGGATTTGAATGGAAATGGTTTTATCGCCAGAGACCATCTGGTTTTCGGTGGCGTGTTGGTGATGGATCTCGGTGCTCTTGAGGGGTTCATATTCTCTAAGATGGCTGAGACCAGGCTTCCAGGCCTCTCCATCTCGGCCATCAGGGATGGCGAGGTCATCTACTCTAGGGGCTTCGGTTTCAGGGATCTCGCTTCGGGGCGCCCGGCGACCCCTGAGACCCTCTACTGCATAGGGAGCGTGACCAAGTCGTTCACATGCCTCTCCATAATGCAGCTGCAGGAGAGGGGGCTTCTAGACGTGGAGGATCCTGCAGAGAGGTATCTCCCAGTAAGGCTTCGAAGCCACGGGGAGCCGGTTAGGATCTGGCACCTTATGTCGCATACCAGTGGGATCCCGGCCTTGGCATATGCGGAGGCCGTCATCAGATATTCCATGAAGGCCCATGACCGGTGGCTGCCCATCTCGGGCTATGAGGATATGTTCACCTTCATGGATGAGGCTGAGGGGTGGGCCCACGCGAGGCCTGGGGAGAGGTGGTTCTATCTAAACGAGGGCTACATCCTCCTGGGATATATCATAGAGAAGGCCTCGGGGGAGAGGTATGCCGAATATATCCGAAGGCACATCCTTGAGCCCCTGGGCATGAGGAGGAGCTACTTCCATAGGGATGAGGTGGAGGGGGATGCCGAGGCCGCCACGCCATACATCGTCACGAGGGATGGGGAGAGGATCCCAAGCACATATCCATATGGGGCTATACTTAGCGATGGCGGCCTGATCAGCAACGCGATGGACATGGCCGAGTACATTAAGATGCATCTAAATTATGGTGAATATAAAGGATCAAAAATTCTGGATGAAAATTTAGTTAAGGAAATGATGAAGCCAAGAGTGAAAACTCCAGATGAGCAGTTCATAAGCAGGCATGTTAGATATTATGGATATGGCCTGGGGATAAACAGAGACTTCTTCGGATGCGACCTCATAAGCCACGGTGGTAGCGTCTCGGTCGCCACGGCCTACATGGGCTTCATACCCGAGAAGGGGGTTGGGGTCATGGTCTTGGCCAATGGGAGCGGATATCCCCTGAGCTACATCGGCGAGTACGCCCTAACCCTTCTCCTGGGGAGGGACCCCAACGAGCACCCGATATTCAGGTACGAGAGGCTCCAGGAGGAGCTGGCGGGGGTCTATGAGACCTACAAGTCCACGATGAGGGTGAAGGTCACGGGGAGGGGGAGCCTCCTCACCCTCGAGATGGGGGACAGGTATAGGGACCTCACCGTTCCGTTGATCCCCTCTGAGGTCGAGGGTGGTAGACTCCTGTTCCATGGGATCTCGATGGACAGGAGGATACCCGTCGAGTTCATAAGGGATGGGGGAGAGACATACCTACTATATGAGAGGTATAAGCTGAGGAGGATCGGAAAGCTCTGAACTCATAGAAACCGAGAGCCTCCGTGGTTGCTTCATCCTCCGCTCACGGCTATTGAGAGGACTATGGTATCGCCGTCTCTCACCCTTTCATTTAATTTTTGTGCAACCTTTCCATTTATCCCAATAATCACACCATTTTTAAGATCCAATTTTTCTTTATCTAATATAATTTCATAGAAATTTTCACCATGCCTTTTCCCAAGGATTCTGATGAAATCAAGAAGAACTGTTTCTCCTTCGATTTCAATTATCTCACTATTTGTTCCCGCCAGGTCCTTAATATATGTTAGATATTTAACCTCGACCCGCATCTTTTATCGTCCATCCCAGGTCTAGCTCTTGGAGCTTCTCCTCGGTTGGGCTCCCCCCCTCATCCCATCCCGCCATCCTGTAGTAGATGGCCCTAGCCCTGAGGAAGGCCTCCCTGTCGATCCTCTGGCCCTCCCTACTTCCGAACTCCAGCTTCTCGAAGAATCTCTCGGGGAGGGTGTCATCCTCGGCCCTATGCCCCTCCCTGATGTTGTAAAGCCTCGCGAGGTTGAGCGCCCTCTCACTCGACTTCATCAGCTCCCAGAGGCTCGTATCCCATCCGGTCACCGCGTTCACCATCTCGACCAGGTGGTTCGGCGTGTAAACCCCCGCCGGGTGGGGGGTGAAGGTGAACTTACAGGCGCAGAGCGAGTCGAGGAGGCCCCACCAGAGGCTTGAATAGTAGAGGATCCTGACCTTCTCGGCTCCAAGCTCCAGCCTCCCTATCGCCCTGTTGATCCCGAGGGCCCTCAGGTGCTCGGCCTCCCGCTCGTACACCGGGTCGTGGGCGCACTGCATGTGGTCCGCGCCGGAGGGGGATAGGGCGTATTGGAGGCCGACCCCAACCTTCCCACGGGGCTCATGCATGGGTATCTCCTTCCCCTTCACGTGCATGGCATACTCCATCGACCTCTCACCTATCTTCTCAGATGAGATTTTAACACCTTCAGCAAGTATATCTCCAAAACCCTCCCTTTTAACTATCATTTCCAAAATTTTTAACATGGATGAAGCATCACCAAAGTTTAGTTTCATATCTCCAAGCTCTTTTTCCCCTATCAATTTATTTTCGAAGCATTCCATCGCAAAGGATATGACGTTTCCAGCGCTTATGGTGTCAACCCCATATGCGTTGCATATCTGGTTTGCATATGAGATGGCGTTCAGCTCGCTGATTCCGCATAGGGAGCCGAAGGCGGCGACGGTCTCATACTCCGGCCCGCCGTAGGATGGGTCGGACTCGTAGGGGGGCCTCCCCCTCACCACCCTCTTGCAGTTTATCGGGCAGGCGTAGCACCCCTCCCTCCCGACCAAGACCGTCTCGTTCATCGCCTCCCCGCTTATCTCCTCTATCCCCTCGAAGGAGCCTCCCCTGAAGTTGAGGGTTGGAAGGACCCCATCCATGTTCAGGCTCCTTATCCCGTCGAGGGTACCGTAGATGTGCCTGGCGTTCGCCCCTGGATACCTCCTCCAGCCCTCCGCGAACCACCTCGCCAGCTGGCCCACCCTCTCGGGGTCGTGAAGCTCCACGGCCCTATGCCCCCTGACAGCCACCGCCTTGAGCCTCTTATAGCCCATCACAGCCCCGAGGCCACACCTCCCAGCCGCATACCTCTGGTCTATCATTACGTTGGCGAACCTCACAAGCCTCTCCCCCCCAGGGCCTATGGATGCAACCCTTACTAGGGGGTCTCCTAGCTCGCTTCTGATCTCCTCCACCGCCTCCTTGGTCTGCAATCCCCAGAGCCTCTCGGCATCGAGGAGCTCGGCCCTCCCATCCTCGACGTGGAGGTAGACGGGCCTCTCAGCCCTCCCCTTTATGATTAAGACCTCGAAGCCGGCCCTCCTCAGCTCTGGGCCGAAGAAGCCCCCGGCCTCCGCCTCCCCAAACCCATGGGTCAAGGGGGACTTTGAGGCTATGGTCACCCTGTTTATCCCTGGAAGAGGGGCCCCGCCTACCACGCTGGAGGCGAAGACCAGCCTATTATCTGGAGAGAGGGGTTCGACGCCCGCCGGGTTCTCCCTATAGAGGAGTAGGATGCCGTAGCCCCTCCCACCGAGATAGGCCCTCCTCTCTCCCTCGCCAAGCTCCTCCGTCCCCACCTCTCCAGAGGAGAGGTTAACCCTTAGAAGCCTCCCAAAGCTTATCCCGGACA
This sequence comes from Candidatus Bathyarchaeota archaeon, assembly GCA_037439685.1. GTDB lineage: Archaea > Thermoproteota > Bathyarchaeia > TCS64 > TCS64 > JAGTRB01. The sequence goes on along the minus strand of JBBIVO010000015.1, from coordinate 13,401 downwards.
CCCGAATCCACCTAGCCTCATCGATTTAAAATAGATTTTTATGGTCCCCTTAGGCCTATTCCTACTGCCATGGAGGCCTATAGGCCCCTCGCCCATCTGGGCCTCATCCTCATCATATGCGGGATAATCCTAGTGGCCCTCCCCTTCATCCTCAGGCACCTGCCAAGCATCGAGAGGCTGCCATGGATAGTTGTATACATCTATAGGAGAGACGGCCTATATTTTGCCACATCTCCGCTGCTCATCATCATCTCCTTAGGATCTTTCATCATATACTTATTGAGTAGGTATAGGAGCTGAGCTCTGAACACCTTGAACCATCATTCATCCAGCGATCTTATAAGGGTCGCATCGTTTATAGCCTGGGGCTTAAACCTCTAAGGTTGATATCCAGATGATCTTCGCCGCCAGGGTTCACATCACCCTAAAGAGGGGATACTCAGATCCCGAGGGGGAGACCGCCACAAGGGCCCTCAGGGGGCTGGGGTACAGGGTCCTAGACGTGAGGGTTGGGAAGGTATACGACCTCACCCTAGAGGCGGGGGATGAGGGGGAGGCAAGGAGGCTGGTGGAGGAGATGTGCTTGAGGCTCCTCGCCAACCCGACGAAGGACGACTACATCTTCGAGCTGAGGGGGACGACTTGAGGAGGGTGAGGAGGGCTCCCTACCCCTTCCCACACCACATCATAGAGCTTAGGGGCGCCGAGGACTGGGAGCTGACGGAGATAGGAGGGGCCCTCGGCCTTGGGCTGATCCTCGAGGAGCTTAGGTCGATAAGGGACCACTACACCAGAGTTGGGAGGGAGGCCTCCGATACGGAGCTCCAGACCTACGACCAGACGTGGAGCGAGCACTGCTTCCACAAGACCTTCAAGGGGCTGATAGAGACCCCTGAAGGGGCGGTAGACGGCCTCTTCAACAGCTACATCAGGAGGGTCGTGGAGGAGCTTAGGCCGGAGTGGTGCATAAGCGTCTTCGAGGACAACGCCGGGATCATCGACTTCGGGGAGGGCTACGCCATAGCCGTGAAGGTCGAGACCCACAACCACCCATCCGCGATAGAGCCCTTCGGAGGGGCCGCCACGGGGATTGGCGGGGTAATAAGGGACGTCCTAGGGGTCTGGGCCGACCCCATAGCCTGCACCGACGTCCTATGCTTCGGCCCCCTCAACTACAGATATGACCTCCTCCCAAGGGGGATAAAGCATCCATCATACCTCTTCAGGGGAGTCGTCGCCGGTATCGGATCCTACGGGAACAGCGTCGGCATCCCAACCGTCAATGGCGCGGTCTACTTCGACGAGGGATATCTCGGAAACGTCGTCGTATATGCGGGCTGCATAGGCTTGCTGAGGAGGGACTGCTACGCCAGGAGGGTGAGGGCCGGAGACTGGATCGTCCTCGCAGGGGGTAGAACAGGCCTAGACGGGATACACGGGGTCACCTTCGCATCCGCCGAGCTTACCCAAGACTCCGAGACGGTCTCGAGGCCGGCGGTTCAGATAGCAAACCCGATAGAGGAGGAGAAGCTCAAGAGGGCTGTAAAGCTCATAGGAGAGGAGGGGCTGGGATCCGGGATAACCGACCTCGGGGGAGGGGGCCTCAGCTGCGCGGTCTGCGAGACCGCCCACAGGTACGGCCTAGGGGCCGAGGTATGGCTGGAGAGGGTCCCCCTGAAGTATCCCGGAATGGCGCCATGGGAGATCTGGATATCCGAGTCTCAGGAGAGGATGTGCCTAGCCATCCCACCCCAGAGCCTCGAGGGGGCCCTGACGATCTTTGAGGAGGAGCAGGTTGAGGCCACCCCAGTGGGCAGATACACGGAGGGAGGCGCAGTTAAGGTCTATTACGAGGGCTTCCAAGTCGCCGAGCTCGACCTAAGCCACCTCTTCACCCCCCCAAGGGTTAGGCGCTCAACCTCTTGGAGGCCCCCAAGCCTTGAGGACCCCACCTTCCCCGAGCCCCAAGACCTCGGGACCATCCTGAAGAGGCTCCTCGCATCCCCAAACATAGCCAGTAAGGAGGAGGTGATAAGGGGCTATGACCATGAGGTGAAGGGGTTCACCGTCGTCAAGCCCCTCCACGGGTGGAGGGCGGGCCCAAGCGACGCCGCCGTCCTAAAGCCCCTAGAGGCATCCTGGAGGGGGATATCCATCTCCTCTGGGATGAACCCGAGATATGGGAGGATAGACCCCTACTGGATGGCGGCATCCGCCATAGACGAGGCCGTCAGAAACAACATAAGCGTTGGAGGAAGGAGGATAGCCCTACTGGACAACTTCACGTGGGGAAATCCGGAGAGGGAGGACCGCCTTGGCTCCCTAGTCCAAGCCTGCAGGGCCTGCTACGACGTCGCAAGGGCCTACGGGACCCCCTTCATCTCAGGCAAGGACAGCCTATACAATGAGTCTCCCCTGGGCCCAGTCACCCCTACGCTGCTGGTCACCGCCATCGGGATAGTTCCAGACATAAGGAGGGCTGTGACATTGGACCTGAAGGAGGAGGGCAACCTCATCTACCTCCTAGGGATCACCCGAAAAGAGCTGGGAGGATCGGAGTACCTCAGGCTCATGGGCCACCTGGGAGGCTCCGTCCCGAGGCTGAGGGCGGAGAGGACGGCTGAGCTCTACAGGCAGGTCACCCAAGCCATGGACCTCGGCCTCATCAGGTCATGCCACGACCTCTCAGAGGGGGGTCTGGGCGTAGCCGCGGCGGAGATGGCCTTCACGGGCGGCCTAGGCCTAACCCTCCACCTGGAGAGGGTGCCCGCGGAGGGGAAGATGCGCGACGACTTCAAGCTCTTCTCCGAGTCTAATGGCCGCCTCCTCGTCGAGGTTAAACACGAAGAGGGGCCACCCTTCGAGAATCTGATGGAGGGGTTTGACTTCTCCCAGGTGGGGGTGGTAACGGCCAAGGAGAGGTTCAGGGTCGTCAGGGGAGGGAGGACCCTCATCGACCTCCCGCTTGGGGAGCTGATGGATGCCTGGAAGACGCCTTTGGGAGGGTCAACTTGAAGAGGTCTGATGTCAGGGTCCTGATTCCAAGGGCTCCTGGGACGAACTGCGACGCCGAGACCGCGAGGGCCTTCATCGACCTCGGGGTTAGGGTCCGAGTGGTCCACACCCAGAGGCTCTTCAGGGAGAGGAACCTCATGGATTTCGACATCATAGTCTTCCCAGGCGGCTTCAGCTACGGCGACTATGTGAGGAGCGGGGCCATCTGGGCAAAGGAGTTCGAGTATAGATTGGGCCGAGAGATGGAGGAGTTCATCCTCGAGGGGCGCCCCGTCCTAGGGATCTGCAACGGATTCCAGCTTCTCGTGGAGGCGGGATTCCTACCCGGATTCGATGGCAGGTCGGCTCAACCCCAGGCGGCTCTGGCCAACAACCCAGACGGCTTCCAGTGCAGGTGGATAAGGGTTAGGCACGTGAACATGGGTAACTGCCTCCTGACGAGGGAGATCCCAGGAGGCGCGGTCCTAGAGATGCCCGTCGCCCACGGAGAAGGGCGTTTCCTACTCCCCAGAGATAGGGAGGACGAATACCTCAGAAGGCTATACGAACAGGACCAGCTCGTCTTCAGATACGCCAAGCCGGATGGGTCTTTCGCTGAGGGGGAGGCCTACCACAACCCCGACGGAGCCCTCCACGACATCGCGGGGATATGCAACCCCGACGGCAATGTTCTGGGGCTGATGCCCCACCCTGAGAGGGCATACTGGGGCTGGCTCACCCCGGAATGGACCAGGAGGGGAGCACCACCAGAGTATGGAGGCGGCAGACTCCTCCTAGAGTCTATCGTCAGGTATGTGGAGAGGAGGCTCTAGAACCGCGGGCGAGCCTGCGATCCTCAAGCCTCGACCTGAGCTCTCCATACTTCAGGGCTAGGATCTCCACCGCCAGGATGGCGGCATTCCTCGCCGAGTCTATCCCCACACACGCCACCGGAACCCCTGTGGGCATCTGCACCATCGACAGGAGGGAGTCTAGGCCTCCAAGCTTAACCTCCCTAGGAACCCCGATGACAGGCTTAACCGTCCTAGATGCTATGAATCCCGGAAGGGCTGCGGAGAGGCCCGCGATGGCTATATATACCTCGCAATCACAACTCTCAATATACTCCTCCAGGGCCCTCGGATCCCTATGGGCCGAGAGGACCCTAAGCTCGCACTCCACCCCGAACCCCCTTAGAACCTCCAGAGCCTGCTCGCCCAGAACCCTGTCGGACTCGCTTCCCATAATGATGGAGACTAGAACCATCCGAACCAACCCAAAAGAAGATGCACCCCTTTTAAATCTTGCAGTTTTAATAGGGATGTGAAGTCCTTCCACGGATTAAATCGTGGGTTTCAAGCTTTCCCTTCGTTTTAGGCTTCATACGCCCCTCCGCCCCTTTTCGCCGGAAGCATCCTTCGAGCGCGATGCTCTGGCGTTCAGCCTACCCTTATGGCGCTGCGCTCCGGCCTCACCCGCCTTCAGCACTGTCAAGCCCATTATGATGGCCAGATCTTCAATGACATGGTTATTAGCTTCATTATTAATGTGGCTCACATATCCAAAATCGGCCCAACGGTCCACTCAAAGAGGCTCTCAAACCCCTCTCCATGCCGCGTCCAATATTTGAGATTTCAGCTTCAATATGGTTTAATCTTCTGTCCATCTGCTCCAATAAGCCCTCAATTTTTCCATCTCTTTCCTCTAAGCTTGACGTCACGTTCACCTCCTTGAAATCTTTGCATCCCTCTATTCAAGCTTGTAAGCCCCATCTGTCGTCTCTTTTGATATTTCAAATCGGTGAGGCGGAATAACAGCCTTCAAGCTTAAAGGGATTTGAAGTGTTTAGGCTCTGTCGCGATTCATCTCCCACTGAGGACCGGGGAGGTTTCCGGCGGCCTTCTTAAGACCTAAACTGCTTGGCCCCTCAGAGGCCCAGGCCTCAAGGGGATCCGCTCACTCCACCGTCGCGTGCTTCTTCCTGAGGTCTACCTCGGTCACGCCCAGCCTCCTTATCAGGTCGGCTACCACGCAGTCTAGGAAGACCATCGCGGAGAGCTCGAACATCGTCCCCAGGGGGGTGGGGTCGTATCTTCCGATGATCTGCCTCCTCTCATAGTCTGGCTCGACATCTATCTTGCTCCTCCCCTTCACCACGACGAGCCTATCAGCATACTTTGCGAGGGGGGAGTCGGGATGGGATGTTATGGCGATAACCTTCGCCCCTATCTCCTTCGCCACCTCGGCCTGAGCCACAACGGTCCTCGTGACCCCGGAACCTGAGATGGCTATGATGAGGTCGTCGGGGCTTAGGGCCGGCGTGATGGTCTCTCCGCTGACGTATATGTTGAACCCTAGGTGCATCAGCCTAAGGGCGAAGGCCTTACCCACAAACCCACTCCTCCCCGAGCCTAGGAGGAGTATCTTCCTATCCCTGGACTCCAAGATCGTTTGGACCATCTCCTCGATCTCTCTCTCATCTATCTGGCCGATGATCTCCTTGATGTTCGATAGGACTAATCCTGAGACCTCTTTCACGTAGCTCAACACTATCAATAGACCTTTGATGAGTCCCTTTATCTCCCTTTCTAATCGATCCTTCAATCTGGGAGGCAGGATAAATATGATATATACTTTCGTAACGAAATCTATATAAAGTACGTCCTCGAAAAGATCAACTCGAATTCATCCCCTTCAGAAATGCGGCGGTAGGAGCGCTCAGCAAGAAAGGTTAATGCTTACAGCGAGAGTTGCTGCTTATATGGCTCAGGATACGGACCTGCAGACCTCCGTCTCCCCCTTTAAGGTGTTGTCAATGGCGATCTCCGCTATGGCGGCGCTCTGCTCGGCTATCATCCTAAGCTCCCATAGTATCGAGCTGAAGAAGACCGCCGCCTCGGTATCCAGCTTTCCCTGAAACTCCTTGAGGAGGTTCCTCTCCTCCCTCTCCATCGTCTCCTTAAGGTCTATGGCGTCGCTCGCTATCTTCAGGTTTCCATCGAAGATGCTGTTGACCGCCTTGTCGAACATGGTGAAGGTCATCAGCCCCAGCTGGGATAGCCTATCCAGAAGCTCGTCGTCCCTTCTCTCTCTTAGAGGATAGAAGTTTATTATGTTCGTCGCTATGCTTTGAACCCTATCCCCGATCACCTCCAAGAACCATGCTATTAGGTTTATGTGTATTATCTGCATCGGATCCTTTATGCCTAGATCCTCGGCGACAGCCGCGGACTGCTGGGCTGAGGCCAGCAGCCTGGCTAGAAGCCAGTAGATCATGTCAGCCTCGTGCTCCCTGGTTATGGCATCCTTAGATAGCTCCACGTCACCCTCTGAGAGGCTGTCCACAACCTCCTTGAACATTATGGAGGTCAGGAGGTAGAGCCTCCTCAGCACGGTCATTGGAGAGAAGTCCTTCGGGTCGATGGAGCTCTGGAGGAGGAGGTGCTGATCGCTCTCCTCTATTATGCCTATCCCGAGTAGGCGCTGAGTCACCTCCCTTATGCTCTCTATCTGCTCCCTCATCAGCCGCTTGGATGACTGAACCCTCATCGTCCCCCTCCCGAGGACGTAGTTGGCCACTATGACCCTTGCCAGGATCTTCGAGTTCTCGCACTCGTCCACGTCCACTACATATAGCTCTCCCTCCCCAACCCTCGATGGCTTGACGGTCAGCCTCAGGGTTCCGTTCTTCTCCTCGTTCAGGAAGACTATATCCCCCTTCTTGATGCCCATCCTCTTCGCCCAGTTCATGGGAAGGGAGACCGACAGGGTTGAGTATCCGACCTTCTGAACCTTACGTGGCTCCAAATTCCCTCACCATTATTATATATATTTTACCTCGTAGATTAAAGTTAATAATTATATAAACTTTGCTCTTCGAGGCCTCCGCGGGTGCCTCAGAAACCCGATGTTGAGATGTGCATCCGAAAGGGGGCGGCGCGGCTATAAGAGCCTCGTGGGGGGGAGGACCGTGCCCGTTGAGAGGCCGGAGAGCTTTAGGTAGATCGAGGCGCAGAGGAGGGCGATGGACGAGATGATGGCGAGGTAGTCTCCCCTCTTCATCCTCAGCTCGTAGAGGTTTGTCCTCCTCTTCGAGGCTCCGAAGCCCCTCGACTCCATCGCCTCGGCGAGCTCAAGGCTCCTCCGTATAGAGCTCACTATGAGGGGGAGGAGGACGGGGATGTAGTTCCTCAACCTTGACAGGGGGCCACCCCTCTCCAGCTCGAGGCCCCTAGCCCTCTGGGCGTCCATGATGGACTGGGCCTCCTCAGCCAGCACAGGCACGAACCTTATAGCGGTAATGAATGCGAAGTTAAACTCGTAGGGGATCCGGGCCTCCTCCAATGCTAGGCTCAGCTCGTCGGGAGACGTCGTGAGGAAGAAGATGGAGAAGGAGGTCATGAGGGAGAGGAAGCGGATGGAGAGGGAGAGGGACAACTCGATCATATCAGTGGTCAATATGTATCCCTGAAAAAAGTAGAAGGAGATGAGGTTCGAGGCGAAGATTATAAGGGCGAGGACTGCCCCACCCCTCAATGTTCTAGCCCACTCCCTCTCGACCCTTCCGAGGAGGAGGAGGGGAACCTGTAGGAGGAGTATGGCCGTCAAGGGCAGCAGCTCGGAGAAGAGGATGGATGCGGCGAAGAAGGCAATAACCATTATAAATTTTGCCCTCGGATCGATCCTATGGATGGGTGAGGCCCCCCTCCTGAACCTAAGGCCTTCCAACAGGCTCATTTACCAGCCTCCCTTAAAGACCTGAGGAGGAGCTCTGCCGCCTCCTCCACGTCGAATACGTCTCCTGGAAGCCCGAGGTCCGAGAGGCCTCTGAAGGCCTTAGCGATCTCTGGGGGGGTGATGGAGGCCCTCTTCAAGGATTCGACATCGCTCATTATCCTCTCCACAGGCCCATCGGCTATTATCCTGCCCCCGGCCATAAGTACCACCCTTGGGCGGTTCTCGGCCACGAACTCGACGTCGTGGGTGACGATGACGATGGTCTTCCCCCTCGTCCTCAGCTGCATGAGGAAGTGCCTGAGCCTCTCCTTCTGGGCATAGTCCTGGCCTATCGTAGGCTCGTCTAGGACCACGACATCGGGATCCCATGCCAGGACCGAGGCTAGGGCCACCCTCTTCCTCTCCCCACCGCTTAGGGTGAAGGGGCTTGAACCCCTGTACCTCCCTATGTCTAGGAGGTTCAGGGCCCACTCAACGCGCCTCTCTATGACCTCCTCATCGAATCCGAAGTTCCTCAGCGCAAACCTTATCTCCTCCTCCACGCTCTCGGCGAAGAGCTGGTCATCCGGGTTTTGGAAGACCAGCCCGACCTTCCTTGCTAGGGCTGCAACGCTCATCTTTGAGGAGTCCACCCCATCTACTAGGACCCTCCCCCTCTGGGGCCTCAGGAGGCCGTTGAAGTGCTTCACCAGGGTGGTCTTCCCCGCCCCGTTCTCACCCATGATGGCTATAAACTCTCCCCTGTCTATGGTGAGGGATACTCCATCTATGGCCTTTACCCCGGTGGGGTAGGTGTAATGGATATCCTCCAACTCCAATATCGGTGAGCCCTTAGGGATGCTGGGCTCCATCCTCATCGACCATTTAGGCTCAGGCGAGCTTCCCCGGATGGGCAGAGCCCCTCTCATCTTGGATATGAACTCCTCGACGGTGACGGGGAGCCCGTCGAGCTTCACCCCCCTCCTGGCGAGCCTCTTGCTGAGCTCTACTATCTTCGGGGTTCCGACCCCCGCGAGCCTAGCCTCCTCCGCCCCGAAGACCTCTCCGGGCGGCCCGTCGGCTATCACCCCCCCGTCATCGAAGACGATGACCCGGTCGGCGTATCTGACTGCTAGGTCGACCCTATGCTCTATAAGGATGATGGTGATCTCGAACTCCCTCTTAAGGGTCTCAAGGACCTCGAATATCCTCTCAGCCCCCTGGGGATCCAGGAAGGATGTGGGCTCGTCTAGGACGATTATCTCCGGCCTCATGGCGAGGACCGATGCGATGGCAAGCCTCTGCTTCTGTCCTCCCGAGAGCTCGTTGGTCCCCCTATGCCTCAGCTCTGCTATCCCGGTCACCCTTAGGGCCCATTCGACGGCCTTAAGTATCTCAACCCTCTCTAGGCCGAGGTTCTCCGGGCCGAAGGCCACCTCCTTCTCCACTGTGAGGGCGAAGATCTGGTTGTCGGGGTTCTGGAAGACGAGGCCGACATGCCTTGCGAGCTCGGATATCGGATGCTCCCTGGTGGAGAGGCCGGAAACCCTGAGCTCTCCCTTCAGCTCCCCATCATAGAAGTGGGGAATCAGCCCGTTTAGGCATCTGCAGAAGGTCGTCTTTCCACAGCCGCTGGGCCCGGTGAGGAGGACGAACTCCCCCCTCTCCACCTCCATGTTCAGGCCTTTAAGGGAGGGGTTATAGGAGTTTGGGTAGAGGTACCAGAGATCTCTAACGTCTATGACTCCCAAGGGCCCTCCCTCATTAAGAATGGAGCTGATTAAAAAGGGTTCTAGGGATGGCCTCCGCTACCTCAACCTTCTAGGCCGATGGGGAGCGCCTTCCCCCAACCACCTCGAGATGAGCTCTAGGGCCCTATCCAAGATCTCCCCCGCCTCCCCCCTATATTTAACTCCGGCGGAGGATGCATGGCCTCCCCCAACCCCACCCAGCTCCTTCCCGAGGGGGATGGCAACATCCCTTCCAAGGTGGATGGAGGCCTCCCTATTGAACCTCTCTGTCGAGCGGAGGCTCATCTTTATGCTCTCCTCTCCTCCTGCGACCAGGGCAACATCTGCACCCAGCTCGAGGAGGGCCCTGGAGGCCGATGCTTGGAAGGAGCCTATCTGAGAGAGGGCTATTATCCAGCCTCCGACCTCATGGATCCGCATCCTCCGCGCAGCCTTGAGGCGGGCAATCCTCTCGGAGCGGTCCATCTCAGATGCCAGTAGGGCCATTATCTCCGCCAGGGCGTCCTCTACCTCTAAGAGCTTTGAGACGGCCCTGAAGCTCCTTGAACCTCCCACCTGGAAGTGTTTGGAGTCATAGGCTATTCCCATCAGGAGGGCCCTAGCCACCTTTGCGGTGGGGCTTATCCCCAGGCCCCTATATATCCAGTAGACGACCTCGCATGTGGATGTGGAACCCTCGTCTATGATGGAGAGGGATGCAGACCTCAAGGCCTCCGGATTTGGGGCGTGGTGGTCTATTATAACCCTAGGCTTATCGGAAGAGGCTATCCTCTCACCCCACTCATCTAGCTGCCGGAGGGAGGAGGTGTCCAGGACTATGAGGGCCTCCGCCTCATCTATCGATGCCTCCTCAACCGTCTCGATCTCGAGAGCCCTGATGATCCTCCTCGAGACCCTCTTCGCCCCACCTGTCAGGATGATGGAGGCTCTGCTGGAGCCGAGGGCCTCCGCTAGGCCCTTAACGGCATATGCCGAGCATATGGCGTCTGGGTCTGCACTCTTATGGCAGAAGATCATTATCCTCTTGGAGAGAATCCCTCTAAGCTCCTCCAGCTCGATATCCATGACCTCCACCCCCAAAGCTTGGTTGGGTTAACTGCCCCGCCCTGATGAACGGGGCCTCCAGCCTTCGGCTTGGGCTTCGCCCTCACCCTTATCCGCTGGTTTAGGGGGCTCAGGGCTCCCCAATCCCATGCCTCTCGCTGAGGCATGGGGTATATTTATTGCATAGTCACGTTTATATATTGGCCCAGATTTTTGGCATCTAAAGGTTCTTCCCTTCACCTGAGCAACACGCCCACACCTGTGGCATTTTTTTCGATGTATTCTTAATCTCCCTCCTAGTCTGGTGGTTGACTCCCATCCTTTCAAGAGTTGCTTTATATTCTATGGTGGTTTGGAGCTTAAGGGCAGGCTATGGAACCCTTTATCGATTCTTTTCTTGAATTCTCTTCTGATTCCGTTTAGGTCTTCTATGGCTATGACTGATTCTAAAAACCGCTTTGCATAGGACAATCTTCTGCCATAAGACTATGCAATAAATATAGCCCCTGCCTCAGCGCGGGAGCATCCCGCTCTTCGGGTTTAGGCCTGACCGCAGTTCATCCCACGCTCAAGTGTAGGGTCTTCTTGCTAAAATTAAGATGAGAGGAGAGCTATTTTTAAGCATGTATAGGAAGGTATATTCATGTCTCTAGAGATGATGGATGACGTTGAAGTCGTTGAAACCCTACCCCTGGAAAGGGACAGATACACCGTCTTCCTTGGGTTTGCGGGCTTCGGCATGATCGGGAGCACAGCCGCCATGTACATCGTGAGGAGTAGGGGGTTCATGGAGAGGGGTTATCTCAGGTCTAGGCTGATCTCCCCGATGATGATCCTCATAGAGGGGCGTCCGAGGCCCCCCTTCAGGATATACGTTGGGGATGAGAGGCTTCTCTTCATGGTGAGTGAGGCCTTCTTGACGGCTGAGAGTTCATGGCCTCTGGGCTTCAAGGTCATGGAGTGGCTCTCGAAGAAGGGGGTGAAGGAGATCATATCGATGGAGGGGGTTCTCTTAGGGGCGAGGGAGAGGGTGATAATGGGCTTCAGCACAGGAGACCTCTCCCGCTTCGATATAAGGCCCACCCAGGAGGGGATGATCTCCGGGATCAACGCCTGCCTCCTGGACGAGTCCCTCAGGAGGAACATCCCCTGGACCTCCCTCTTCGTCCCAACCCAGCACATCTCATCCGTTGACTATGGGGCGGTAGCCGACCTCATAGAGGTGCTGAACGGGGCCTTCAACCTTAAAGTGGATGTCACCCCCCTGAGGAGGAGGGATGAGGAGCTGAGGAGGATGGCGGAGAGGCTCGCGAAGGATAGGGGAAGACTCCCATCCATCTTCAGGATGGGGAGGAACGCCCCTCCTGACCAGGCTGGGTTGGGCTAATGCCCAGATCCCTCTGCAGCACCTGCTGAAGGCTGGTAAGCCTCTCCCTGGCCTTGCTCTCCTGCTTCTCCAAGGCCTTAGACCTTATCTCGAGGAGTTCCTTCCTCTCGGTCAGGTCCCTCAACACCTCCTCCTTGGGCATCTCCACGAGGATCGAGCCCGCGGACTTAAAGACCCTCGAGCCCGGTAGAACCTTCTCCAAGGTTCTAAGAGCCCTTTCGGTCTCACTCAGCTCGATGTCAACCCTCTGCCTCTGGAGGATAAGGGACTGGAGCATCCCCTGTAGCTGCTGGAGTCGGGCTATCCTCTCCTGAACCTCTGGGGGAAGCTGCTCGATCTCAGCCATACCCGTTCCAATGAATAAGGGCCTCTTCCCATTTATACCCCTTTTCCCTTAGAGTCCCCTCTAAGCCCCTCGACGATCTCGATGATCCCACCTATCCAGTGGAGGTAGCTGTTTATCGCTGCCCTGAGGGCGGCGGTGTCTGAGGCCTCAAGATGGAGGGATAACCCCCCATCATGCTGCTGGAGGTGAACCGTAGACCGACTAGAAGAGGGCGCCTCTGCCTCAGGTGTTAAGGCCGCTACGATTATCCTAGAGAGATCGGGGGAGAGTTCAATCCTTATCCTGGCTGAGGCGCCCTCCATGTCTCCTCCCTCCTAGGCTCATCCGTTGGGGGTTAGGTGGATGTTGGCCTCTGGATCTTCGAGCTTGCAGCCCTTTGGGAGGCGAGGCCCATCTTGGTGGCAGGCTGGTAGGCTCCTCCGGCGAACCTCATCCCACAGTTCAGGCAGCTCCAGATCCCTATGCTCACCCTCTTAAGGGAGGGCCATCCACACGTCGGGCACTTTTGTGGTCTCCTCAACTCCATGACGGTCCTGGTCCATCTCTTCCTCACGGAGAGGCCGCCCCGGGTTCTCAGCCTAGAGCCTAGGCTCCTCCTCTTCAATCTTATGCCACCTCCATGATCTTGCTCCTGGCCTCTGAGGCCTTCGCGACCGCAATATTTACCGCCTTCCTAACCTCCTCTGGGGTGAGGGCCCCGGGCCCACTCTTCTGCATGGCGCATATGTTCCCCTTCTCGTCTAGGGTGATGGTCAGCCTTGTCTCCGTCACCTCCTCCTCCTCCCATGTCGGATCCAATATGAGGGCCCCCCCGATCTTAGAGAAGGTTACGGAGACGGGGATGCTCCTAACCTCTAGGGGCTCCTTCCTCCCGGTCTGAACTATCTCCCCGTCCTTGACCTCGAATATAGGCTTTATGGCGCTCCTCAGCGCTGCCACCGCGGCGAGGGATGAGGCGTCTATGAGGTTGCCGGCGTGGTTCAATACGAAGAGGTCCACATTTATGACGTAAACCGTCTTCTTTGGGATTATCTCAAGCCTTGAGAAGTCGACTATGCCGGCTGATCTCAGGCCTCTATCCACGATCCTGGCGAGCTCTATGGAGGCCTCGTCTGGAGGCCCAGGCTCTATCTCGGGCGAGGCTAATGGGGTGACCTCGGCGT
>JBBIVO010000014.1:0-29846 GCA_037439685.1 Candidatus Bathyarchaeota archaeon | reverse complement strand
TTAGGCCTCTGGCCCCTCCTTCTCCTCAATGGTTCGAGGAACCACATTCAAGAGGAATCCCTTCTCCGAGACCTATTTAAGTTGATTCAAGTATTATTGCTTCTAAAAATCCATCGTCGAAAGGAATAAGACCCTTCAGCTTCGCAGCACAAATCTTAATATAAATTATCTCTTAGAATATGATACCATTAAGTTGAATAATCAGAATTAAAATTTAAATGTGAACATTTCAAATAATCATATAATTTGAAGTCTTTAATTTAAAATTAAAAACTGAATAAAGATAAAAGAGACATGATTTCCTTTTAATGACGTATAGAGAATTGGCATAGAAAAGCTTTAATATAAGCAGCTTTAAACAATAATTAGAAGTAGAGATAATTAATAAAGGGGAAGAATGTTGTTTAGGGGCATGGAGCTGACGCCTGAGGAGGAGGAGGAGATAATTAAAAGGGTTGCCGAGAAGATTTCCGAATATGGGATGAATGCTGCTGCGGTCATGCTCCTGCAGACCTTCAAGCCCATGGCCTATATAAGTGGTCAGATGGGCCGCTTCTTCATATCCCCCCTCCTATATGGATTAGGAGATAGAGTCTCCATCGGAGCTGAGAAGTTATTCATGGTCTTCGAGAATAGAGATAATCTAGAAAAATTGATCAGGTTGTTGGAGCAAAAGGCTGAAGAGGAGAAGAAAGGAGAGGAGGAAAGGCGGAGGGTTGCTGAAGGGCCGTTGAGGAGGCTGAGACGTCTCCTCGGCATCTAACCACTTAGAGGTTTCATCTCGAGTTATACCTTTGTCTCCTATTATATTAGCCTTATTTAAATAGACATCCAAAATCATAATTTAAATTAATCAGTTATATTATTTTTTATCGAGTGCTAAGTAAGAATTTATTTATAGGTTTTATATACTTCTATGTGGTGGTGTAGGGGACGTCTCAGGTTCCGAGGCCTTCCTGTGTTAACCTGATCCTAACAGATCTATGTAATAGGGCTTGCCCCTTCTGCTTTCTAAATGACTGGCTCAAGGGGGACCCAGAGAGGGCACATCACATGACATATGATGATCTGCGCACGGTTATCCGCTGGCTTAGAGATTCCAAGATTGAAAGGGTTAAGTTGGCGGGCGGTGAGCCCATGCTCCACCCCAACCTCCTCGACTTCGTTAAAGAGCTGATGAGGAGCCGTATCATCATCGATGCCATTCTGACGAATGGGCTGGGTGAGACCGAGTTGTATAAAGAGGTGGCCGAACTCACCGGAACCAACTGGCTCGTCAATGTGATGCCTCCTGAGACCTATACGAGGGGGGAATGGGAGAGGCTGAATAGGAACCTCGAGGTTTTGAGGTGGAGAAACGATGATATGCCCGTGGTCCGATCTGGGTTTGACACCAGCAGCCTCAGACATCTATGCCTCTCAATAACCTTCTACAGGCCCGGTCAAGAGTATGCATACATCATCGAGTTGGCTAAGAGGTATGGGTCTCCAGTGATAAGGTATGATGTCAGCAGGCCATCCGCAGACGAGAGCAACCTCCACATCGACTTTGGATCCCTTGCGAAGATCAAACCCACCCTGATGAGCTTTGTCACCAGCGCAGTCAGGGAGGGGGTGAAACCTCTCCTAGACGACGCCCTACCCTTCTGCATCTTCACCCAGAGGGAGTTGATGTTCCTATACCTCTTCAGCAACTTCTCATCAATCTGTCTACCAAGCATGGATGTTATGCCTGACCTGAGGGTTGAGTACTGCACATCGATGCGTGGCTTGCTGCCGACGACGAGAGTCCCTGAGGCCTCTGCGGATCAAATGTTCAAAGATTTATTCAATAGTGTAAACAGGTATAGAAACTATCAGCTTTCCACATGCAAAAACTGTTATAACTGGAGGATGGGGCTCTGTCAAGGATACTGCCTACGCTTCAAAGCCGATTCAATGAAAAGTAGAGAAAGATAGAGATTTTAATATATAATGAGGTGGATAAAGCGATTAAGAAGATCAAAGAGTAAATCCATAAAAAGAGATAATGGTTGAAACAATGGAAACATCTTTTATGAACATATCTGGAAGAGGTCGCAGAGATCTTGAGGGTCTTGGGAGGAAGCTAGGGTAGAAGGCATCATTCTCCCTCCAAGAAAAATTAATATCTGAAATATCAAGATAGTTTTAATTAAAAACGAAGACTTATTTTTTCAGAAGACTTAAAATTTAAGTGAGAGCCCGATCCTCTAAAAATCTAAATCTAGAGATACCTTCTTTAACATCAATGCCTAAACTTTATCAGGCTAATAAGCTGGTTGAGAAGATACCTGACTGGATTGAATGGTTACTCCACCTAAGGCTAAGCATGACAGGGGGTGTAATAAAGGAGCTTCGGGGTGGTGAAAGCGGCCAACGAGAGGATGGAGGCCCTAGAGAATACGGTTGATACAAAGATAAACTCTCAAGTTGAGATATTAAGTACAGGGATGGAATCCCTTGAGAAGCGCATAGTTGTTATGGAAGAGATAGCGACTATCAAGGTAAGACTTTCAGATAGAGAAAAAGATGTGGAAATGTTCCAACGCTGGATAAATATTTTAAATAAGTTAAGTTTTTACGTAATGCTGTGGATAGAATATTATCTCTGAATTGTGGAAAAACTTAAGGAGATGTGGCTTATTAATAATAGAGGGATTCATGTTTTCTAAGTTGTTATATCAGGGGAAAAGAGAAGCATATCATGGGATTATATAGAATTGCCTAAGGTTATATCTTAGGTTAGGGATTCATAAATTGAAAGAGTAGGCTGGATGGTGTAGATCCCTGCTCTATTGCAACTTAATAGAGTTTTTTTAATCTGTTAAAGGGTAGATGAAGAATCATGTTGTATTGATGCCGTTCTTATTAATGGTTATATGAGACGTAGCAGAGATCTCTGGGTTAGTTGGGTATAAACCCAACAGCTCCAGAAACTTATGATGTATATACTTTATGAATTGCCTTCTTTGTTTAGATGAAGAACGACGATGCACCTATAATCCTCTTGAGACAGATGTTGGTAGATTTAGGCATTTAGGATCATCGATATTTGTAATTTCTAATATAGAGTTTCTATGTATATAATCTAAAACATAAAAAGGGGGAGTGTGCTCCTATATGCCTAATAGGGTATGCCCAAGAGTGCTCTTATGAAGTTGACGACATTCTCGGTCCATGTGCCGAGGGCTGTGATGAACCAGCCGAACTCCATCCCCCAGGAGATCCCTAGACCAGCCATCATTATTACGCGCCCGAACCTGGCTAGGCCTCCCCACACGCCCCTATGCTCCCTCGTATAGGTGAAGTAGATTACGGCGCAGAGGGTTGCTACTCCAGCGAGCAAGGCTGAGGCCATTGTGTACGGATCCTTAGCGGCGTATATTGCTTCGCCTATACCCCTGATCTGCCCAACTATCTGGCCTTCTAGGGCTCCTCCCACCAGGATCCCTATGCCTATGGCTGTGAGGAGGGAGGTGGGATATCTCGAGATCCAGCCCCAGGGAGTCAGTCTTCCAAACATGAGGATGGCGAGGATCAGAGGGAGTATCAGCAGTATCCTCCCCTTGAGGATGGGGTCGAGGGCTGTGGTGCTGACAGCCATCAGGCCATACATCAGTGCGTGGGCGCAGCCGGCCCCGATGATCATGTGCTCCACCAGCCTGTAGTAGGGGTTCTCCCTCCAAACCAGGGTCATTATGCCGACCGCCACGAGGCTCGACCAGCCTAACCAGAAGAGAGTCCAGGACAAGCGTTTCACCTCTTCCCGAAGAGCTTTTTGCCGAAGTAGGCGATGTTCCCTATGGCCACCAGAACGAGGGTGGGGATGCTCGCGAGGTTCTTCATGTCCGTTATCTTGGCAGCGAGGGCCGGCTCACCGATATAGACCTCCATAGCGGCGCCTCCAGTTGGGCCAGAGAGGTACCCCTTCGCCATCCCGGCCACCCAGTAGGATACCGTGCTCATCTCGTTCCCTGAGGCGGTCATCCAGAGCTGGGGTATCTCCGGATGGGTGGCATACCACTGCCTAACATACTTGTCCATGGCGGTGCCGGTCGAGTAATTCACGAAGATCGCTGCAAAGTCCTTCCAGCTGTCAACCTTCTTCATCAGTGGGATCTCATCAATCGGGGTTCCAAGATAATCACTTGACACCGCCTTGCGGATGCTGTCGCGGAGTGCAGCCACCATCACCTCCTCCCCTGGGATATAGCCCAGGAAGGCGTAGTTCTCACCGTACTTCACCCCAAACCTCTTCGGATTTGCATAGTCTATTCCCCAGAGGGTGGTTGGGGCCGCATCGGCGTAGACCGCCACGAGAATGACGTTGATCTTCTTGGACCACAGATATTTGAGGGTGGCCGTGAAGCTTCCCTTGGTCTCATCCCATCCACTCCCCGACATCTCCTGGAAGAATATCACATTCGATCCTGGAGGTATCTTCTCTATCCATGTGATATAGTCCCCTGCAGGTCTTCCTACGGGCACAGGTAGCCCTAGGGGGCGGAGGACGGGTATGATGAGGAACACGAAGACCGCGATCCCGACAGCCCACTGCGGGACATCTAGGAGCCTATCCCAGAAAGCCTTCTCCTTTCCCGTCATCACACCATCACCTCACACCACTGCCGTCTTCTCCCTCCCCGCGATCATCCGCAGGCAGACCACGACGCTTATCAGCGCAGCCGTCAGGACTGCCACGCGGCCGGCTGGGCCCATGATATACATCAAGAACCAGTCTCCGATGGCTGTCATAGGCGGATAGATGGCGCAGACGATGGGCATCTCCTTCAGGAAGTAGGAGAGGCCTCCGATGAGGAGGGCTAGAGCCTCCAGGGTTGTTATCCTCATGGCGCGGTATACCCCCATCGTCGAGAAGATGAGGTTTAGGCCCCATAGGGTAGCCGTGGCTGGGATCACCGTCTGCATATATAACGTGACGTACTCGGTGCTTGTCAGCCCCTTCCCATACCCCATCGCGAGGAAGATTATGAAGAATGCGATGGCGACTAGGCTATAGTATCTGGCCCAAGGCTCACGTGTAGGAGGCTTTACTATTCTGAGAGAGTGGTATCTCAGCATC
Organism: Candidatus Bathyarchaeota archaeon; assembly: GCA_037439685.1. Lineage (GTDB taxonomy): Archaea > Thermoproteota > Bathyarchaeia > TCS64 > TCS64 > JAGTRB01. Next base: position 24,742 of record JBBIVO010000014.1, on the reverse strand, counting down.
AGGGCTGAGCCTAGGAGCATCAGGAAGTTGTATATTATGACGCCCCAGGTCAGGAGCTCCTTTCTGAAGGTGGCCAGCGGCTCTAGGGCGACGAAGTACTCTATCACCAAGATGGCCGCGACCACTGATAGGATGAGCATTGGGATCTGAGTCCTTATAGTCACTTGAGCCATCCTTTGACGCCTCCTACATCTTTAAGGCTCTTATCAGCACGTCGCTTCCCATCAGGCCTAGGATGATGCTGATGGCCCCAATCCCGATCAGAAGGAACTTGACGATGTCCTCACCCGCAAGGCTGGCTGTCATCGAAGGGTCCCCGGAGACCAGCGTCCCGGCGGCGAGCACCTCCTCACATATGAGCACATAGTCGCAGGTGATGGCCTGTCCATACATGGCCGTCCACCTCGTGGTTCCACCTATGTTTATGGCCCCTATCTGCCTCGCCACGGCGTGGCTCTGTATCTCGGTGTAGAAGACCCCGATCTGGACATTGAGGGCGACGTTGTTCCTGAGGACGGTTCCACACCTCGCGATCTTGTAGGCTGAGGGGCCGTAGTAGAGGATGTTATCCTCCCTATACAGCTCAGGCCTCCCCTCCTCTAGATAGGCCTCCCTAGCTATGCCCTGGACTAGGGGGATGACCTCAGCGACGCCTGGGAGGCTCGTGTAGACCGGCACCTCATGCTTCGCTGCGAGCTTGAGCGTGTGCTTGTAGACGCTAAGGGCGGAGACGACGGCCGGCCCCCACTCGCCTGAGATCTGGCCGAAGTCGCCGGGGGCATAGTGGATGGGCCTCCCCATCTCCGCACACCTTCCCACGCCCTCCTCGATGGCATCGATCGCCGGCATCCTCCGCAGCCTCGGAAGCGGCCTCCCCTTCGAGACAAGCCAGAAGTAGTAGCCCATTGCAACGGAGAGAAGCGTTATGACTATCAACTCGGAGAATACGCCAGACTTAAGCATCTTTTTCTCCGAATCATTATTTTAAGTATAATACTATATTTAAGCTTTTTCATTGGGTTTAAAAAAGGGAACCGATAGAAGGAGGAGATTAGAGGTCTGTTCTCCAGTTTAAGGATAAAATAATAAGAACGTAACGGGTTCTAAAATGGAATGAAAATTTTGTCATATCTCACAAATTATGAGTTAAACCCAAGTATAAAAATGTTTATTATTTGTGATTATGGTAGAAAAAGAAGTATGATCCAGAAATATCTGATTAGTATAAATGATTTAGTTTTGAAACAAGCTTTCATGGTTCAATTGGGATGCTGAAGATTTGTATATGAGATAGGGGTGTGCGGAGAAGATAAGGAACGCAATACAAGCCATTGGCACTTGCCTACAGCAAAGGTTTCTCAAGGCGGATGATGTAAGAAGAGGTGGCTGGCCTTGAAAAGCCAATGAAAGATTTTAGGGGATATCTGAACTTCGGATATTTAAGGCCTTTCAAAGGCTTCTCATAAGACTTCGATGGAAATAATTAATGTATTAGGGTATGCGCACCGTGTTTGTAATTGGCCTTGATTGGTTAGAGGATGTGGCTACCAGGCGCTCATCTCTCTGAGGATGGAGTCCGGGACTTTTCCCTTCATAACCTCCTCCATGGAGTCTTCTAAGATGCCTAAGGCCTTCTCAAGCTCCTCCTCACCTATCGTTAGGGGTGGGGCTATCCTCAGAACGTTTCCGAATCTTCCGAAGGATATCATGACCAACCCCTTCTCCCAGGCCCTCCAGCAGACCTTCAGGGCCTCCGCCCTCGCCGGCTCCCTCGTCCTCCTATCCTTGACCAGGTCTACACCTATCAGGAGGCCCCTTCCCCTCACCTCCCCTACGAGTTCGAATCTCTCCATGGCCTCTTCCAGGCGTCTAATCACCTGCCCTCCAACCTTGGCCGCCCTCTCATGGAGCCTCTCCCTCTCCATCACCTCTAGGGTGGCGATCGCGGCTGCGCATGCTACCGGGTTCGCCTCTGTGGTGAAGAGGTGCGCCGGTGCGGTCCACTGCTCCATCAGCTCTCCCTTCGATATTATCGCGCTCATTGGGAGGCCTGAGGCTATGGGCTTGGCTACCAGGATGGCGTCGGGCTCAACACCCCAGTGCATTATGGCGAACCACCTCCCAGTCCTGCAGAAGCCTGTCTGGACCTCCTCATCTATGAATAGGATTCCATGCTCCTCACAGATCTCCTTAACCTCCCTCCAATAGTCCTGGGGTGGAAGGATGACGCCGGCATCTCCCTGGATCGGCTCCAGGATTAGGGCTGCAACCTCCTCAGGCGGGATCAAGAGCCTCAGAAGCTCCCTCATGTAATCTATGCAGTGGAGGCCGCATTCGGGGTGGTGGAGGCCGAAGGGGCACCTGTAGCAGTCTGGGTAGGGTATGTGGTATACCTCTGGGAGGAGGGGGCCCAGCCTCCTCTTCATGTTGGGGGAGGCGGCTGAGAGGGTTAGGGCGCCGTATGTGGTTCCATGGTATGAGCCTAGATATGAGATGATCTTCTGCCTCCCCGTCGCAGACCTGGCCAGCTTTATGGCGCCATCGTTGGCATCTGAGCCTGAGAGGCCGAAGGCCACCCTCTTCCTGAAGCCTCCAGGGGTCAATCTTGCCAGCCTCTCCGCCAGGATGACGGGGAGCTCATAGTAGGAGTATCCCAGCGTGTTGTGGATGAACCTCCTGGACTGGTCCTCTATCGCCTTCACAACCTCGGGGTGGCAGTGGCCTATGTTGGTCACAGCCGCTCCGGAGAGGAAGTCTATATACTCGTTTCCATCGGCATCCCAGATCCTCGCCCCCTCCGCCCTCGAGACCACCAGCGGATAATAGGCCAGCCTGCTGGCCTGAGATATGATCCCCCTATCCCTCTCCACAACCTCTAGACACTTCTTCAAGGGTCTATTCAACGAGTATCCCAAAATTATCTTCATCCATCTCCTTAAAAACGATGTATCAGGGCCGCTTCGATATGCTGAGAAGTTTTAAATGGGCTGATGGAGAACCCTTAAGGAAAGGCATGGGCTTCGACCTTCTAATAAGAGGAGGGAGGATATTCGACGGGGCTGGAGGGGACTGGCTCCGCTCCGACATAGGCATCTCCGATGGGAGGATAGCAGCGATGGGCAGGCTGGGAGGGGCCGAGGCTGATAGGGTGATAGAGGCTGAGGGCCTCGCTGTCTCCCCGGGCTTCATAGACCCCCACTCCCACACGGATGTCACCATAATGCTCTTCCCCACATCGGACTCAAAGGTGATGCAGGGTGTGACCACTGAGGTGGTTGGGAACTGCGGGCTATCCATGGCCCCCATATGGGGTGACCTGGAGCTTCAGAGGAGGTATGTCGGGGCCTTCCACCCGGAGATGGCCTCCCGCCTCCCATGGAACTGGAGGAGCCTGGGAGAGTACTATCGGGCCGTGGAGAGGATGGGCATCTCCGTCAACCTTGCCCCCCTCATAGCAGAGGGGAATGTGAGGATATCGGCGATGGGCTTTGAGAGCAGGCCAGCCACCGATGGGGAGATGGAGGAGATGAGGAGGATGGTGGAGGAGGGGATGAGGGAGGGGGCCTTCGGCCTCAGCACCGGCCTCGTCTACCCTCCAGGCATATTCGCAGAGACGGCTGAGATCATCGAGCTTGCAAAGGTGGCAGCCAGATATGGAGGGATCTACTCAAGCCACATAAGGGGTGAGGGGGAGACCCTCCTCCAGGCGGTCCTGGAGGCCATCGAGGTTGGGAGGAGGGCCGACATCCCGGTCCTCATATCCCACATAAAGGTTATGGGAAGGAGAAACTGGGGCATGAGCGGAAAGATCCTCTACGAGATCGAGAGGGCGAGGGAGGAGGGGATCGACGTTAACGCGGATCAATACCCCTACACGGCCGGCTCAACCCTCTTCTCATCCATCCTCCCCCCATGGGCGCAGGAAGGAGGAATCCAAAGGCTCCTGGAGAGGCTTAGAAGCCCAGAGGCCAGGGAGAGGCTGAGGAGGGACCTGGATTCGGAGATCCCAGGATGGCAGAACTGGGTTAAAACCCTAGGATGGGAGAGCTTCAAGATGATATCCTTCCACAGGGAGGAGAACAAGAGGTATCTGGGGAAGACCATACCCGAGATATCATCCCTCATGGGTAAGGACCCCTTCGAGGCAGCCATGGACCTGATCCTAACGGAGGATGGGGGACCCATGACGGTCATCTTCTACGGCTCGGAGTACGACGTGGAAACCTACATGAAGAGCCCTCACGTCATGGTCTCAACGGACGCCTTCGGCTCCTCGCCCACAGGGCCTATAGATATGGGGCTCCAGCACCCTAGGACATATGGCACATACCCCCGAATCCTCGGCAGATACGTGAGGGAGAGGGGCATATTAACCCTAGGGGAGGCGATAAGGAAGATGACCTCCCTCCCGGCGAGGAGGCTAGGCATCATGGATAGAGGCCTCCTCAGGCCCGGGATGTGGGCGGACATCGTCATCTTCGACCCTGCCACGATAATGGACACCGCCACCTACGATGACCCCCTAAGATACCCAAAGGGGATAAGGTACGTATTGGTGAATGGAGAGGCGGTAGTGGAGGAGGGGATACACACGGGAAAGAGGCCCGGGAAGGTCCTCAGGAAGCCCTCTCCTCCAAAGGGATAACTCCCAAATGGATGGATATAGGATCTCAACCCTCAATTCGGGCTCGGCTCCATGGGTCGCCGTCGGCCAATTTTTCCTGAAGCATTCTGTAAGACCCAGCCGTTCACTAAACCTCCCAATTAGGATGCGGAGTCTAAGAGGCGGGTTCAATGAGGATATACTTATTTTACAACCGCAGGCTTCAAGAGGTGAGTAACCCGCAAGATGTTCAAAGGCATAAGAACAGCTTTAATCCTCTCTTAACCTTCTATCCTTGACTGTGACGGGTGTCTGGTAGGGTGGGGATTTGAGGCTGGCGGCGCTCTTCACTGGAGGTAAGGATAGCACCTATGCCACCCGTCTAGCACTGGAGGGGGGAGTGGAGGTCGTAGCCCTTGTCACCATGATACCAAGGAGAGAGGACAGCTGGATGTTTCACTCAGCCAACATACACCTGGCGGGATTTGTGGCCAAGGCCATAGGGATCGAGCATCTACCCATCCAAACAAGCGGGGAGAAGGGTTTGGAGCTTGAGGATCTGAGGGCCGCTCTCCTGGGCTTGGATATAGACGGCATCGTCTCGGGGGCGATAGCATCCAGATACCAGAAGGACCGGATAGACCGTCTATGCTGTGAGCTCGGCCTCCACCACGTGATACCCCTATGGGGGAGGGACCGAGGCGAGTTGATGGAGGAGATGCTCTCGAGGGGCATGTCCATAATGGTCTCAGCGGTCGCGGCCCTAGGCCTAGATGAGAGATGGCTGGGCCGAGTCTTGGATGAACCTGCCTTGAGGGAGCTTAAGACTCTTCAGGCGAGGTTTGGAGTGGATCCATGCGGCGAGGGGGGAGAGATGGAGACCCTGGTCCTCGACGCCCCCTGGTTCCTGAGCAGGATCGAGATAGTAAGGGCCAGTAGAAGATGGGACGGCCTTTCGGGTTGCATGGTCGTAGAAGAGGCGAGGCTTATAGGTAAGAGCTAGACGCAAAGGATAAAAGCAGGGTCCTCAATTTTAAGGGTTGAGGTGGACGCCTTCCAAACAGGGTAGGCCGACGGTTCTATATCCTCGCAGGGTGTAGGCGGCTCCATTCTTCAACAAAGAATATTCCTAAGGGGGAGAGGAGGGTGTCCATCAATGGGGTTGGATTAGAACTGGGTGAGATCTATGGGTGGAGAGAGGGAGGTCATCTCAGAGGCCCTTAAGGCTGAGGAGAGGCTTGCCTCGGATTGGTATGTGCTCACTCCCGAGGGCGTTCTACATCCCCTCGATCGGTTCGACTTCGAGGGGCATGAGAAGCTGAGGAGGTTCGCTGAGTATGAGGTCAGGAGGAGCAGAGCCGTCGAGCAGGAGCCCCCTCATGTGGCCCTCATGAGGAGCCTTGAACTCGTGGACTACGAGCCCGCCTCAGACCCAGGCAACCTGAGGTACTATCCAAAGGGGAGGATGGTGAAGGCCCTCCTCGAGGAGTATGTGACCTCAAAGGTTCAGGAGTATGGGGGGATGGAGGTGGAGACACCCATAATGTACGACATGGACCACCCCTCCCTGGCCAAGTATCTCCACAGGTTTCCAGCCCGCCAGTATATAGTCGAGTCGGATGAGGACAGGTACTTCTTGAGGTTTGCAGCCTGCTTCGGCCAGTTCCTCATGAGCCACGACGCGACCATAAGCTATAGGGATCTACCCCTAAGGATGTATGAGCTGACCAGGTATAGCTTCAGGAGGGAGCAGGCTGGGGAGCTGGCCGGCCTTAGGAGGCTCAGGGCCTTCACCATGCCTGACGTTCACGCCCTCTGCAGGGATCTGGCCCAGGCGAAGAGGGAGTTCAGGCGCCGCTTCAAGCTTTGCGTGGAGGTTTTAAGGGGTATAGGGCTGGATAGAGAAGACTACGAGCTTGGGGTCAGGGTAACCGAGGACTTCTATAGGAGAAACAGGAGGTTCGTCAACTCGCTGGTGAGGATGCATGGGAAGCCCGCCCTTGTGGAGATGTGGAGGGAGAGGTTCTTCTACTTCGTCCTCAAGTACGAGTTCAACTTCATAGACGCCCTTGATAAGGCCTCAGCCCTCTCAACGGATCAGATAGACGTGGAGAATGGGGAGAGGTACGGAATAGTCTACATGGATGAGGATGGAAGGCAGAGGCATCCCCTTATCCTCCACTGCTCCCCGAGCGGGGCCATAGAGAGGGTCATATACGCCCTCCTGGAGAGGGCCTACATGGAGATGAGGGGCGGAAAGCCCCCAATGCTCCCCCTCTGGCTCTCCCCCACCCAGGTCAGGATAATACCCGTCTCCGAGGCCCACGTGAGGGCGGCGGAGGCCACAGCCAAGCTTCTGAACAGGAGGGGGATAAGGGCAGATGTGGATGACAGGGAGGAGACCGTGCCGAAGAAGGTGAGAGATGCGGAGAAGGAGTGGATACCGTACATAATCGTGATGGGGGAGAGGGAGATGGCCTCGAAACTCCTACCGGTGAGGGTGAGGGGAGATGGTGAGATAAGGGATATGGCCCTAGAAGGCCTCATCCAGGAGATTAGAATACTGGTTGGGAGGATGCCGAAGAGGCCTCTGCCCCTGCCGATGAGGGTTAAGGAGAGGCCGAGGTTCGTAGGCTAGAGGCCATGGCGCCACCTCTCCACCATCTTCTCCTTCCTGCTTCCCCTCTTATACTCCTTGTAGTGCTCCTCACAGAGGTAGGCCCTCCTCCCCTCCACATTCAGCCCCGCAGCCCTAGCCCTAGGAGCCGATATCGAGCGGACAGCATCTCTGCCACACCCCACGACCGTGCATCTCGTCCCCTTCTCTATCCTCCCCATCCCTAGGCCCTGGACTGAAATATGCCATAATCCCTATAAAAACTAGGGGTCTCAAGAAACGGCCAATCCATTCATGATAGGCCCCACTGAAGGGTTTCACTTATTTGAATTTTTCATTTTTCAAATGGTTGATAAGGAGATCTAAACCGGACAAATCTTATAGGTTTCCTAGGCGAGTCTGTTAATGGCGGGTGGGCGGGGGCACCTCCGACCGTTCCGCCTAATAAACCCCGGGATGGTGAGGTGTATATGAGGATAAGCAGGAGGGATCTCTCCCTTTTAACGATATACTCGGCTCTATATGCAGCGATGGTCTATGCATTTGCTCCGATATCCTTCACCGCCCTTCAGTTCAGGGTTGCTGGGGTTCTCAGGCCAGCTGTGGCTAAGAAGCCCATACTCTCCTTAGGGTATGCCATAGGGGTTGCAGCTGGGAACCTCGTGAGCCCCTTCGCTGGAGTTTACGAGCTCCTCTTCATGCCCTTTATGAGCCTGTTGGCAGGCATCCTAGGATATGCTGCTTCGAGGCTTCTAGGCGGGGGCTACTATACGGCTGGAGCTGTGATAGCCGTCATAACATCCCTAAGTGTGAGCTGGATGCTGAACCAGCTCTTCAACCTCCCAATCTTCGCCACGCTTCCCCCACTACTATTGAGCGAGCAGATAATCAACCTCATCGGGGCATCCCTCTTTAATGCGATCGAGAGGTTTTACAGGTGGTGGTGAGGGTGGGCGAGAAGTGCATAGTTATCCTTAGCGGGGGGCCCGACTCTACGACTGTGGCCTACTGGGCTAAGGCTCAGGGATGCGAGGTCCACGCCCTCATATTCAACTATGGCCAGAGGGCCCAGAGAGAGATAGAGTACGCTGCCAAGACGGCCGAGAGGCTGAAGATACCCTTCTATATTGTAGATCTATCCTCCTTGAGGCCCCTCTATATGGGGGCGACATCCCTGGTCGACCCCGAGATGCCCGTCGCATCCTCCTTCGAGAGGTCGCTTATAGTCCCCTTCAGGAATGGCATATTCCTCTCCATAGCCGTGGCCTACGCCTCATCCATCAAGGCGAGGAGGATATTCTATGGGGCCCACCTGGAGGACGGCCTCTTCTATCCAGACTGCAGGAGGGAGTTCTACAAGGCCTTTGAGGAGGCGGCTAGGCTTGGAACGGGGGATGAGGTCGTGATAGACGCCCCCTTCGGAGAGATCCCAAAATCGGAGATCCTGAGGAGGGGGTATGAGCTTGGGGTTCCATATGAGGCGACCTGGTCATGCTACCTAAGCGGCCCAAGGCACTGCGGGGTGTGCGAGTCCTGCAGAAACCGTAAAGAGGCCTTCAGGGAGGCGGGCATCTCAGACCCAACGGAGTATGAGAGATGAGGCGTGATGAGCTGTGAGACAAGGTCCCTCCGGCTATCCGCCCTCTCGGGGATCTCGGCGGTCTCCATTGGGTACTTCACGGTCTTCCTCTCAATGGCCTTATCTCCATGGTTCAGCTGGGCCGAGAACGCCCTCAGCGACCTCGGGGTGGGGGGCGCGGGGGTGATCTTCAACCTGGGCCTCGCAGCCTCGGGATCGCTTATGATGGCCTTCTCCCTCGGCCTCGTGGAACTCTCTGAGGGGTGCTGGGCCTGGAGGTTAGGCTCCTACCTTCTCCTTCTCGATGCCATATCCCTGATGGGGGTTGGAATATTCAACGAGGGCTTTGGGAGAATCCACCTATACCTCTCCCTGGCCTTCTTCACCCTCATGCCCATCTCCCTCACCACCCTTGGCATCTCTCTGTGGAGGAGGGGAAGAAAGCCCCTAGGCCTCTTCACCCTATCGATGGGCCTCGCAACTCCGGCGGCCTGGATGATGCCCTGGAGGGGTGCGGCCATACCCGAGGCCATCTCGGCATCGGCGACGGCCATTTGGGTCGTCAAAATGAGCCTATGGATGCTCAGGTCTGGGGCTAGGGATAGACTCGCCTCATGTCCCTTGGGAAGGGTATCGCATCCCTGATGTGCTCGAGCCTTGCGACCCACATTAGTAGCCTCTCAATGCCTAGGCCGAAGCCGCTGTGGGGGACCGACCCCCACCTCCTCAGCTCCAAATACCACCTGTAGTCGTCGGGGTCTAGGCCCTCCTCCCTTATCCTCTGGAGGAGCTCCTCATATCCGTCTATCCTCTGGCCTCCCCCTATGATCTCTCCATATCCCTCGGGGGCTAGGAGGTCTGCCGATAGGGTGACCTCAGGCCTCTTTGGGTCGGGCTTATGGTAGAAGGCCTTAACCCCCTTCGGGAAGTGGGTGACCCAGAAGGGGGTGTCGAAGTGTTTGGTTAGGGGCTCCTCCTGCTGCCATCCCATATCCTCACCCCAGAGGAGCTCTATTCCATCCTCTCTGAGCATCTCGAGGGCCTCGTCGTAGGTTATCCTTGGAAATGGGGGCTCTAGCCTTAGGAGCTCCTCGGGCTTCCTACCCAGCCGCCTAAGCTCCCTCGGCCTCTCCCCAGCTATGGTGTGGCATATGTGTGTGATGAGCTCATCGCCAATCTTCATTATCCCATATAGGTCTGTGAAGGGCTCCTCCACCTCGAGGTGCCAGTACTCGGCGAGGTGGCGGCGCGTTCTGCTCCTCTCAGCCCTGAAGCTTGGGGCTATGGTGTATATCTTGCCGAGGCTGCTTATCATGGCCTCCGCATATAGCTGCCAGCTCTGGGCAAGGTAGACCCCCCTCTCATCGAAGTATCCCACCTCGAAGAGGGTTGAGCCCCCCTCACATGCGGCTGCGGTGAAGATGGGCGAGTGGGTCTCAGTGTAGCCCCGCTCAACGAGCCAGCCTCTGGCGGCCTCCATAACCTTCGCCCTTATCCTGAAGATGGCCTGCATCTTAGGCTCCCTAACATATAGGTGGCGATTGTCGAGGAGGAAGTCCACCCCATGCCTCTTGTGGGTTATCGGGTAATCGGGTTGAGCCTCCAAGACGAGGCCTACCCCATCCACCGAGAGCTCCCTTCCTCCTGGGGCCCTCTCATCAACCTTCACAACCCCCTTCAGCTCGATGACGGACTCCACTGGAAGCTTCTCGATCCTCTTGAAGTCCCTCTCTTCCACGCTCTTCCTGTCTAAGGCGCATTGAATCACCCCTGAGCCATCCCTCAACAGGAGGAACTGTATGCCCCCGCTGCTCCTCTTGTTGTAGATCCACCCCCTCACCGTGACCCTCTTTCCATCATGCTTCCCATCAAGTACATCTACCACATCTACCAGCTCGTACATCGCATAGGCCTATCACTCTATACAAGGCTTCAGATATATAACGTTCGCTCGGCCTTCCGGCCTAGGGAGGATAAGGCTCGTCCAGAAGGCCTCTTACAACACTATTCGGAGCCCCATATAGAAGGCTCTTGCATTCTCTGTTTTCTCATGCTCAAAATGATGTTTTCGAAATTACTTGATATGAGTGATCTTTAATTAAACTACAGATAAGCATCTTTATTTAATAAATTAAAGGTTACATAAAAATTTATAATGTTAATTTAAAGTTTTTGTGAAGTGAAAGCATTTTGATAATGGCAAGATAAGGTTTTAGGTGTGGCCTCCTGCCTCCCCTGGGCCTGGTGATCCTTCTGGATGCCTTTGGGAGGCTTTTGGAGGCCGTTAGGGTGAATAGGCTTTTCATGCGTAATGGGGTTTCGCTTGAGGAGAGGGTTTGGGTGATGATTTTACTTGGCTGGTTTGAGCTTGAGGGCGATAATCGAGCGTTATGGGTTGATCAAGGCTAGTAGGGAGGATGTTAGGCTTTGGGTTCATAGGCTTGAGGCCTTGGCTCATTCTGCTTCCCCAAGGCCTAGGAGGCTTGTAGCCATAGATGAGGCCAAGCTTCGGTGGGTGGCTCTATCTATGGGTGGCAGTGAATGTGGATTCGAGGGAGGTGTTGGCCGTCTATGCCTCCTGGCAGCGCTCAAGCCTCGACGCCTACATATTCCTCCGGAGGGTCTTAAGGGCCTGTTCGAACAGGCCTTAATCCTTGTGGATGGTGGGCCATAGTACCGATGGGCCTTGGATCGGCTTAGAGTGGCTCCATGTCACCTTCGGGGAGCGGAATTCCATAGAGCGATACTTCAGGACGGTTAAGGAGAGGATGAGAGGGTTCTACAACAGCCTCAACGCCAAGGCCAGAGGCCCACTGGCCATCGAGGCCATGGCCCAGATACTAGCCTATGGGTACAACCACCTCAGAGTCCATCAAAGCCTGGGGAGGCCACCCTCAGGATGGTGAGCTTATCTTGCCAGTATCGCATTTTGAAAGAAATGTTTAAATTCGCCTTTTTTTAAAAAATGTGATGACTCGATCAAGATTTATTATATTAATAATATTATTTTCTTCTCTAATCGAGACATCAATAAATTTGACTACTGCTGAGGTTGAGCCACATATCTGGCATGACTATGAATATTTTGATGAAACTTTACCACATGGCTTTTGCTTTGAACGTTCAAGGACACCATATGCAGCTTCTGTATATATCAGTTCAATTTCAGGCCCTGGTGATGAGGTCTCTGTAGTAATAACAGTAGGTGGAATAGAGGAGTGGGGTGGTCTTTTAAGCACAGGTGAAAGTTCTCCAGTTATTACCTGTAACGATCAATACACAGTAGTACATATAGCTAATCCTTATGAAAATGGTTCTGGTGTATGGATTCGTGTTATAGGGTATATTGACTGGGTGATGCATTAATTTCCAACTTTTTATTGATTTGAGGAGGATTTGAAAATATGTCAAAAAGATGGTTGTTCATCCTTTTGGTTCTTTTAGCCATTATAGGTTGGGGATCTTTTGCATCTCTCATGTTTAAGATTAATATATTAAATAAACAATTTCAACTATTGGAAGTAGAGAGAGATCAATTAAAAAAAGAGATTTCCGAATTGAAAAAGAGATCTTTTGAAAACATAGTGATTAATATAGGTGTAACTGCAGCAGATGATTATGATTATAATAGAACGAAGGTTTTCTTTGAAAAAATTGTGGAAAAAGATGTAAATGAGTTCTGCTTCAAGCTTGGATATGATGTTAAATTTAAATTTATTGTTAAGAATAACGAAGGGTTAGTGCATGTAGCCCTTCAAAACCTTCAGGAATTCAGAGATATGGGTATATATATAATAATAGGTCACCCATGGTCAGCTCAATGCTACGTTTCTATGCCATATGTTAATAATAATGATATGATGCTTTTCAGCGCATCATCCCGAACATCTCAGCTAGCTAGGCCGGGAGATAATCTATTGAGGATGTATCCCGTTGAGACCTCTCAGGGGCGTGTGATCGCAGAGATGATGAGGAGCCTAGGAATAGAGGCTGTAATCGTGATGCAATTTGGGAGTGTGTGGGGAGATGAGATATATAAGGTCTTGGAGGAGGAGTTCATCAGGAGAGGAGGTGTGATCATTGGTAGGATCAGGTATGACCCTGAGTGCACAGATTTCAGAGTTCACCTCAAGGATATGGAGGATCTCTGCAAGGAGGCTATAAGAAGGTATGGGGGGGATCATGTAGCTGTGATGCTCCTCTCATTCTCGGAGGGTGTGAAGATAATCAAGCAGGCCAGAGGATATCCGTCCCTTTATGGCATATACTGGTTTGGCACCGATGAAACCGCCAATCTCCAAGCCCTCATCGATGAGGCGTCAGAGGAGGCCGCCCACCTCAAGCTCTTCAGCCCAATACCAGCGCCTGTGAGGTCTCAGCTATATCTCTCGCTTAATGAAAGGTATATTGCATTATTCTCGGAGCCCCTAGACCTCGAGATGGCTTCTAAATATGATATTGCATGGATAATCGTTAAGGCCATAGTGGAGGCGAGGACTACAGATGTGAGGAGGCTGCTTGAGGTCATCCCAAGTATAGCGTCAATGACGTTCGGGGCAAGCGGCTGGTGTAAACTAGATGAGAATGGAGATAGAGAGACAGCCGATTATGAGATATATGGCTATGGATACCTAAATAATACTGTGGCCTGGATCAAGTATGGATTGTATGATGGCCTCTCTTGCAGGGTCTCGTGGTTCCATTCCCTCGAGCTCCGATAGCTCTGAGGCCGGGTTCTATCTGAGCTGATGGAAATATCCCAATCGAGAGTTTAGCGGTCCCGATGGATGTTGAGGGGCTGCATCATCCAGTTCGCCAGGGGAGGCCGAGCTGAACTCTTTCATCGAGGCGGTCTATTGAAGAAGCTTTGGAGGGTTGCCATCCTTGGGCGGCCTATGATCTGGTCTAGGTCCATCTCGAAGGCCTCGAGGACCTGCTCGAACATGGACTCCAGGTATTCGATGTACTTCTCTATGTCGATATCCCTCTTGGATGCCAGCTTTACGGGCTTTACTCCCCCCTGTGTGACGACGTAGCTTATTATGTCTCCCACCCCTAGGGTTACGCCCTGTTCCTGGAGCATCTTCGCCGCCTTCACATGCTGGGGGTTGGTCTCATAGCTTGAGAGGCTTCTGCCGAGCATCACCCTGAAGGCGAGCTCGTCGAGGCTGAAGTCCCTGCTCCTCAGCCTATTGTAAACCTTCTCCACAAGCCCTCTTATGGCCTCCTTCGCCCCCTCCACATCCTCTGGCCTCCGGATCTCCGCGAGGATCCCGGTCAGCTGGAGGAAGGCATCCTTTATGATGGGTGGCATGTGCCTCTTCTTCCCGGTCAACCCCTTTATGTCCACGCTTCCGTCTAGGGTTACCCCGACATAGTTCTTCTTTCTCCTTGAGAAGACCACATACCTGTAGACCTTATCTAGGTCCAATTCTACCCCTAGGCTATTCTTAGACCACTCCATGAGCTTCGTTATCTGATCCTCCCTCGGCTGCTCTAGGAAGATGCTGTCGGTGTCTCCGTAGATGACCTCTATCCCAAGCCTCTCAGATGCCTCAAGGGTCTGGGTCATGGCGTACCTTCCTATGGCGGCCGTGCTCTCGGCGAGGGGTGGGCAGTATAGCCTGAAGCTCTCAGACCCGAAGACGCCGTAGGAGGCGTTCAATATGACCTTCAGGGCCCTCTGAACCACGTCGTAGAAGGCCCTCTCCTCCCTTGAGAGCCTCCTATCCCTGGATAGGGGCTTGTACCACCTCACCCTCAGGTCTCTGAGGCTGCCTATGAGGAGGCTGGTCAGACCCCTACGCCTCCTGCAGACCCAGTGGGGTGTTCCCGGGATGATGTTGGCCCTATCCTCTGGGTGGGGGCATCGGATCGTCTCGTAGCTCAGGTTCCAGTTCCCTATGGCTGAGGGGTATAGGGAGGCGAAGTCTAGGACGGTCACCCCGAAGTGGATCCCCGCCTTCGGCTGTCTCACTATGGCTCCCAGGTACTTCCTCCCCTTTATTATCGCCTTTGTGGCCGTCTCCCCCTTGAGGGCTATGATGTCCTCCTCATTTGGGATGAGCCACCCCCTCCTCCTATGCTCATACTCCATTAGGGTTAGGATCCACCTGCTCACACCCTGTCGGGTCACGTCTTCGAGGGTCATCCTGCTAATCCTGCTCAATATCACCATCAGCTTCATCACCAGGTCGTCGTCGAAGGATGTCAGCTCGTAGGTTATCAAGGCGTCCTGTAGGCAGTATCTGGCCACCTCCTCCCTCGATGAGGTTGAGAGGCTCAGCTGCAGCTTCCTCCTCCCAATCAGGGATGAGGCGACATCGTCGAGGGTGTTCTCCCTGTAGCGGTCGCTGAAGGCGTAGACCTGGATGGCCCTATTTAGGAAGAGCCTGTAAAGGTCTATGTGGACCCCGTTTCTGAGGTATGCGAACCTCCTGCCGAGGGTTATGGGGATCTCCTCGGGGGCGAGGCCGAGCCTCTGAGCCCTCCTCATCAGATATCTGAGGTCGAAGTCGTCCCCGTTGAAGGTGAGGAAGACTGGATACTCGTCTAAGAGGCTGAAGGCCTCCCTGATGAGGTTCCCCTCCTCATGGAACACCTTGACCTCGGCCCCCTCCACGGTGGGATGGGGCATCCCCTCATCTGCGAGGAGGAGGACGCGCCTCGCCCCATCGCTTGAGACGATTGCCACGGCTATGATGGGCTGAGGGGCCTCCTCAGGGTTTGGAACCCTGTCGGCCTGCTCCATTTGTACCTCTATGTCGATGGCTGCGCGGCGGATATGGGGCACGGGATGCTGGAGGAGCCTCGCCCACTCCATTATCTGCTCCTTAAACTCTGGCTCCTCATCCCCGATGAGGAGGGATAGCCTCTGCCTCACGTCCTCTGGGAGCTCATACGCCTCCTCGACAAGCCTTCCATCCTCAACCCTATACGGCATCCCGGGGATCAGGCCCCTATCATAGATGTAGTTCTGGTAGTATCTGATGTAGCTCTCCCAGCTCTCATCTATCAAATTCCTGATCCCCGACCTCCCCTTCCCCCCAATGGCTAGGGGGTTTGAGGCCACTATCTTCGTGGCCCTGATCCTCTCATCCCTGAGGGCGTCATACCTCTCGATGGGCTCCAGGGCGACTAGGCCCGGGTGGCTTAGGAGCCTCTCATTCTTCCTGAGCTCCTCTGGGCTCTGCTTCGAGATGCAGTAGGGGAGGTGGCCAGTGTTATCATACCATATGTAGATCTGCTGGGACCTGGGCTCATAGAGGCGGAGGAAGGCCCTCTCGGCCTTTCCATCATAGCCCGCGGACAGGAGGAGGGAGGGGGGGAGATCCCTCGGGGCGGGCCTTCCCATAGGCCGTATGGCCTCCTCCTCGAAGGCCTCCTCCGGCTCTTCTGCCTGCATCAAATACCCTTCTGTCGATCGCCCCCTATATCTCCTCCCCTCCTCGAGCGGGCTGACTCAAGGCCATAGACGGATTCTAGTAGGATGTATGCAGCCTGGGTTGAGGTCAACCCAGAGTCGTAGTGGGGGGTTACCTCCGTGAGGTCTAGGCCCCTGAACCTCTCGTCCAACGCTCCGGCTATTATCTCGAGAAGGGATGTCACGCTTATGCCCTCTGGGGCGGGGTTGCAGACCGCCGGCGCAGCCGAGGGGTCAAGCACATCCATGTCTATGGTGAGATAGGCTGAGGATGCCGAGGCCAGCCCCTCCCTCAGGGCCTCAACCGCCCTCTCAGGCCCCCACCTCAAGATCTCCAGGGATGTGACCATCCGAACCCTCTCAGCGTTCTCCTCCGCGAACTCCAGCTCCTCCTCCGAGACGGCCCTACACCCTATGAATAGGAGGCTGGCGTCAAGCTCCTCGAAGGCCCTCCGCATGAAGGTGGCGTGGGAGAGCCTCCTACCGGAGAGGCTTTCCCTGAGGTCGAGGTGGGCGTCGAAGGCGACCACCAGGTCTGGCCTTAGGGCTCTAAGGGCGCCCAGGGCCACCGTGTGCTCCCCTCCCATCATCAATGGGATCTTCCCGGAGCCTGAGATGAGGCCGACCGCCTCCTCGACGCGCTCCAGATAGGCCTCGAGATCTCCAACGCCCTTCAGGTCGCCGACGTCGGTTATCCTCACCTCGCTCCTTCTCAGGCCCGTCCTCAGGCTGATGTCCTCGAGGTCGATGCTCGCCCTCCTTATCGAGCCCGGCGCGAACCTGGAGCCTCTCCTATAGGAGCCGGTCAGGTCTAGGGGGGCCCCGAAGACGACGTAGATGGCCTCCTCGAAGGGGGTGGAGCTCTCGAGGAAGGGTTGAGCCGCGGGGAGAAAGATATCTTTCAACCCTTAAGCCCTCCATCCCCCTAGTGGCTGTTAACTGCCCCCCTCTCCTTGCTCAGCCACCTGTAGGTGGTTTTGAGGGGCACCCCTAACTCCTCCGATATCTGCTTGGCGGTATAGCCCCTTCTCCTAAGTTCCAGCATCAATATTCTGCTTTTTCTCCTCTCAGCCTTACTAAACCTAGCCTTATTTATAAAAGATATCCTATCCTCTTTACCAAATAGGGAGAGAGCTAGCATGAAAGCTCTAAGATAATTACATTTCCTATTTATATATCCAAATAACTTAATCTGATATCCCTCAATAATATAATTTCTAAGCTGATCTAGAACATGCTCTATTAGGTCGAAGCTGACAGATGAGACAAATGTAACCTCAACTAGCATGTCTTCAGTCTTGACCTCTATCCTGTACCTGTTCTCTCCCATCCCACCCATCCCTTATCGGGCCGTTTAAGGGTGGGTTCTGAGGCCGCCTTTATCAACCTTTCTCAAAACAAATTTTTTGAAAAATGAGAAAGATTTATAAGCCTCTTCCCATTTTTCAAAATTCGGGAAATGAGAAGAGGTGGTGGGGATGGTCATACTCAGAATGATTGAAAAGATCATAACGGATAGAGGCCCTCCAACAGCATACCATAATTAAAACCTTTTTATGTTTTTATTACCCAGATGTAATTCAATTTCTCAATGATAAAGATGGTGCATTTTTAAATTATGCTTTTTTTCCATCGGTTGATGATGTGGGATATGGCGAATGGGATGATCATCGTGGTAACAGCCGAGACGGCGACGAAGGCGGTGAAGAGCTGCTGGTCTATCAACCCGGCTGAGTAGAATATCTGAACGGGTATGATCCCCATGGAGAACTTGGCGCTCAGCCCTAGACCTATAACCATTATAGCCTTGTAGTTCAGCTTGGCCATCCTCCCAACCATCAGGGCCGCCAGAAATTTTCCGATGAAGTTCGCCGATAGGAGCAGGAGGGTTAAGGCGATATCTCTCGTTAAGCTTGAAAGGCTGATCCCCAGTCCGATCTCGAAGAAGAAGATGGGGCCAAGGAGCCCATATGCCGCTGCGGTGAGGGCCCTGAGGGTTCCCTCCCCTTGGCCAAGCGAGCCGAGAAACCTCTGGAAGATTAATCCCGCCGTAATGGAGCCCAGTAGGAGGCCGAGGCCGAAGAACTGGGAGATCAATGTGAAGAGTAGGGCTGTTGAGGAGATTAAAAGGAAGAGGCTCGAATCCCTCCACTTAACCTCCAGGCGTGATATGGATGGGAGGATAACCCTGTCAAAAACCAGGGCTAGGGATATGAATGCTGCGAGGCCCAGGGCCATGAACGATGGGTTTACGATCGCCTCCCCAGAGCCAACCATCAGGGAGGCCAGGGAGGCGGTCAAGACCTCCGCGATGTCATCCACCACTCCGGGTCCAAGGATCAGGTTTGCCACCTTGGTTCTTATGACCCCAAGCTCATCCAGCACAGGGGCTATGGTGGCCTCCGCAACCGTGGCTAGGGCCGTAGATACAACCGCTGAGATGAGGGGTGGATATCCATAATAGCCCAGCACTAGGAATCCTAGGAGTGCAGAGAAGCCAAGGTTCAAAGCCGATAGCAGGGCTATATGGTATGTCAGGCCCCTTAATGTATGGAGTTCCAATCTAAGCCCTACGAGGAAGAGGAGGAATATTATTCCAAGCTGGGCTAAGGTGTGGAAGGCCTCCCCACCCATGACCTCAGCCAGTTCTGGGGATAGGAGCGGCTGGATGAGAACCCCTATGAGGAGGGGGGCCAGGAGGCTCGGCATCCTCAACCTCTCAAGGCCCAGGTTGAGGATGAAGGATGCTAGGAGGGAAACCGAAATTAAAGCTAAGAGGGATAGATATTCTCCAGCCATCCTTTTCTCCTCATCCCTTCAGGATTATCTGATGGAATACAGAGAGACATATAAATTTATCTGATCCATTAAAAGAGTCGAGAATTTATTGAATTATAAATGTTAGAGTAAGAGATCTATATTTAATTCATAAATTTAATGGAAGTCTTGATTGACATTTAAAAAATGTAGATCCCTTAATTAAATAAAGAGGATTCATCTCAAAAAATAAAAGAGATGAAGGATTTTTTCACTTCTTTCTTAGAAAGTTATCCGCTATTATTAGTATTATTGCGATTATCGATATGTAGAGGCCTGGGGGGCGGACCACATTAGGTATCAGCGATATGGCGAAGCCTATATTGGACATCAGGAATAGCCCGAGGGTGGTTCCAAAGCAGATCATCATCGAGTATATGCCCAGCTTGGCGACGGGGGCGAGGGCGCCCCTATGCTCGAAGGTGTATAGGAAGTATGCTAGGGATGTTATGGCTGTCACGAGTAAGATGAGGTTGTTGATGCCCGTGAAGACGTCTCTGGTGAGGAGGCTTCCTATGTCGAGCTGCCTGACTATCTGGGCCATGACTGCCCCCTTCATGGCAACCCCTAAGCCTGCTCCGGAGAGCAGGGCTATGGGCCACCTGCTCACCCACCAAAGGCTCTTTGAGAACCTCGTGTACATCATGAGGCCTAGAGCGACGGCTATTAGGGTTGGGCTGAGCCACTGCTGCTTCACCACGATGGGGATGTATATCCTGTTGAATAGCACATCTAGGCCGACCTTGACGGATAGGGCTAGGGCGAGGCCGACGAGCAGCGCCTCACCTATCCTGTAGAATATGTTCTCCCTGTAGAGGAAGGACCAGGCCATGAGGATAACCACGCTTGTAACCAGCGCGTCTATCAACCCTTCCCACCCCTCCTCCTCGTGAAGTACCAGATGTTCCCGATGATTATCAGCGCGACCCCATATATGTGGGAGAGGGTCTGGGCGTCTAGGGTTCTCAGCCCCTCCCCAGGCATCCCGGTGAGCTTCTCATAGCCGGCGGCGTCGCTCTCAGCCCCTATATATCCGGTTATGAGCCTCTTCTCATAGTATGGGAGCGTCCAGGGGACGGTCGCTATTAGGGTGTTGATGATGAGGGGTTTACCATAGCCTCCAAGCTGCCTGGGGTATGGGTCTGGGCTCGTCGAGGTGGAGAAGCCGATCAGGGCTATGTCGACGATGGAGCGGACATCCCTCAGCATGGGCAGCTTATCTATCGTGTTCCCATAGGCATCCGTTTTGACGATCCCCTGGAAGTCCTTAGCCATGGCTGCCATGGTCGTCTCATAGCCTGGTATCCATCCAAGGTTGACATAGTCCTCGCCATACTTGAGGCCTTTAGGGTCTATGTACTCCCTGAGGATCCTCTCCGCGTTGAGGGCTCCGTCAACGCTGTAGGTGGTGACTATGATGACCTTGATCCCCTTCCTCCTGATCAGGTCGAAGAGGTGGCGGTATATGGCCACCTCCGCAGGCCCCACCTGCCCCCAGGTGCCGACGGAGAAGTCGGTTATCCACATCGCGATGTCGCCGCCCTTAAGGTCCTCTATCTGCCTGTAGACCTCCACGGTGTTCGAGCTGATGCTTATGGGAAGGCCCAGAGGGGAGATGGCCGGAAGGGCGATCAACACCATGAAGATTATGAAGACGGCCCTATCCACCAGCGGAAGTGAGCTTCTCTGCATATCATCCACCTCCCAGGTATGAGCGTTCCCTTCCGATTATGGCCCTCATGAAGAGGACTACCATGCTGATCCCCATCCCGATCAGGATCCCGCGGTATGCACCCGTGTTCGGGACGTTCTTTATCCAATCGCCTACCTGGATCATCTGAGGGGACAGCGCGCGGATGGTCGGTGTGTTATAGAGCAGTATCACGATGGTGACGACCAGCAGCAATACGGCTGTTGGAGACTTCAGCCTGGCCCCCCTTAGGAAGACGGTGTAGGTGTAGAAGCCGACGAAGGATGATATGGAAACGCTTAATGGGGTGTAGAGCGTGGAGAAGATCCAGTCGTATATGCCCTTGTTCAGATAGGCTATTGCAAGATAGAATAGGAAGCTCCCGATTATCAATATGCTGTAATAGATGTCTCTTCCCTTTCTTATGTTGTTTATATGGTACCTGAAGAGGTTTACCACCCCAATTAGGTAGGAGAATGTGACGAGTATCACGATCCAGCTCAAGAGCTCTGAAGCCTGGACGGATAGGTTTCCCGTGTAATAGTCGACCAGTGGGAGCAGGGAGCCTATGGCGAACAGGATTATGGGGATCTCTATCCTTCTGAGGAGGCTCATCTCACCACGCCGAAAGGTAGCTGATTAGGTTGAAGCCAGCAGTGGAGGCGGCCGCCGCCAATATAAATAGAACGATGAGGATCATCTTGTAGAGGTCCTGACCTCTGAAGTATCCTATGGAGCCAGGGGTTCCCTCCAGCGCCGCTCCAGCGACGTAAAGCTCCTCGCCTATCAGCAGATAGTCGCAGACGCATATCATAATCGGGATGTAGTAGAGCCTGGGGGTTCCCCCCAGCTGTATGCACCCCGCTATGGCCCCTGCCCCTAGCTGGTTTATGGTCTCCCAAAGGGTTGCGCCGAATATCATGTTCACCGCAGGCCTCTCCCTCAATATGTAACCCATGACTGAGGTCATGAAGGCTGTTTGATACTCGCCCACGTAGTAAACCATATCCGGCGAGTACATGTCGGGGTTTCCGCTCTTCGTGTACCCTCCCCTGATGATGTCCTGGGCCACTGGCACCAGGTATGCCCTGGGCGTGGTGTACCTCAGGTAGACGCCGGCCTTTCCGCAGGCCTCCGCAACCCTGCCGAGGATGGCCAGCCCAGAGAGGGTCATGGGGGCATACTGGTCGTCGGTTCCTCCAACCCCCGTGCTAAAGTGGACCGGGCGGGCCATCTCGGCAGCCCTTCCAACGGCCTCCTCGATCGCCTCCAGGGCGGGGAACCTCCTGATTCGATATCTTGGAGCCTTCCTCTCAGCGCTCTTCATATAGAGGTACGCCAGCCCGATACATATCACTGTAAGTAGCAGTTCAAACTTTTTACCTGAAAGAATCATATTTACCTGAACCCGAAGAATAGCCAAATTCTGTATTTAAGCATTTCGAGTCAGGTTAGGAGATTTGGGCATCGTTTCGATTGTGAGATTGAGCCTCACCCACCTCAACCTAAATTATCGGAGTTTGTGAGCCTGACAAAGGCGTGAAAGGCCTAATGAAACTATTTTAAATTCCTAGAATAAACCTTAACCTTCATATCCCGAATTTCCAACCTGGAGTGGGGAGGAGAACCTGAGGAATAATGTTGAAATAAAGACTTGAAACTCTAATTTCCAGATGTGTTAAAAAAAAGGAAAATCTTGTAAAGAATATAATGTGAGGAGGAGAAACCCATCAGGCCAATATAGATAGGGAAAATTAAATAATTCTTATTATAATTCTCCTTAAACAACTCTGTTTTAATTGATTTTAATCAACTGATACCGAAAAATAATGGAAGCCTTCATTTATTTTTCAATTTCATAGAAATGGGAAAATATATATTTCTGATGGAGCTTAAGCTAAAGGATGAAGATACTGACTGGTATGATCTCCCATGAGACCAACGTCTTCTCCAACATAGCCACCGACATGAAGAGGTTTGAGGAGAGGATCCTTCTAAGGGGGAGGGAGGGGCTTGAATTCTACGCCGGGACCAGAAGCCCGATTGGAGGCTTCATAGAGGCCTCGAAGAGGTGCGGCTTCCAGCTGGTTCCAACCATATTCGCCAGCGCCTCCCCCTCGGGGAAGGTTACCGATGAGGCGTTCGAGGCGCTCTTAGGGGAGGTCTTAAGGGGGATAAGGGAGAATAGGGATCTGGATGGGGTCCTCCTCCACCTCCATGGGGCAGGGGTGACGGAGTCCTCAGACGACCTTGAAGGGGAGGTTTTGAGGGCTGTGAGGGAGGAGGCCGGTGGTGGGGTACCCATCATATCGACCTTCGACTTCCATGCCAACTACACGGAGCTCATGCTGAGGGAGGCTGACATCCTCGTGGGCTGGGATACCTATCCCCATGTGGACAGCTATGAGCGCTCCATGGATGCGGGGGGGCTGATGAGGGCCATCCTGGAGGGGGAGCTCAAGCCGACCAGCGCCATGAAGAAGCCCCCCATGATGCCGGCCCCCCAGGCTCAGTACACGGGGCGCCACCCCATGAAGACGGTTATGGAATGGGCGCTAGCCGTCGAGAAGGAGGATGGGATAGCGAACGTCACGGTTGCAGGGGGGTTTCCATGGTCCGATCACAAAGATGTAGGCGTCTCCGTGATAGTCACTGCGAATAATGACCCCGGCCTGGCGGAGGAGAAGGCTCAGGAGATCTCCGACCTCATCTGGAGCCTCAGGAGAGACTTCCTCGTCAGGCCGACCCCGGTCCGTGAGGCCTTGAGGGAGGCGATGAAGGCGAAGGGGCCATACGTCCTCGCCGATATCGGGGACAACCCCGGGGGAGGGGCTCCAAGCGATGGGACCTTCGTGCTCAGGGCGATGCTTGAGATGGGGGTTAAAGACGCCGTGATAGCGGTCATCTGGGATCCTGAGGCCGTCTCGGAGGCCATAAAGGCAGGGGTGGGGAGCACCGTCACCCTGAGGGTTGGTGGAAAGACCGACGAGTTTCACGGGAAGCCGGTGGAGGTTGAAGGGAGGGTTAGGATAATCAGCGATGGGAGGTTCCAGAATAAGGGGCCCATGATGACCGGCGTCTGGACCGAGATGGGGAGGACCGTGGTCCTAGACTGCGATGGTGTCGAAGTGATACTGGCGGAGAGGCGCCTCCAGCCCACAGACCTCCAGCTATACAGGAGCCTCGGAATAGAGCCGACGGAGAAGAGGATGATCGTGGTTAAGTCTTCGGTGCACTACAGGGCCTCCCATGAACCCATAGCTGAGAAGGTCATAGAGCTGGACACGCCGGGCTTGACGAGCCCCCGCCTCGCAGGCCTCCCCTTTAAGAGGATAAGGAGGCCCATCTTCCCCCTAGACCCTGAGATGCTAGGCGTAGTGGAGCTCAAGGGCTTCGAGGAAGAGTAGATCCCACCCCCTTCTATTTCCAGCATCTTTTTCGCGGTCTTGGCGTGGTGGGAATGGATTGCGGTCTTCCTAGAACTGCGGCTCTATGGGTTGGATGTAGGTGAACCCTCTAAGGAGCATAGGGATAAGCCGCAGAATTTGAAGAGGAGCGATGGGGCGATTGAGGATCTGGACATATGACCTCTTATCAGGAGAGATGGGATGGGGGCACGACGGATTCTCCGGTTTCTTCCCTGAGAGCCTCGAGTCCTCTTTTAAGCCTGTGGTGAACCTCCCAGAACTCCTGGGGTATTCCTACCTCGTTCTTGTAGATGGCCTCCATCCTGGCGCACTTCTCCAGCAGCTTATCGACCCGCAGCGAGAACTGGATGGTGTAGTCCTCCTCCGTGTAGATCCTGCTGAAGACCCTCTCGAATAGATGTGCAAGATCCCGGTATTCGGGGATGTATCCTATGGGCGTCTTGAGGGCGTCATACTCCCCGTGGATCCTCCCCTCAGCCCAGAGGAGCCAGACCTTCTTGTCGACCTTCTCGTTGGTGTATCTCCCCTTATGCTTCAGAAAGTAGTTGGTTCCGTAGACCCTTGGACAGAGCTTCAGCCTCTTCC